>DASUFZ010000103.1:0-12350 GCA_036274295.1 Myxococcota bacterium
GAAGGTCTCGCCGGCGTCGGGGTCGGTGGCGGCGAGGCTGCCGACCCAGGTGCCGGCGATGCTGTTCTCGTCGATCGCGAAGCTCACGCCGGTGAGCGAGGGCGCCTCGTTGGCGTTCGTGAGGTCGACCGTGATCGTCGCCGTGTCGGCGAGGCCGCCCCCGTCCGTCACCTGGACGCTGAGGGTGAAGCTCGGCGTGGTCTCGAAGTCGAGCGCGGCGGGGTTCGCGACGGTCAGCTCGCCCGTGGCCACGTTCAGCGCGAAGGCGCCGTTCGTGTTCCCGGCGAGGATCGAGTAGGTGAAGGTGGAGCCGGCGTCGGGATCGGTGGCGGCGACGCTGCCGACCACGGCGCCCGCGGCGCTGTTCTCGGCGAGCGAGAACGCCGCGTCGTTGAGCACGGGCGCCTCGTTCACGTTCGTGAGATTGACCGTGATCGTGGCGTTGTCGGTGAGGCCGCCGGCGTCGGTCACCTGGACGGTGAGGGTGAACGTCGGCGTGGTCTCGAAGTCGAGCGCGGCGGGGTTCGCGACGGTGATCTGTCCGGTGGTCGGATCGAGCGCGAAGGCGCCGCCGGTGTTTCCGGAGAGGATTGCGTAGGTGAACGTGGAGCCGGCGTCGGGGTCGGTCGCGGCCAGAGTGGCAACGGCGGCGCCCGCGGCGCTGTTCTCCGCCAGCGAGAACGCCGCGTCGTTCAGCACCGGCGCCTCGTTCACATTCGTGAGGTCGACCGTGATCGTGGCGTTGTCGGTGAGGCCGCCGGCGTCGGTGACCTGGACGGTGAGAGTGAAGGTCGGCGTCGTCTCGAAGTCGAGCGCGGCGGGGTTCGCGACGGTGAGCTCGCCCGTGGCTGCGTTCAGCGCGAATGCGCCGTTGGTGTTTCCACCGAGGATCGCGTAGCTGAAGGTCTCGCCGGCGTCGGGGTCGGTGGCTGCGACGCCGCCGACCACGCTTCCCGCGGCGCTGTTCTCGGCAAGCGCGAATACGGCATCCGCGAGGTCGGGCACTTCGTTGGCGTCGGTGAGGTTCACCGTGATCGTCGCCGTGTCGGTGAGGCCGCCGGCATCGGTGACCTGGACGGTGAGGGTGAAGGTCGGCGTCGTCTCGAGATCGAGCGCAGCCGCGTTCGCGACGGTCAGCGCCCCGGTCGTCGCGTCGAGCGCGAAGGCGCCGTTCGTATTCCCGCCGAGGATCGCGTAGGTGAAGGTCTCGCCGGCGTCGGGGTCGGTCGCGATGACGCTGCCGACCACGCTTCCCGCGGCGCTGTTCTCGGCGACCGAGAACGGCGCATCGTTGAGCACCGGCGCTTCGTTCACGTTCGTGAGATTTACGGTGATCGTGGCGTTGTCGGTGAGCCCGCCGGCGTCCGTCACCTGGACCGTGAGCGTGAAGCTCGGCGTCGTCTCGAAGTTCAGCGCGGCCGGGTTCGCGACGGTCAGGGCGCCGGTCGTCGGATCCAGCGCGAAGGCGCCGTTCGTGTTCCCGCCGAGGATCGCGTAGGTGAAGGTCGAACCAGCGTCGGGGTCTGTCGCCGCCAGGGTCGCCACCGCGGTGCCCGCCGCGCTGTTCTCCGCGAGCGAGAACGCGGCGTCGTTCAGAATGGGCGCCTCGTTCACGTTCGTGAGGTTGACGGTGATGGTGGCGTTGTCGGTGAGCCCGCCCGCGTCGGTGACCTGGACCGTGAGGGTGAAGCTCGGCGTCGTCTCGAGATCGAGCGCAGCCGGATTCGCGACGGTCAGCGCCCCGGCCGTCGCGTCGAGCGCGAAGGCGCCGTTCGTGTTCCCGGCGAGGATCGCGTAGGTGAAGGTCGAGCCGGCGTCCGGATCGGTTGCCGCCAGAGTGGCAACGGCGGTGCCAGCCGCGCTGTTCTCCGCGACCGAGAACGCCGCGTCGTTCAGCACCGGCGCCTCGTTCACGTTCGTGAGATTGAGGGTGATCGTGGCATTGTCGGTGAGGCCGCCGGCGTCGGTGACCTGGACCGTGAGGGTGAAGCTCGGCGTCGTCTCGAAGTTCAACGCGGCCGGGTTCGCGACCGTCAGCGCGCCGGTCGTCGGATCCAGCGCGAAGGCGCCGTTCGTGTTCCCGCCGAGGATCGCGTAGGTGAAGGTCTCGCCTGCGTCGGGGTCCGTCGCGGCGACGCTGCCGACGACGCTGCCGGCGGCGTTGTTCTCGGCAAGCGCGAACACGGCATCCGCGAGGTCGGGCACTTCGTTGGCATCGGTGAGGTCGACGGTGATCGTCGCCGTGTCCGTCAGGCCGCCGGCGTCCGTGACCTGGACCGTGAGCGTGAAGCTCGGCGTGGTCTCGAAGTCGAGCGCGGACGTATTCGCGACGGTGATCTCGCCGGTCGTCGGGTCGAGCGCGAACGCGCCGCCGGTGTTTCCGGAGAGGATCGAGTAGGTGAAGGTGGAGCCGGCGTCCGGATCGGTCGCCGCCAGAGTGGCAACGGCGGTGCCAGCGGCGCTGTTCTCGGCGAGGGCGAAGGTGGCGTCGGCGAGGTCCGGGACTTCGTTGGCATCGGTGAGGTCGACCGTGATCGTCGCCGTGTCCGTGAGGCCGCCGGCGTCCGTCACCTGGACCGTGAGGGTGAACGTCGGCGTGGTCTCGAAGTCGAGCGCGGCGGGGTTCGCGACGGTGATCTGGCCGGTGGTCGGATCGAGCGCAAACGCGCCGTTCGTGTTTCCGCCGAGGATCGAGTAGGTGAAAATCGAGCCGGCGTCCGGATCGGTCGCCGCCAGAGTGGCAACGGCGGTGCCCGCCGCGCTGTTCTCCGCGACCGAGAACGCCGCGTCGTTCAGCACCGGCGCCTCGTTCACGTTCGTGAGATTGACGGTGATCGTGGCATTGTCGGTGAGGCCGCCGGCGTCCGTCACCTGGACCGTGAGGGTGAAGCTCGGCGTCGTCTCGAAGTCGAGCGCGGCGGGGTTCGCGACGGTGATCTGGCCCGTCGTCGGATCCAGCGCGAAGGCGCCGCCGGTGTTTCCGGAGAGGATCGAGTAGGTGAACGTGGAGCCGGCGTCGGGGTCCGTTGCCGCCAGAGTCGCCACCGCAGTACCCGCGGCGCTGTTCTCCGCGACCGAGAACGCGGCGTCGTTCAGCACCGGCGCCTCGTTCACGTTCGTGAGATTCACCGTGATCGTGGCGTTGTCGGTGAGCCCGCCGCTGTCGGTGACGCGCACGGTCAAGGTGAACGTCGGCGTGGTCTCGAAGTTCAGGGCAGCCGGGTTCGCAACCGTCAGCGCGCCGGTCGTCGCGTCGAGTGCGAAGGCGCCGTTCGTGTTCCCGCCCAGGATCGCATAGGTGAACGTGGAGCCGGCGTCGGGGTCCGTTGCCGCCAGAGTCGCCACCGCAGTACCCGCCGCGCTGTTCTCCGCCAGCGCGAACGTGGCGTCGTTGAGCACCGGCGCCTCGTTCACGTTCGTGAGATTCACCGTGATCGTGGCGTTGTCGGTGAGCCCGCCGCTGTCGGTGACGCGCACGGTGAGCGTGAACGTCGGCGTCGTCTCGAAGTTCAGCGCGGCCGGGACCGCGACCGTCAGCGCGCCCGTGGTCGCGTCGAGGGCAAACGCGCCACCGGTGTTCCCGCCGAGGATCGCGTAGGTGAACGTCTCGCCGGCGTCGGGGTCGGTCGCCGCCAGGGTCGTGACCACCGTTCCTGCGGCCGTGTTCTCGGCCAGGGTGAAGCTCGCGTCGCCGAGAACCGGCGGATCGGGGAGAGCGATCACGGTGACCGTCTTGGTGACGGCGGTGCTCGTGCCGCCCTCGCCGTCGGCAAGCGTCAGCGAGACCGTTCGCGCGAGGGTCGAGGGGCCGTCCGAGACGTTCGAGAACGTCACGTTGCGGACGACGGCCTGCACGGCGGTCAAGGTCGCGCTCGCGTTGAACGTGACCGTCAGCGGCGTCGTGCCGTTCCCGCCGCCGGTGTAGGAGCCGATCGCCGTGGGCCCGGATCCGAAGTCGTAGAGGATCGTGCTCCCGGACACGCTGACATTGCCGATGCCGGCGCCCTGGTTGCGGATCGCCAGGCGATCGGCGGCGGTGGCGTTCGCGCTGATCGACACGGTCAGCTCGCCGCCGGTGAGGGTCGGTGAGTCGGGATCGGCGACGATCGCGGCGCCGTCGAGCACGACGGCCGGACCGTTCTCGGTGTAGCTGACGGCGCCGCCGGGCAGGGTCACCGTCGGCGGCGTGTTCAGGCCGCGGTCCCACATGAAGACGAACGGCTGGTAGGCGCCCTCGCCGTTGTTGTTCTCGAGCTCGGTGCGCTCGCTCCAGCCCGCGCCGTTCCAGCGCGCGAAATTGATGTCGCTACCGTCGTCGACGATGCCGAGCATGATGTCGTCGGTCATCGGGTCGGCGTCGAGCGTCAGCCCTTGCGGCGTCTGGCCGACGTAGGTGCCGATCGCTTCGCTGGACCAGCCGCTGGCCGAGCTCCAGGTGCGATAGCGGGTGTAGGCGCTGCCGCTCGCGGTGTAGGTCGCGAGCGCCTGGCCCGTCGTCGACTCGAAGGCGACCGCGACGCCCATCGCGGTCGCGCTCGACGCGTTCGTCGTGGCCACCACCGGCGTCTGCCAGCTGCTGCCGTCCCAGACCGAGAGCCAGACGCCGTTGTTGTAGGTCAGCACGCCGAGCGCGATGCGGTCGCTGTTCGGGTCGGAGCCGAGCGTCGTCCAGCGCGCGTTGCCCGTAGCGCCGGCCGGGTTCGCGAGGCTGCTCTCGCTGCTCCAGGCCGTGCCGTTCCAGGTGCGGTAGAAGACGCTGCCCGTGCCCTTTCCGTACACGACCATCGCGTCGCCGCTCTGCTGCTCGTAGGCGACGAAGACGTCGGTGCGGTCGTTGCCCGTGCCGGTCGCGCTGAGCGAGATCCCGTTGCCCCAGCTGCTGCCGTTCCAGACGAGCGCGTAGTCCTGGCTGCTCGCGTTGCTGACGATCAGCACCATCTCGTCGGAATCGGGGCTGGCGGCGAGGCGCAGCTGCTGCGCCTGCCCGGCGAGCGGCGTCGCGATCGTCTGCGGCGCGGTCCACGTCGTGCCGTTCCAGACGCTGTAGGAGAGGCCCGCGCTGCCCGTCGTGCCGTTGCTCCACACCACCAGCGCATCGCCGCTGGTGCTCTCGTACGCGACCTCACCCGCCCAGTAGGTGCTGGTGGTGCCGGTGGCGAGCGGATTCGTCGGCAGCGCGCTCCACGTCGTGCCGTTCCAGATCTCGCCGCGCACGGTGCCGCTCGTGTCGACGCCGATCACGATCTTCTCGTCGCGCGTCGGCGCCTCCGCGCCCTGCACGATCCGCCAGCGCGAGCTCATGTTCGCGGTGGCGCCGGCGGCGCCGAAGCTGGTGCCATCCCACTGGCTGGCGCTCGGCACGGCGGTGCCGTCCGAGAAGAGCGCTGCACCGGCCGATTCCGAAGGCGTGCTCGCCAGGAACGTGAGCTTGCTCGCGTAGGTCCCGGTGTCGTACGCGAACCAGAGATCGCCCTGCGAGTTGTTCTCGACGATCAGCTTGACGCCGAGCCGGTGTCCGGCGGCCAGGTCGTAGCTCTGGTCGCCGAAGTCGAGCGTGAACTGCTGCCAGCCGCCCCCGCCCCAGTCGTCCGCTTGCAGCGAAGCCGTCGCGATCTGCGTCTGCGTCGTGCCGGAGACGTCCATCAGGTACGCCGTCACGTGGCCGCGCTTGCCGGCCTCGAAGTCCTTCATCGCGCTGAAGAACGTGAGCTGGACGCGCGCGTCGATCGCGTTCACGCCGTCGACCGGCGCGAGCCACGTCTGCTGCTGGTCGGCATCCGTCTCGCCGAGGCCCGAGCCGCCCTTCTTGAGCACGAGGCCGGCGGAGGCGTCGCGCGCCGGGTCGTAGTTCGGCAGCGCGACGTTCACCGGCACGGCCGTCGAGAGCGACGCGGCAGGCACGCCGTCGCCCTTCAGGTAGAGCGTGCGCGAGTACTGGATCTCGACGTTGTCGACGTTGAAGTAGCCGGACGCGTTGCCCGAGCCGAGGAAGCGGACGCGCGTCTCCGGGCCGGTGTAGGCGGAGATGTCGAAGCTCTGCGCGACGTAGCCGGGGTCGGTCGGTCCGAGCGCGTACGTCGCGAGCGTCGTCCAGGTGGAGCCGTCGGTCGACACCTGCGCGCTGACGCTGCCGCCCGAGCCCATCTGGTTCTGGCGCCGGTAGTCGAAGCGCAAGGTCGCGTAGAGCACGCCGTCGAGATCCGCCTCGCGCACGATGCCGTGATCGGTGAGGTCGTTGCCCGCGCCGCCCATGCGGATCGCGCCGCCGTTCACGTCCACCACGCCGCCCGAGGGATCCGTCAGCTCGCCGATCTCGCGCCATGGCGTCGACCAGCTCTCGCTGCCGGTGTTGCCGGCGTAGCCGCCGCTCGCGAGGTCGTCGGCGACGTTCTCGATCGAGAGCGCGCCGGCCCAGCGGCTCGAGAGCGCCGACGCTTCCACGTGTCCGACCGTCGCCTCGAGCTCCCAGTCCGCGCCGTAGAGCGCGCTGCCCGTGACGTCCGTGCTCGCGGCCACGTCCGCGCCGGTCAGCTCGGCCAGCCCTTGCAGCAGCGCCTCGCCGCGCTCGCCGCCCGCGAGATCGCAGCCGTAGAGCAGCAGGTCGGCATCGCTCGAGAGCGCGTCGCCCCAGCTCGCGACGGCGTCGCGCCGCGCCGCCAGGCTCTCCGACTCGAGCCGCGTGCTCCCGAGCTGGAGCACGCCATCGCTGCCGTGCGCGATCACGTGGACCGCGTCGAGTCCCGAGCGCTCGCGCAGGATGTCCGTGATCTGGCCGATGCCGTCGCGGCCGGCGTCGAGCACGAGCACCTCGAGCTCGCGGTCCGGACCCGCCGAGGCGCGCAGGTCGGCGAGCAGGCTGTCGCGATCCGCGACGTTGCCGTCGATCAGCACCAGCTCGTGGCGAACGGCGTTCTCGGCCGCCGTCGCGAGCGTGGAGAGCTCGGCCGCCGGGGCGCCCTGCGGCATCGCGAGCGACGGATCGAGAGCGGCGCCCTCGATTCCGGCCGAGAGCAGAATGCGGCGCTCCAGCTCCTCGACGAGGGGCTGGCCGCCAAGACGGAGGGGTCGTCTCGACCTGGGCACTGGGGGATTTCCAACCCAGATGTTTCGGCCCGGGATCCCGGCCACTTGAGGACGTCGGTCACCAAGCCCCTGCCGTGCCAGAGGAATTCCCGCGATCCCCGCAGGCGAGGGCTGTCAGGCCTCGGTGCCGTCCTTCCGCTCGACCGCATCGAGCTGGTGCCAGCAGGTCACACGATTCCGCCCCCGCTTCTTCGAGGCGTAGAGAGCCCGGTCGGCCTGCTCGATCAGCTCGCCGAACGCGCGCGCGCCGTCGCGGGTGGAGGCGACGCCGAGGCTCACGGTCACGGGAACCCGCGCGAAGCCCGGCAGCTGCACCTTCTTGTTGACCCGCTCCGCCACGCGCACCGCCTGCTCGATCTTCGTGTCCGGCAAGGTGACGCAGAACTCTTCGCCGCCGTAGCGGCACACGTCCTCGCTCGAGCCGAGCTCGGACGAGAGCGCCTGCGCGACCAGCTTGATCACCTCGTCGCCCATGGCGTGGCCGTGCACGTCGTTGATGTGCTTGAAGCGGTCGATGTCGGCCATCAGGCAGCAGACCTCGCGGCCCGCGCGCGAGGCGTCGCGCAGCTGCTCCTCGAAGCGCTCGACGAACGCGCGCCGGTTCGCGATGCCGGTGAGCGGGTCGCGCCGCGCGAGCACCTGGAGCTCGTCGTTCTGGAGCCGGATCTCGTCGCGCGATTTCTCCAGCTCGGCGAGCGCGTGTTCGAGCGCGAGCGTCTTCTGCTCGAGCTCGGTGGCGTCGTCGAAGGTCGCGATGGCGCCCTTCGGCGCGCCCCAGCCGTCGAGCACCGGCGAGGCGTTCACGACGAAGACGCGCTCGGCCGCGCCGTCGCGCCGGATGCGCAGGGTGCTCCCGGCGACCGAGCCGCCCTCGCGCAGCGCCTGCGTCCACGGGATCACGACGGGCGCCTCGGCGGGACCGTTCGCGAGCCAGCCGAGCCCGGCCGCGTCGACGCCGAGAAGTGACGCCGAGGTCGTGCCGAGACGCTCCGCGAAGGCCGTGTTCGCCAGCACGATGCGGCCGCGCGCATCGACGAGGATCACGCCTTCGCCCATCACGTCGAGCGCGGCCTGCACGCGCGCGGGGATCACCGCGGAGGGGTCGAGGTGCTTCAGGTTGCGGTTCAGGTAGAAGCCGTAGGCCGCGAATCCGATCACGCCGACGACGAGCAGCAGGCGCACCAGCGGGCGCCGCCACAAGGTCGCCAGCACGTGGCGCGCCTCGACCTCGGCGAAGCGGACCTCGAGCGTCGCCCACGGCTTGCCGTCGCGGAACAGGGGGACGCGCATGTGCGTCGGCGTCGAGGCGCCGGGATCGGGCGAGCCCCACAGCCGGCGATGCTCACCGGCCTGCACCCACAAGGAGCCCTCGGTGCTGCGCACGCCGGCGGAGAGCAGCTCCGGATGGCGGCGCGACGCCAGGGTGAGGATCGAGCGGACGCTCGCGAGCTCGCCGCGCGACGCGGCCTGCGCGACCTGCACCGAGAGGCCCTCGCACAGCGAGATCCGCTCGCGCATCGCCTCGTCCTGGAGCGGCGGCAGCAGGCCCGCGAAGTCGGCGGCGAGCAGGATGGCGCACGTCAGCACCACGAGGCCGAGGCTCATGCGCAGGACCGGGGAGAAGCGCTCCACGCCGCCGGCCTACGGCTCGAGGAAGCGCACGCGGCAGTGCAGACCGCTCGGGATGTCCTGCTCCGGGTTCGGCAGCTCGAGGCGCACGCCGAAGGTGCCGCTCGCGGCGTCGATCACGCGGTCGACGAGGGCCACCGACGCGACGTAGACCTGGTTTCCCGGCACCTCGGGCTCGACCGAGGCGCTCATGCCCGGCAGCACCTTCCCGAAGCGCGTGGCCGGCAGGGTCACCTCGACGCGCAGCGGGCTGATCTGCGCGATGCGCAGGATCGGCTCCTCGTCGACGCGTTCGCCGGGCGACATCAGCCGCTCGACCACGACACCGGAGATCGGGCTCGTGATGCTGCGGCGGCGCAGCAGCTCTTCGGCCTGCGCGAGCTGGAGCGAGGCCATCTCGCGGTCCTCGCGCGCCTGCTTCAGCTCGAAGCGCGCGAGCTCCGCCGTGGTCTCGGCCTCCTCGCGCATGTCGTCCGAGAGCACGTTGTTCTGCGAGAGCCGCCGCGCGCGTGACTCCCGATTGATGCCGAGCTTCACGTTCGCCTCGCGCGCGAGCTCGGCGCCGTCCATGGCGGCGCGCGCGCGTGCGAGGTCGACCGCGGCGCGCTCGGCGCCGCTCTCGAGCTCGACGAGCAGCTGCCCCTCGGCGACGAGGTCGGCGCGCTCGACGTGGATCTTGTCGATCAGGCCGACGACAGGGCTGCCGATGTCGACGACCTGGGCCGGCTCGATCAGGCAGTCGAAGGCCTCGGCGTCGGCCGCCGGTGGCGCCGCGCCGGGCGCGCTCTCGTCTCCGAGCGCGTCCGGATCCGCCGAGAGCTCCGGCTCGAGCGCGCGGACCTCGGCCGACGCGCCCGCATCGGCAGACGCATCCGCCTCGGTGTAGGGCGCCGGCTCGCTGCGGCTCTCCGAGCGCGTGGTGACGAGCGCGGGGATCGCGACCGCGAGCGCGGCCAGCGGGAGCAGGGCGGGGGCCAGCTTGCGAAGCCAACCGCGGAGGCTCTCCGGATCGATCTTCACCGCGCCACTCCCGAACCGGTTTCGTCACTCGCCCCGTCCGGAGAAGGCGAGCAGCGCATCGCGCATCTCGTCCAGAGCGGCCACCGCCCGGCGCATCCGGGCGCAACGCCTCTCTTCGGCTCTCTGCGCCCAGGAGGTGAGAAAGTCCCCCATGCGCTGCCCGAGCCGGCCGCCGCGCCGGAGTGCGCGCATGGCGGCAGCGTGCAGCCAGACGGGAATCGACGCGCGCACCGGCTCGTCCTCGAGCGACGCCAGCAGCTCGTAGCTGCCGGGCTCGCCCTGGCGTGCGCATCGGCCGAAGAGTTGCCGGTCGATGCGGCGCGCGTCGCCGCGCTGGGTCGCGATCACGTGCAGCCCCCCGAGCTCCGCGATCCCCTCGGCGAGCCGGATGTCCGTGCCGCGTCCGGCCATGTGCGTCGCCACCGTGATGCGCCCGCGCTCGCCGGCCTCCGCCACGATCGCCGCCTCCTCGGCGTCCTGGCGCGCGTTCAGCACGCGGTGCGGCAGCCCGGCGGCCGCGACGCGCTGGCTGAGCCCCTCGGACGCCGCGAGCGACGCGGTGCCGATCAGCACCGGCCGGCCGGCGGCGTGGCACGCGCGTACACGCGCGAGCGTCGCGTCCCACTTCTCGTCCTGCGTCGCGAAGACACGCAGGCCGAGGCCGCGTCGCTGCACCGGCAGGCGGGTCGGGATGCGCACGCTGCGGAGCGCGTACACGCGCTCGAGCTCGCCGGCCACCTCGCGCGCCGTGCCGGTCATGCCGGCCAGCCGCAGGTAGCGCCGGAAGAAGCGCTGGTAGCTGATGCGCGCCAGGGTCTCGCGCTCGGGTGACGTCGCGAGGCCCTCCTTCACCTCGATCATCTGATGCAGGCCCTGCTCCCACGAGCGGTCGGGTGCGGTGCGCCCGGTCAGGCCGTCGATGATCTCGATCCTCCCCTCGCGTATCAAATAGTCGCGGTCGCGCAGATAGACGTGCAGGGCGCCGAGCGCGCGCACGATCCACTCCTCGCGGCGGCGCGGGCCCTTCCAGAAACCCCCGAGCGGACGCGCCAGCTCCTCGAGCCGCGCGCTGCCCGCCGGCGTCAGCGCGATCTTGCGCGCGCCGGGATCGAGGCGGAAGTCGGCATCGGCCACGAGCGAGCGCGCGAGGCGCACGGCCTCCCGGTAGCTGCGCTCCTGCTCGCGCGCCGTGCCGACGCCCGAGAGGATCAGCGGCGTGCGCGCCTCGTCGATCAGCACGCTGTCGGCCTCGTCGACGATCGCGAAGCACAGGCCGCGCAGCAGCAGCCGCTCCTCCAGCGGCTCGGCGCGGGTCAGGCCCTCGAGCTGCATCGGCAGCGCGCCGCGACGCTGGCGCCGCTCGAGGCCGTCGCGCAGGTAGTCGAAGGCGATCACCTTGCTGGTGGCGTAGGTCACGTCGCAGCGATACGCCGCGCGGCGCGCATCGGTGTCGCGCTCGCGCTCCGTCACCGCGGCGAGCGTGAGGCCGAGCTGCGCGTAGAGCGGACGCAACGATCCGGCGTCGCGCGAGGCCAGGTAGTCGTTCGCGGTCACCACGTGGACGGGGATGCCCGCGAGCGCCGCGGCGCAGGCGGGGAGCGTCGCCGAGAGCGTCTTGCCCTCGCCCGTCTCCATCTCGGCCAGCATGCCGGCGGCGAGCACGCGGCCGGCGACGAGCTGCACGTCGTAGTGCTCGACGCCGAGCGCTCGCCGGGCGGCCTCGCGCACCAGCGCGAACGCGCGCGCGAGCAGCGCGTCGCGCAGCCCCCCGCGCGAGAGGTCGGCGCGCAGCGCCGCCAGCGCCTCCTCGAATCCCGCCGCGCCGACCTCGCGCAGCGGAGCCTGCTCGGCGTGCACCGCCGCGACGAACGCCGCGAGCCCGTCGCGACGCCGCAGCGCGCGCTCCGACGCCATCCCGCGCAGCGCGCGGATCGCGCGCGCCGCCAGATGCTCCTCGATCTCGAGGCGCTCGGGGTAGGCGCCGAGCGTCGCGCCCGGGCGCAAAGAGATGTCAGACATGCACCCGCCGCAGGAAGAGCCGCCGCAGCGCGCGCCAGCCCGGCGCGGCGAGCGGCTCCGCCGGATGCTCGAAGCGCACGCGCACGCGCCCGCCGATCTCCGGCGGCGCGCTGCCCGGCGGCAGCGCGAGATCCGCCACGAAGACCGGCTCGAGCGCGCGCAGCCCGCGCTCGTCCTTGGGGTCGACGGGGATCGCCCCGCCTCCGTTCGTGCCGAGCGCGGCGCTCGGCAGGCTGTCGCTCGCCGCAGGCACGACCGAGACCAACGTGGCCGGCAGCGAGCGGCCGGGTTGCCGGCTGAGGCGCACCTCCACCGCACGCGTGTGCTCGCGCACCTGCGCGACGTCGGACTGCCGCAGCGCGACGCGCACCTTCGAGACCGCGGGCCCGACCACGTAGCCGAGCAGCTCGCCGCGCCGCACGTAGCGGCCGAGCAGATTGCGGCCCTCCGTCAGCACCAGCGTGCCCGAGGTCGCCGCGCGCACCGACGCCTCACCGTGTCGCTCGCGCGCGTGCGCGAGGGCCTCGTCGGCCGCCGTCAGCTCCTCGGCGGCGATGCGCGCCCGCGCGGCGCCCGAGACGCGCTCCGCGTCGACGCGC
>DASUFZ010000104.1:0-28731 GCA_036274295.1 Myxococcota bacterium
CGGCGTGCCCCACGTGTAGGTCGTGCCGTCGTCGAGGTTGAAGAGCCACTCGAGGTAGTCGCCGCCGATCCACGTCGGGTTGTCGTTGCCCGAGACGCCGTTGATGTCCGTCTGCTGGCCGTCGTGCCAGATCTTGCGCGTGTGGCCGCAGAAGGTCCGCGTGATGTAGCCCTGCTGGGCGTCGTCCGAGCTGGTGGTCGTCGTCGTGAAGCCCGACGTGTTGTTGTCGATCACGAACCAGCAGCCGAACCCGGGGAAGCAGTCGTAGCGGGTCGCGCGCGGCGTCGAGCCGCTATCGGTAACGCTGTACGGGCCGTAGCCGGTCGTGCACGAGCCGCCGCAGGCGGGGCCCGTGTCGGGCAGGATGTCGCAGCCGGCGTACGGCCAGCCCGGGGGCGGCTGCGAAACCGAAGCCGGGTGCCGCATGAGTTCGTTCATCGAGTTCGAGTTGTCGATCATCAGCAGCACGTTCGGCGGCACGCGCGACGTGAACAGCAGGGTGTCGTCGGCCTCGCCGGGGAAGCTCGGCAAGAGCGCGGCGCAGAGCGCCACCAGGGGCGCCGCGCGGCGCGTGAGCTGCGCCAGGAACCGGGTGCTTCGTGCCATGTGCGAATCCTCCCGCTGCCCCGTCATGCCGCCTCCCGTCGGCGGGGCACGCTCGGACGACTAATCGTTGAAGGCGTGACAGTTCTCGGCGGTCGCCTGGAGCCGCGAGGTCGCGCCGCCCGGCGTGACTCCCTGCGCGCGGACGTTCCAGAGCGTGAGGAGGTAGATCGGCTGGCCGGCCTCGATGCTGGAGGCGTACTCCGGGCAGGGCTCGGCGCTGGCGAGCATGCAGATCTGGCTGGTGGAGGCGGTGGAATCGGGCCCGTAGCTGACGCCGTTCGCCAGGGTCGCGCTCGGCACGTTGCCCGGGAGGCAGTCGCCGACCACGACCTGGTTGCCGACCGACGTGGTGCGGATCCGCTCCAGGCTGGCAGCGAGCGCGGCGTCGGCGCCGTAGAGCGCCGTCTGCGACATGCTGGTGGCGCCCGTCACCGCGCGGTCGCGCATGACGGTGTTGAGCGACGCGAAGCCGATCAGGGTCATCGCCGTCAGCAGCAGGATGGCGATCAGCAGCGCGGCTCCGCTCTCGCGGCGCCGCCTCTCCGCGGTGTGGATCGTCGTCATAGCTTGAGGTTCCGCAGGTACACGGTCGCGGTGTGGACGCGCCGGTGCCTGCCGTCGTCGCCGGGGACGTTGGTGTCGCGGTTCTCGCGCGCCTGCCCGACGCCGGCGGCGACCGGATTGCGCGCGTCGTTGATGCGCGTGCGCGTCACCAGGTTGAAGCGCACCTCGCGCAGGTCCGAGCCGTCGACGTCGGTGTTGTCGTAGTCGTTGCCGCTGACGCCGCGCACCTCGTCGGTGCCGATCTCCCGGTCCCCGTCGTCGTCGTAGAACCACGCGACCTGGAGGTCCTCGACGTCCTTCGCGAGCAGGGTCCCGTCGCGCTCGAGCTGCGGCGGATTGCCGTCGATGATGCGGTAGACGTGCGCGGGAACGAGCACGAGGTCCGAAGCCGAGCCGGCCCCGAGGACGTTGAGGAAGTCCACGGTCACCTCGTAGGGCGACGTGATGTCGACGGCGGTGACGATCCCGCAGGCGACGCCGCGGCCGAGGGCGCCGGTGGCGACGAGGATCGCGCCACCGCCGACGTGGAAGTCGCTGTCGTTCGTGCCGTCGGCGTCCGTGTCGTAGCTGGCGACGTTGTCGATGACGACCTCGTCGACGCTGACCGCCTTCGAGCCGACCGCGGTCGGGTCGTCCGCCGAATCGGCGGCGGCGCCGAGCTCCTCGCTCGCGAGCTCGACCGGGAGGAGATCCGCGGGCTGGATCGCGTCGGTGTCGCTGATGATGAGGACGTCGGGCGCGTCGGTCGCGTCGACGCCGCAGGCCGCCGCGGCGTGCGGGACCATGTAGCCGGCGTTGCGCAGGTCCCGCTCGATCAGGCGCGCCGCGCCCTGCAAGGTCTGGTGCGCCTCGGAGACCTGATCCACCACGCTGTAGGTCGAGTGCTGGTAGGTGAAGGTCTGGAACACGAAGAGGAGCACCACGGAGAGGAGCCCCATGGCGACCATCATCTCGATCAGGGTGAAGCCGCGCCTCAGCATCCGGAGGCTCCCGCGTTGAAGCGGCGCGTGCCGAGCACGTGCGTCTTCGGCGTGCTCCGGCCGTCCTCGTCCCACTGCACGCTCACCTGGACGTCGAGCAGGCAGCTGGTGCCGGAGACGGCGTCCACACTCCACTGCACCGTGTAGGAATGCTCCGTGGTATCGCTCTCGCCGCCGGGCCGGTTGACGAGGACCGACGCGGACGGGATGCCGTCCCAGCCGGGGTCCTGCCAGCCGCCCGCGGTCTTCGCCGCCTCGAGCTCGCTCCACGGCACGCGCGACGCCTGCTCCAGGTAGGAGCGCGCGATCGCCATGCCGTCGCCCGTGTGCCGTCCCTGCGAGCCCTGGCGCATCGCCTGGAGCTGCACGAGCGCGAGCGTCAGCAGCCCGAAGGAAAGGATCACCAGGGTGACCATCACCTCGACCAGGGTGAAGCCCTGCGCGCCGCTGCGGACGGATCTCTGCTCGCTCATGGCGTCCACGAACCCGCGCCGGAGCTGCGGTAGCGGTGCACGCGCGCGGTTCCGAGCGGCGTCATCACGATCGCGTAGTCGCGCGAGTCGTTGCTCACGTAGATGGCTGCGGCGGCCTGCGCGGCCGGTCCGACCGCGGTGCACGGCGGCGTCGTCGAGCCGTTCTGCGTGAAGCGCCGCGGCATGCCGTCGGCGCCGAACATCACCCAGCTCGCCGCAGCGCCCGCCGCGTCCTTGAAGGTCGTGCCGGTCGCGGCCTCGGCCGCGGATCCCGGGTCGTTCGGAGCGCCGCCCGAGGACTGCGTGGTGCCGAAACGGACGCCGCGCTCGAGCGCCACGTGGTACGTGATCTCGCTCGCCGCGATCCTGCAGTTCGAGGAGACGCCTGCGGTGCTGCCGAGCGGGCCGTCGTTCACGATCACGATGTCGTCGGTGCGGCCGTCGAGGCCGCTCGTGATGTCGAACGCGACGATGTGGTTGCTGCCGGTGCGGATCGCCTCGGCGCGTGCGAGCGAGATGGCGTCGGCGACCGAGCGCGCCGACGTCGCCGCGCGCTGCTGGTCGGCCCACTCGCCGAGCGTGGAGATGCCCATCGTGAGCATCACCCCGACCAGCACCAGGGCGATCATCAGCTCCACCAGGGTCATGCCGGCTCGCGCGTTGCGGACCACGGAACCCGAAGCCTCCGTCGCCCCCTGAGGGCGGGGCGCAATCGTTCGCCCCGTTGGATCGGTCCAGCCGGAGACCGACTTGAGAGGAGGGCCGGCGCGGCGCGGCCCCATGCGGGCGAGTTGCGTGCGACGTGCGCGCGTGTCGCGCGTGCAGCCCTGCCGCGAAGGCCGCGAGCGCGCAGCGGCGCTTCGCTCAGTGCGCCGCGGCGGCGGGGTCGCCCTGCAGGAAGATGTCCGGGTCGATGCGGACGGGGTGCGGCGGTCCGTAGTTGTAACCGCGGTTGTTGAGGACGACCCAGCCGGAGGGATCCGCCTCGGCCTCGGCCTGCTTGCGGCGCGTCTCCTCCATGGCCTCGGCGACCGCGATGTCCATCGCCTGGACGGGATTCTCGAGCTGGGCCCCGCCGCACGTCGCCGCCGCTTCCTGCGGCGTCGCCGCAGCGGCATCCGCGGCGCCGGCGGACGCCCAGGGCGCGCGCATCACCAGCAACGCGAAGACTGCGAGCAGGCACGCGGCACCGATTCCCAGCGCGCGCGCGTTCGTCGCCTGGTCCATGGCTTCTCCTCGAGCTCTGCCCGCCCTCATCTCCATCGGCCTCGGCGGCTCGCCGCTTGATGGCTCGTTCAAGCTGGCGTCGGGGCAGGCCGATCCCTGTTGCGCACGACCTGCGGAGTCATCCCCCATGCGAGGCCACCCCTTCCTCTCCTTCCGACGCGCTTCCCGCGCGCGCATGGCGGCGCTGGCCGGCGCTCTGGTCCTGGGCTCCGCCTCGACGGCCGGCGCGGTCGCGATCTCGAACCTCAGCGTCTTCCTCGACGCAGGCAACACCGCCGATCTCTTCCAGGATGCCGGTCCCATCGGTTCCGAGATCAGCAGCGACGTCGCCGTGCTCTCGAGCTCGGCCAACGCGTTCACGACGCGATACCAGGCCGGCGTCTACACCGACGCGGGCGGCGCGGGCTCCGCCACGAACACCATCACCCTGAACGCCGCCTACACCATCAGCTTCGACGTGATCGACGCGGTGGGTTCGGCCTGGCGGCTCGACCTCGTCACGAGCCGCGTCGGCGCGCGCACCTCGGTGACGGATAGCAGCGGCGAGTCGGCCTTCTCGCTCTCCGCCGTCAACGGCTTGCTCGGCGGCTCGGGCACGCTTGGCTCGGGCTCGCTCGACCTCGGCGCGATCGCGAACAGCCAGCAGGGCAACAGCGTGAACCTGGCCTTCGACCAGAGCGGCACCGCCAGCATCACGGGCACCGGCAACGGCAGCGTCACCCTGAGCTTCGCCTTCAGCGCCACGGCCACAACGATCCACAGCAACACGAATCCGCCCGGCCCCGTCGGCCCAGGCGGCGACGAGGCCGCCGTTCGGATGGGCAACCCGGGAAACCTTTCGAGCTTCAGCGCCGGGAACTATCCGGGCAGCGGCGGCCGCACCGCGGCCGCCGACGGCCACTTCGTCGACCTCGACCTCTTCGATCTCGGCCCCATTCCCGAGCCCGACACGGCGCTGATGCTCGGCATGGGCCTCGCGATCCTCGCGGCCCAGGGCCGCCGCCGCACGACGCGCTGAGAGCGCTCGCGATCGGCCGCAAGGAGGCCGACGACTAGTCGGCCGACGCGCAGCGAGGCGAAGCCGAGCGAAGGGCCGGGGCCCGAGCGCGAGCGATCAGCGAGCGCGAAGGTCCGGCCAGAGTGTGGCGCGCTACCGTCGAGCGCGATGTACGCGGTGCACTACGGCTTTCGCGAGAAGCCGTTCGCGCTGAGCCCAGACCCTCGATACCTCTTCCTGTCCGCTTCGCACCGCGAGGTCCTCGGCCACCTCGTCTACGGGATCGAGCAGGGCGAGGGCTTCATGGCGATCTCGGGCGAGGTCGGCACGGGCAAGACCACGCTCTGCCGGACCCTGCTCGAGCGGCTCGGCTCGTCCTGCGAGATCGCCTTCCTCTTCAACCCGACCCTCGGCCCGACGGACCTGATCAAGGCGATCAACGCCGAGCTCGGGCTCTCGACCTTCGGCGACTCGCGCACCGAGCTGCTCGACGTCCTCAACACCTTCCTGCTCGACAAGCACGCGGAGGGGCGCCGCGTCCTCGTCATCATCGACGAGGCGCAGAACCTCCCCGTCGAGACGCTCGAGCAGCTGCGCCTGCTCTCGAACCTCGAGACCCACACGGCGAAGCTCCTCCAGATCGTGCTGATCGGGCAGCCCGAGCTCGACGCCAAGCTCGACGCGCCGGAGCTGCGCCAGCTGCGCCAGCGGATCGGCGTGTGGTGGCGGCTCGGGCCGCTCGAGCGCGACGAGACGCGCGCGTACGTCGCGCACCGCTTGCGCGTCGCGGGCGGCAGCGAGGCGATCTTCAGCGAGAGCGCGCTGGCGCGCGTGCACCGCCACGCGCGCGGCGTCCCGCGCCTCGTGAACCTGGTGTGTGACCGCGCGCTGCTGCTCGGCTACGCCGAAGGCGCGCGGCAGATCGGACGCAGCATCGTCGACGCGGTGGCGCGCGAGATCGCGCCGCGCCCGCGGACGCGGGGGCTCCGTCGCGGAGTCTGGCGGGCGGCGCTGCTCGCGGCCGTCGTCGCGGTGGGCGCGCTCGCGTGGTACGCGTCGAGCCAGCGCGCCGCGCGCGAAGAGGCGTCGGCCGAGCGCCTCGCGCCGGTCGCCGCTGCGCCGCGCGATCTCGCCCCCACACCGGCGCCCGTCGCGCGCGCCCCCGAGGTCGCGCTGGCCGCCGCGCCGGCACCGGCGTCGGCGACGTCGCTGCCGGGCGAGGACGTGCTCGACGGGCTGTCGTCGCTCCAGGGGGGCGAGCAGAGCCTCGCCGCTGCGACCCGCGCGGCGATGGCGCTCTGGGGCGCGCAGGGTCCGGCGCCGCGCGGAGACACGTTCGAAGCCGCCGACGAAGCGCTGCGCATCGCGGGGCTCACCGCGCTCGCGCTGCCCGATGCCGGGCTCGCGCGCGTCCGCGAGCTGAACGTGCCCGCGCTCGTCTCGCTGCACGCGCCCGACGGCAGCCCGCGCTTCGCCTTCCTGCGCCGGATCCAGGGCGAGCACGCGGACCTCGAGGGCATCGTCGAGGGCCAGAGCGTGCGCGTCGGCCTCGACGAGCTGGGCCGGCACTGGCTGCCCGGCGCGCTGATCCCCTGGCGAGATTTCGCAGGCCTGCCGACGTCGCTCGGGCCCGGCGACGAAGGTCCTCCCGTCGCCTGGGTGCAGGACGCGCTCGCGCGCCTCGCGTTCTACAGCGGCGCGCCGCACGGCCGCTTCGATCCGGGCACGCGCGCGGCGGTCGAATCGTTCCAGCGCGGCGCCGGCATCGAGGTCGACGGCCGCGTCGGCGCACGCACGAAGCTCGCGCTCTACCGGGCGCTTCCCGACTACGCGCTCCCGTGGCTGGCCGCGCCGCCGCCCCCTCGCTCCGGCTCCTGACCTTGGACGTCGCCGCGAACCGCCCCGACCCGAGCGCGCCGGATCCCTCGCCCGCGCCGTCGCGCTCGCGCTGGAGCGCGCTGGCGCCGTGGGCCGTCTCGGCGGCGCTGCTCTTCTACCTCTTCGGCTTCGCGACCGATTGGGAGCGCCTGCGCGAGGCGACGAGCCGGGCGAACCTGCCGCTCTTCCTCGCCTGCGCCACCGCCGACCGGCTCGCGTTCTTCCTCGTCTGGACCTGGCTCTCGGCCTCGGCGCTGCGCCGCTTCGTCGCGGCGGTGCCCGTCGGCTCGGTGATCGCGATCCGCGGCGGCTCGGAGCTCGTGCGCGTGGCGAGCAACCACCTGGCCGACGCGGCCTTCCTGCTCGGCGTCGTGCGCCTCGTCGGCGGGCGCCTCGACGCGGTGCTCGCCTGCACGCTCGTTCCGGTCGTCAGCCACTTCTTCGTGATGCTCGTGCAGATGACCCTCGCGCTGCCCTTCCTGCGCGGCGACGACAATCTCGACGTCGCCGGCGTCACCGCGGTCATGTGGACCCTCGTCATCGCATGCGCGGTCGGTGTGCGCCTCTCGCGCACGCGGCGCGTGCGCTCGCCGGCGTTCGACCGCGTGGCCGCGTGGCTGGAGCGCTTCCCGCTCCGCAAGCTGTTGCCCTTCCTCTGGGGCTTCGGGCTGCTGGCCCTCTTCGACATCCAGATCCAATGGCTGGCGACGCGCGCCTTCGGCGTGCCGATCGACTGGACGGCGCTCGCCGCGCGCATCCCCCTCGTCTACCTCTCGTTCCTCATCCCGTCGCTCGGCAACTTCGGGACCCGCGAATTCTCCTGGGCGGCCGCGTTCTCGGATTTCGGTACGCGCGACTCGCTCTACGCCTACGCGTTCGCCGTGAACACCGTCTTCCTGGTGCTGAACGCCCTGATCGGCGTCGTCTTCCTGCGCCGGGCTCTCGACCTGATCGGGGCGGTGCGGCGCGCCCGGCGGGAAGGGGAGCCCCTGCCGCGCCCGCTCCTGCACGATCCGACGGATTCGTGAGCCGGCGCAGGGGTGCCCGGTCCTGCACGGGCGTGTAACCTAGGGCGCCTTTCCACCCTCCCCTCCTGCCTGCGTGTGAGGACTCATGGCGAGAAAGAGCCGCACCGCGGTGCTCAAGCGTCAGCGCGAAGCCAAGAAGGCCGAGAAGGCGCTGCTCAAGCGCGAGAAGCGCGAGCTGCGCCAGTCGGACTCTTCGGGCGAGCCGAGGGTGGCTACCGCGGAAGAACTCGAGGGCTACGGCTTCCCCACCGAGCGCGAAGAGCCCCAGCGGCGCTGACCGGCGCCTTCCCACGGAGTCGCGTGGCAGACGAACCGCTGATCGCCGTCTTCGTCGATTACGAGAACCTCGCCATCGGCGTGCGCCAGATGCGCAAGGGCAAGTTCCAGATGGAGCTCGTCGTGCGCCGCCTGCTCGAGAAGGGTCGCATCGTCTTCAAGCGCGCCTACTGCGACTGGAGCAACTACCGCGACGCCGTGCGCGACTTCCACCACTTCGGCATCGAGCTGGTGGACATCCCGCAGTCGAAGGCGTCCGGCAAGAACAGCGCCGACATCCACATGGTCGTGGATGCCCTGGATCTGTGTCACCAGAAGGCGCACATCGACATCTTCGCGCTCGTCTCGGGCGACAGCGATTTCTCGCCGCTCGCGGCCAAGCTGAAGGAGAACGACAAGCGCGTGATCGGCTGCGGCGTGAAGGCGTCGACGTCGGATCTCCTGATCGGGAGCTGCGACGAGTTCATCTACTACGACGACCTGATCCGCGACGAGGCGGCGAAGCCGAAGCGCCAGAAGGGGCGCACCGCCGAGCCGGAGGACGAGCGCCTCGAGGACGCCAGCGAGAAGGTCGTCGAGATCGTGCGCTCGCTCGAGCGCGACTACGACCCGGTCTGGGGCTCGATGGTCAAGCAGACGATCCGGCGCGTGTACCCGGGCTTCAACGAGGGCTACTACGGCACGGCCTCCTTCGCGGAGCTGCTCGAGCGGCTCCAGAAGGAGGGCCGCATCGAGCTCGAGTTCGACGAGAACCGCGGCAACTACGTCGTGCGGACGCCGGGCAGGAAGCGTTAGGGCTTCGCCGCGCGCACCAGCGCGACGTTCAGGCGGAAGTCGTAGGCGCCGTCCCCCTCGATGCCGAAGGCGCCGCGCACCTCGTCGGGCGCTTCGTCGAAGAGCGCGTGCAGCCCCGTCACGGCGGCCGGCGACGTGCCGATGCGCGCGACCCACGCCGCGAAGTCGATCTCGAGCGTGAAGTTCCCCAGCACCTCCGGCTCGAGAGCCACGGCGCGCAGCATCTCGCACCACTGCGCCGGCGTGTGGTCGCGAACGTGGGACGGGTCGCGCAGCAGCTCGAAGGCGTTGAGGAAGCTGTCCTGCGCGGGGTTCTCGGGCGCCACCGCGTCGACGAGCAGGAAGGCGCCGCCCGGCCGCAGCACGCGCGCGACCTCGCGCATCACCGCGCGCGGATCGGAGTAGTGATGCGCGGAGTGCCGCGACGTCACCCGCTCGAACGAGGCGTCCGGGAACGGCAGGCGCGCGGCATCGCCGCGCTCGAAGCGCAGGTTGGAGATGCCGCGCTCGGCGGCGAGCATGCGCCCGGTCTCGAGCATCGCCTCGGTCAGGTCGAGCGCCACGACCTCGGCGGCGTGCGCGGCGAAGGCCGCCGCCGCGTGACCCGGGCCGCAGCCGAGGTCGAGCACGCGCTCGCGGCCGGTCAGTGCGGCGGCCGCCACCATGGCGTCGAGGTCCGGCCCGCCGCGGTGCACGGGGCTCACCGCATAGGCCGCGGCGGCGCGCCCGAAGCGCTCCTGGATGCGGGACTCGATCGAGTGGCTCGGCGGCTGCATGGCTTCTCCTCGTGCGGGGCGGCGGGGCCCGGCGTATGTTTGCCGACAATCAATTATTAACCAAGGTTAACTAATGGCGCAAGCCACTTCCCGGGAGCGCATCGATTCCGCCATCGCCTCGCTGCAGCGGCTGGCCGAGCTCTTTCTCGAGCGCCGCCGCCAGCTCGCGCGCGAGGTCGGCATCTCGGAGGCCGACTGGCGCCTGCTCGAGGAGATCGAGACCGCGCGCTTCATGCCCTCGCTCTTCGCGAAGCGCCGCGAGCGCACGGCGGCGGCCGTCTCGCGCGGCCTGCGCGGCCTGGTCGACGCGAAGCTGGTCCAGGCGAGCGTCGGCGAGTCCGACGCCCGTCAGCGCGTCTACCGGCTGACGCCGAAGGGCCGCGAGCTGATGGCGAAGCTGCGCGAGCGGCGCGAGCGCGCCATCGCGGCCATTTGGCGCGGCTTCCCGGCCGGCGAGCTGGCGGCGTTCGAGCGCTTCGCGAACGCGCTGGCCGACGCCCTCGAGCGCTACGCCGAATCCCGACGGGAATAGCCGCGCGCCGTCGTATCATCGGCCGCTACAGGAGGACCGTCGGTGCGCTGGAATCTCGCGGATCTCTTCGAGCTCGTCGCCGATACGGCGCCCGACCGGCTCGCGTTGGCGCACGGCGCCGACGGCGTCACGCGCAGCTGGGCCGACGTCGAGCGCCGCACCAACGCGCTCGCGCGACACCTGGCCGAGCGCCATGCGCCCGGCGACAAGCTCGCGATCTACTCCTACAACCGGCCCGAGTATGTCGAGACGTTGATCGCGTCGATGAAGGCGCGCCTCGCGCCGGTCAACGTCAACTACCGCTACCGCGAGGACGAGCTCCACTACCTCTTCGACAACGCCGACGCGACGGTCGTCGTGTACGAGGCGTCGTTCGCGCCGCTCGTCGCGGCGCTGCGGCCGCGGCTCCCGCGCGTGCGCGAGTGGATCGAGCTCGACGACGGCACCGCGGGGAACGCCTTCGCCCTGCCCTACGAGCCGATCGCCGCCGCCCCGTCGTCGCGGCTCGACATCGCGCGCAGCCCGGACGATCTGCTGCTGCTCTACACCGGCGGCACGACGGGCATGCCGAAGGGCGTGATGTGGACGCAGGCCGCGATCTTCGAGGCGCTCGGCGGCGGCGGCATCCCGGCGCTCGGCCAGCCGCCCTCGCAGAGCGTCGAGGAGCAGCGCGCGCGCATCGAGAGCGGCGCCGCCTCCATGCGGCTCATGCCCGCCTGTCCGCTGATGCACGGGACGGGGCAGTTCACGGCGATCAACGCGCTGACCGGCGGCGGCGCGATCGTCACCTGCGACGGCCACTCCTTCGACGCCGACGCGCTCTTCGCGACCGCGTCGGCGCGCGGCGTGCAGGCGCTGGCGATCGTCGGCGACGCCTTCGCGAAGCCGATGCTGCGCGCGCTCGAGGCGAGCCCCGGGCGGCACGATCTCTCGGCGCTGCGCCTGCTCGTCTCGTCGGGCGTGATGTGGTCGCCGCCGGTGAAGCAGGGCCTGTTGCAGCACCTGCCGCAGGCGATCCTGATGGACAGCTTCGGCTCGAGCGAAGCGGTCGGCTTCGGCACGGAGCTGACGACGAAGGACTCGAGCGTGCGCCTCGGCCAGTTCCGCCTGGGACCTCACTGCAAGGTCTTCACGCCGGAGGGGCGCGAGGTGAAGCCCGGCAGCGGCGAGGCCGGCTTCGTCGCCCGCAGCGGCCCGATTCCCGAGGGCTACTACAAGGACGAGAAGAAGAGCGCCGAGACCTTCCGCGTGATCGACGGGCGCCGCTGGTCCATCCCGGGCGACTGGTGCACGGTCAACGCGGACGGGACGCTCGAACTCCACGGCCGCGGCTCCGTCTGCATCAACAGCGGCGGCGAGAAGATCTACCCGGAGGAGGTGGAGGAGACCCTGAAGCTCCACCCGGCGGTGTCGGACGCCGTCGTCGTCGGCGTGCCCGACGAGCGCTGGGGCGAGGCGGTGACGGCGCTCGTCGAGCTGCAGGCCGGCGCGCACGCGGACGCGGCCTCGCTGCGCGAGTTCGTGAAGCAGCGCCTCGCGGCCTACAAGACGCCGAAGGCGATCGTGCTCGCTGCGAGCATCGGCCGCGCGCCGTCCGGGAAGGTCGACTACAAGGCCGCGAAGAAGCGCGTCCTGGAAGCGCTCGCTTCCGAATCTCTCTGATCTTCGCTCGCCTGCGGCTCCCTGCGCGCCGCGCGAAGCGCGCGGCTTGCTAACGCCCCTTGAAATTCGGCGCGCGCTTCTCGGTGAAGGCCTTCACGGCCTCGACGTAGTCTTCGGTGAAGGCGCCGGCCACCATGCGCTCGGCCTCTTCGTCGAGGCAGGTCTCGAGCGGAGCCACCAGCGCCAGGTTCAGGTTCTGCTTCATGTAGCGGTGGGCGATCGGCGGTCCCGCCGCGATCTGGCGCGCCAGCGACAGCGACTCGCTCTCGAATGCGGCGTCCGGCACGACGCGATTCGCGATGCCGAGGCGCTCGCACTCGCGGGCGTCGAGGCGCGCGGCGGTGAAGAGCAGCTCGCGCGCCTTCGCGGTGCCGACGAGCCGAGTGAGGAACCAGCTCGCGCCGTAGTCGCCGGAGAGTCCGAGGCGCGCGTAGGCGGTCGTGACGAACGCGCCCTCCGCGAAGATGCGCAGGTCGCAGGCGAGCGCGAGCGCGAATCCCGCCCCGGCGGCGGGACCCGGGAGCGCCGCCACGGTCGGCTTCGGCATGCGGTGCAACGCCGCCGGGATCTCGTGCTCGCGGCGCAGCATCGCGACGCGCGGCTCGCGCTCCGTCGGCGGTCCCTGCGCCATGACCTTCGTGTCGCCGCCGGCGGAGAAGGCGCCGCCCGCGCCGGTCAGCAGCACGCAGCCGACCTCGCGGTCGTCCGCGAGCAGCGGCAGCAGTCTGCGCAGCGCGTCCTTCATGCCGAGCGTGAGGGCGTTGCGCGCGTCGGGCCGGTTCAAGGTCACGACGGCCACGCGCGCCTCGACGTGACAGAGAAGCTCGTCGCTGCCCGTCTCGATGATTCGCTTCTCCCCGGCCACCGACGTCTCCTTCGGCGCGAGACCCTATCACGGAGTCGCGCTACAACCCCTGCGCACGATCGCTGGAGGAACGCATGGGACTGCCGGAACCGCCCGAGCTCGGAGCCTCCGCGCTGCCGAAGGGCACCTTCGCCGAGCAGGTGGTGCTCGTCACCGGCGGCGGCACCGGGCTCGGCAAGGCGATCGCACTCGAGTTCGCGCGCCTCGGCGCCGACGTCGCCATCTTCTCGCGCAGCGCGGAGCACCTCGCGAGCGGCGTGCAGGCGATCGAGGCGACGGGCGCGCGCTCACTCGCGCTCCAGGGCGACGTGCGCCGGCCGGACCAGATCGCGGCCGCGTTCGACGAGCTCGGCGCCGCCTTCGGCCTCCCCGACGTGCTCGTCAACAACGCGGCCGGGAACTTCCCGGTGCCCGCCGAGGACATGAGCCCGAACGCGTGGAAGACCGTCGTCGAGATCGTGCTGAACGGCACCTTCTTCTGCTCGCGCGAGTTCGGGCGCCGACACCTCGCCGCGAACCGGCCCGGTGTGATCCTGAACATCGGCGCGAGCTACGCGTGGACGGGCGGCCCCGGCTTCGCGCACTCCGCCGCCGGCAAGGCCGGCGTGAAGAACCTGACGGAGACGCTCGCCGTCGAGTGGGGGCCGTACGGCATCCGCGTGAACGGCCTCGTGCCGGGTCTGATGCCGCACGAGGACGAGGTGGCCGCGATCCGCGCCGTGCCCGAGCGCCGCAAGAGCGACGGCCTGCGCAGCCCGGCGGGCCGCGTCGGCCACCCGCGCGAGCTCGGCTGGGCGGCGACCTTCCTCGCCTCGCCGTACGCGGCCTACATCAGCGGACACACGTTGGTGGTGGACGGCGCCAACTGGCAGCGCCGCGCCATGCTGATGCCCGAGTTCGTGCCGATCCGCGACCAGCTCGGCAAGGGGCCCTTCCAGTCGTGAGCGCCGAAGCGCCCGTGCTGATCCGCCTCGAGATCGAGCCGCCGCTGGCGACGCTCGTGCTCGACCGCCCCGACAAGCTCAACGCCTGGAGCTGGGAGTCGGCGCGCCAGCTCGCCGCGCGGGTCGACGAGATCCGCTTCGACGACCGCGTGCGCGTCGTGATCCTGCGCGCCGAGGGCCGCGCCTTCTGCGCGGGCGTCGACCTCGGCATGCCGTCGGACCGCATCACGGGCCGCTCGCCCGCCGAGAAGACGCGCAACTACTACGAGCGCTTCCGCTGGGTGCACGAGCGCTTCCGCGTGTTCTCGGATCTGCCGCAGCCCGTGATCGTCGCGATCCACGGCTTCTGCCTCGGCGCGGGGCTCGAGGTCGCGATGATGGGCGACATCCGCATCGCGGCCGACGACGCGCGCTTCGGGCTGCCGGAGACGCGCGTCGGCGTCGGCATCGACGCGGGCGCGGACCTGCGCCTCGTCGCCGAGATCGGCGCGGGCTGGACGAAACTCCTCGCCTTCACCGGGCGCCGCATCGACGCCGAGACCGCGCTGCGCATCGGCATCGTGCAGGAGGTCGTGCCGCGCGACGCGCTCGTCGCGCACGTGCGCGCGCTCGCCGAGGAGATCGCGAAGAACGCGCCGCTCGCCGTGCAGACGGTCAAGCGCACGATCAACTACCGCGCGCAGCAGGGCATGGCGGAGGCGCTGGCCTTCGAGGCGGCGAGCGCGTCGCCGCTCTTCACCTCCGACGACATGACGAAGGGCTACGCGGCGATGGCGGAGAAGCGCGATCCGGGATTCGAAGGCAAGTAGCGCGCGCTACTCGAGCCCCATCCGCCTCGCGATGATCACCTTCATGATCTCGTTGGTGCCCGCGTAGATCGACTGCACCGCGGCGTCCGCGTAGTCGCCAGAGATCGGGTACTCGGTCATGAAGCCGTAGCCGCCGTGGAGCTGCAGGCACTCCGAGGTGAGGCGCTTCTGGAGATCCGTCGTCCAGAACTTCGCCATGCTGACCTCGGTCACGATGTCCTCGCCGCGCACGTGCGCCGCGAGCAGCTTGTCGGTGAAGGCCTGGCCGATCTCGACCTCGGCGGCGAGCTCCGCGAGCTTGAACTGCGTGTTCTGGAACGCCGCGATCGGACGGCCGAAGGCGCGCCGCTCGCGCACGTAGGCGATGGTGTCGTCGAGCGCGCGCCGGCACGACGCCATCGAGCCGACCGCGATGCACAGGCGCTCCTGCTGGAGCTGCGCCATCAGCATCTTGAAGCCCTGGCCCTCGCGTCCGAGCAGGTTCGCGGCGGGCACGCGGCAGTTCTCGAAGGAGAGCTCGCTCGTGTCCTGACCCTTCAGGCCGAGCTTCTCGAGGTTGCGCCCGCGGCGGAAGCCCGGCGTGTTTCCCTCGACGAGGATCAGGCTGATGCCGTCGTGCGGCGGCTTCGCGGCGGGATCCGTCTTCACGACGACGATGAAGAGGTCCGCGATCTGACCGTTCGAGATGAAGGTCTTGGCGCCGTTCAGCACGTAGTGGTCGCCATCGCGCAGCGCGCGCGTCTGCACGTTCGCGAGATCCGAGCCCGTGCCGGGCTCCGTCATCGCCACGGCGAGGATGATCTCGCCGGCGATCGCGCCGGGCAGGTAGCGGCGCTTCTGCTCCGGCGTGCCGTAGACGTTGATGTAGGGCAGGCAGATGTCCGAGTGCAGCGACATCATCAGCGCGTGCGCGCGCACGCGCGCGAACTCCTCCATCACGATCGCGTCGAAGAGGAAATCGCCCCCCGCGCCGCCGTACTCCTCGGGCGCGTGCGCGCCGAGGAAGCCCGCCGCGCCGACCTTCCGCCAGCTCTCGCGATCGCTCATGCGGTTGCGGTTCCACTCGGCCACCTTCGGCGCGATCTCGGCCTCGACGAAGCGCCGCACCTCGTTGCGGAACAGCTCGTGCTCCTCGCTGAAAATGTCCCTGCGCATGGTCGTCTCCCTCGCGGACGGGCCGAAGGTAGCCGTCCTACATGTGGCGTGTGAGGCGGGCGGCGAGCCCGCAGGCGAGCGCGCCGAGCGCCAGGGTCGGTCCCCAGCCGCCGAGCACCGGCGGGAGCGTCCCGCGATAGCCGAGCGAGGCGCCGACGCCCGTCAGCAGGATGTAGGCGACGGCGAGCATGCCGCTGACGAGCAGGGTCTGCGCGGGACCGGGATAGGGCGGACCGCCGAGCGCGAAGAACAGCACGCAGGCCGGCAGCACGATGCAGGCGAGCGCGTCGGCGAGCTTCAGGTGGAAGTCCACGCGCAGCTGCGTCGCGTCGTAGCCGTCGGCCTCGACGGCCGCGATCTCGCGCGCGAGCTCGCGCGTCGAGAGGTGCATGGTGTCGACGCGCGCGGAGATCTCCTCGCCGAGGTTCGCGTACGCGTGGGCCGGCGCCGAGACCACGTGGCCCGCGCGCATCTCGATGCGGCGTGGGTGCTGGAGGCGCCAGACGCCGCGGCCGATGTGCCGCGCGGCGATCGCGTCGGTGCGGCTCGACGGGACGCCGTCCTCGCCGAGCTCGTAGATGGTCAGCTCGCGCGCCTCGCCCTGGTCCGTGTCGAAGCGCGCCGCCGCGAGCACGCGGCTGCCCGAGCGCCGCCAGACGGCGGTCTTGCTGCTCTCCGCGAGCTGCCGGTAGAACTCCTCCTTGATCTCGGTCTCCTTGAGCGTGTCCGCGAGCGCGTTCGTGCGCGGGACGACGACGTCGCGCAAGGCGAAGTAGGCGGGCGCGACGAGCACGCTGATCCAGAGCACCGGCAGCAGCGCGCGCGGCGTGGCGATGCCGCAGGCGCGCATACCCGTCAGCTCGCCCTCGACGGCGAGCAGGCTCACGACGAGCGCGGTGCCGACGAGCAGCGCCATCGGCACGACGCGCGAGGCGAGCAGCGGGATGCGCGCCGCGTAGAAGCGCAGGATCTCGTCGCCGCCGGCCTGGTAGCGCGCGAACCAGTCGAGCCGCTCCATCACGTCGATCAGCAGATACGCAGTCACCAGGATGGCGAACGCGAGCAAGGTCAGCGCGCAGAAGCGGCCGGCGACGTAGCGGCCGAGCGCGTGACGGCGCGGGCGCCCGCCACGCATGCGCGACAGCACGCGGTGCGGCATGCGCGAACGGCGCTCGAAGGTCGTCCCGAGCACGCCCGCGCGGCGCATGCGCGCGAAGAGCAGCGCGCCGAGCAGCGCGAGCGCGGCGTTCGGCAGCCAGACGCCGCCCGCGACGGAGAGCGTCCCGCCGTGCGCGAGCCCCTCGCCGAGCTGCGCGAGCGCGAAGTAGGCGATCGTCGCCGCGACGCCGAGCACGCTGCCGCCGGCCCGCGAGAACACGCGGCGCGTGAAGAAGAGCGGCACCGCGAGCGCGCCGAAGATCCAGGCGGACACCGGCGCCGCGAAGCGGCGATGCCATTCGACGAGCGCGGAGGGCACGCGCTTGCCGGCCTCGGCCTGCGTCGCCGCCTCGGCGCGCAGCTCGCCGAGCGACATCCCGCGGATGCGCTCCTCGGCTTCGCGTCGCAGCGGCGTGTCGTTGTCCGGCAGCCGCGCCTTGATCGCGTCGAAGCGAAGCTGCTGCGGACCTTCGCTCGACGTGAGCAGCAGACTCGCATCACGCAGGGTCAGCTCGACCGCGCCGTCGGGCGCCATCTCCACCTGCCCCGAGCGCGCGAACAGGGTCTCGCCGACGTCCGGCATCCAGACCAGGACCCCGCGCAGCACGTCTCCCTTCGGCGTCGCCTCGCGGGCCTCGAGCTGCCAGCCGCCGAAGCGCTGGACCGTACCGGCGCGGAGCTGCGCCCAGGGGTGATGCTTCGCGATCGATTCGAGGGAGCGGTCGAGCGCGCGGCTCGATGCCGGCGCGCCGTAGAGCGAGAGGAACCCCGCCAGCAGGCCGAGCCCGCCGGCGAAGGCGACGACCGGCCCGATCAGGCGCGCCGTAGAGAGGCCGCAGGCCTCCCAGGCGAGGAGCTCGCGATCGGCGCCGAGGCGCCCGAGTGCGACCAGGACGCCGATCAGGATCGAGAACGGGAGGATCAGCGCGGCGACGGGGACCGATTCGTAGAAAGCCAGGAGCCCGACCTGCCGAGCACTGAGTCCACGGTTGATCACGAGCTCCGAGAAGCCGATGAGGTCGGTGGTGAGGGCGACGAAAGTCAGACCGATGAGCGCGAACAGGAACGGGCGCATCGCCTCGCCGGCGATGTACCGGTACAGCCCCCACCCCGGCCGCCGCGTCGTCGGCAACGGGCTCGACAAGACGCCGGGTTCCTCCTCGGTGCGGCCTGCGACGGCCCGGAGGATCTCTCGTTCCCCCTGGGGCCTACCGTTGACAAGGCTCAGGGGTCACTGCAGTCTTGCCGCCCTTCCCCCCAGCCGCATCGTAGGCCGCCGGCTCGAGCCGGCAAATGTGTCTACTACCCACTCCCCGTTACGGGCGAGATCCCGCGGAACCTCATGAAGGCCATCGTGCTGAGCGCCGGCCAGGGGCGGCGGTTGCTGCCGCTTACCTCCGATCTGCCGAAGTGTCTGCTCTCCCTCGATGGCGAGCGCAGTCTGCTCCAGCTCCAGCTGGAGACGTTGTCGCGGTGTGGGATTTCGGAGGCGGTCGTCGTGACCGGCTACGGCGCCGAGCGAATCGACGCGCATCTGGCCGGTCTGCAGCACGTCGGCATCCGGGTGGACACGATCTACAACCCCTTCTTCGGCTCCAGCGACAACCTCATCTCGTGCTGGCTCTCGCGAGCCGCCATGGTTGACGACTTCCTGCTGTTGAATGGCGACACGGTCTTCGAGGACGACGTCCTGCTGCGCCTGCTCGATTCCGTGCGCGATCCGCTGACCGTCACCGTCGATCACAAGCGCTTCTATGACGAGGACGACATGAAGGTCGCGCTCGACGCTGCGGGCCGCGTGCTCGCGATCGGAAAGCACCTGCCGGCCGCGGCGGTCGGCGCCGAGGCGATCGGTCTCATCGCGCTCGCAGGGTCCGGCCCCAAGCTCTTCGTCGAAGGTCTCGAGCGCGCCGTGCGTCGTCCCGACGCCACGCGCCGCTGGTACTTGTCCGTGGTTCACGAGCTGGCCGAAGAGGATGGCATCGTGGGCACCGCGTCGATCCGCGGCCTCTGGTGGCGCGAGATCGATGGAAACGAAGACCTCTCACGAGCACGCGAGGAATGGCTCGGCCGGGCCGGCACGCGCGTGCTCGAGAGAGTGGACGCGTAGGTTTTTCATCCCAGAGCGAGGGGTTTCAGGAGCCCGCCGGCACTCCCCAGGGGAGATCGTCGATTCGTGGGCTCGTCAGCTCCGGCAGACCTCGCTATTCACCGGCCAAACGGGGGGGCGGATCTCCATGCAAGTTGGGGACATCACGATTGGCGGCGGTGCGCCGCTGGTCCTCATCTCGGGCCTGAACGTGCTCGAGACACTCGACGGTGCGCTGATGTGCGCCGAGGTCGTGCGCGAGATCGCCGACCGCCACGGGCTGCCCGCCATCTTCAAGGCATCCTTCGACAAGGCGAACCGCTCGAGCCGCAACTCCTACCGGGGTCCCGGACTCGACGGCGGCCTGCGGATGCTCGAGCGGGTCAAGGAGTCCGTCGGCATCGCGGTCACCACGGACGTCCACGAGCCCGGTCAGGCGAAGCTGATCGCCGAGGTCGCGGACCTCCTCCAGATCCCGTCGTTCCTGTCGCGCCAGACCGACCTCGTCGCGGCCTGCGCCGGCACCGGCCGTCCGCTGAACATCAAGAAGGGCCAGTTCATGGCCCCGAACGACGCCGGCCTGGCCGTCCAGAAGGCCGTCGGCTTCGGCGCCACCGGCGTGATGCTGACCGAGCGCGGCACCAGCTTCGGCTACCACGACCTGATCGTGGACCTGCGCGGGCTCCTGCTGATGCGCGAGTTCGCTCCGGTCTGCCTCGACGCCACCCACGCGGTCCAGCACCCGGGTGCCGGTAAGGGCGCCAGCAGCGGCGATCGCCGCTTCGTCGGCCCGCTCGCGCGAGCGGCCGCCGCCATCGGCGTGGACGCGCTGTTCATCGAGACGCACCCGGAGCCGGAGAGCGCGCCCTGTGACGGCGCCTGTCAGATCCGGCCCGCCGACCTCGATCGGCTCGTCTCGGAGGTCTGCGCCATCCGCAAAGCCGTCGAGACGCGAACCTAGGCGCCGTGTACTCGGAGCCCGAGCGCGTCGTCCTGCCGAGGCGCCCTGGCACGAGGCACCAGGCGGGCGGGCTGGTTCGCATCTACGTCGGCACCGAGCCGGCGCAATGGCGCGCGGAGCGCGTCTTCGTCTGGTCGATCGAGTGCGTGCGCGATCCCGCGCGCGACTACGAGATCACCTGGCTGCGCGACCTGCCGGGCTTCGAGCGCGGCGGCTGGACGACGGGCTTCACGAACTACCGCTTCGCGGTGCCCCAGCTCTGCGGCGCGCGCGGACGCGCCATCTACAACGACGTCGACCAGATCTACCGCTGCGACCCGGGTCTGCTCTTCGACGAGGATCTCGGCGGCGCCGGCTGGAAGAGCATCGCGCCGGACGACCCGTCCGTGATGCTGCTCGATTGCGCGCGCATGGCCGAGGTCTGGACGCTCGAGCGCGCCCAGCGCGAGCGCAAACATCGCCTGATCGCGCGCGCGCAGGCCGTTCCCGGCCTGCACGCCGTGCTCGACCCGCGCTGGAACGTGCGCGACGCGGAACGCCCGCAGGGCGAGGCGAAGCTCGTCCACTTCACGACCTTGCACACGCAGCCGTGGCGCCCCTTCCCGGAGCGCTTCGTCTACCAGGAGAGCCGCGTCGGCGAGGCCTGGCACGCGCTCGAACGCGCGGCCGACGAGGCCGGCTTCGAGATGTACTCGCGCGAGCGCCCGAGCATCGCCTATCGCCGGTGGCGCGCGGGACGGCGCGAGCCCGGTGGACTCCCGGGAGACGACACGGTCGCGCTCTACGCACCGCCCGCGCCGGGTGCGCCGCGCGCGATGCGCGCGGAGACGCAGTTCGGTGACACTGCGCTCGCCGAGCTGCCGCGCCAGGACCTCGGCTGGGTGCTCGACGATCTCTTCGCGTCCGCGCGGCGAGAGGTGCGCATCCGCGTTCCGTGGGACGGCTCGCGGCGCAGCGCGGAGGACTGGTCCGAGCGCTGCGCGCGGGCGGGGCGCCGGCATCCGAAGCTCCACTGGCAGCTCGCGCTCGAGTCGCGGCGCGGTGTCGAGTGGCGCGAGGGCGGTGCGCGCTTCGGCGAAGTTCCGCCGCGCGTCTGGGTGCTGGAGGACGACCGCCCCGGCAACACCACGCAGTCGCTCGGGCTCGCCGAGGCGCTCGGCTGGCCCTTCGAGCAGAAGCACCTCGCGATGCGCGCGCTCTCGCGCGCGCACAACCGCTGGCTCGGCGCGTCGCGCGCGGGCATCGATCCGCAGCGCTCGTCGCCCCTCGAGCCCCCGTGGCCCGATCTCGTGATCGCTGCGGGTCGACGCACCGCCCCCGTCGCGCTCTGGGTGCGCGAGCGCTCGGGCGGCCGCAGCCGCACCGTGCTGCTCGGACGCAAGGGCGGCGACTTCGCGGATCTCTTCGACCTCGCGGTGACGCCGCGCTACTGCCGTCTCTACCCGCATCCGCGGCGCCTCGAGATCGCCGCGCCGCTGCACCGCGCGAGCAGCGCGCGCATCGCCGAGGCGCGCGAGCGCTTCGCCCACTTCGGCGACCTGCCGTCGCCGCGCATCGCGCTGCTCGTCGGCGGCTCGTCGGGCCAGTACAAGGTCGGGCCGGAAGAAGCGGCCGAGCTCGGCCGCGGCGTCATGGAGATGGCGCGGCAGGCCGGCGGCTCCGTGCTCGCGACCAGCAGTCGACGCCTCGGCGCGTCGGCCACCCAGGCCCTGTGCGAGGCGCTCGCGGGCGCGGCGCTGGTGCACGTGTGGCGGCCCGACGATCCCGCGAATCCGTATCTCGGATTGCTCGCCTGGGCCGACGCCTTCGTGATCAGCGGCGACAGCGAATCGATGCTCGCCGAGGCGAGCGCGCAAGGGAAACCGCTCTTCGTGGCGCGCTTCCCGGAGCGCGCGTCGTTCCGCGCGCTCGCGCGCCTGCGCGAGTGGGTGTGGCGTCGCGGCGCCGCCGCGCCGCCCGGACCGCGCGGGACGCCGCGCCCGCAGCGCGGCCTCGAGCGCGTGTGCGGGCGGCTGATCGAGCGCGGGCTCGTGCGCCCGAGCCGCGATCTCGGACATCTCCACGCGGACCTCGTCGCGCGCGGCGTCGCGCGCGAGTTCGGACCGGACAGCGCGCGCGATCTCGGCTACGCGGCGGAGCCGCTGCGCGATCTCGACGAGGTCACCGCGCGCGTGCGCGCGCTGCTGGGGCTGAGTCCGAGCGCGTGAACGTCCCGGACTTCTCTGCGCTGATCCTGGCGGGACGGCGCGGCCCGCAGGACGCGTTGGCCGTGAGCCGCGGGGCTACGCACCGCGCGCTGCTGCCCGTGGCGGGCGTGCCGATGCTCGTGCGCGTGGTGCGCGCGCTGCGCGCTGCGGGCCTCACGCGCCTGCACGTCAGCATCGACGCGCCCGAGCTGCTCGACGCCGTCCCCGAGCTCGCGGAGCTCCGCCGCGCGGGCGCGCTGCGCGTGCTCGCGAGCGAGAATTCGCCGTCGCGGAGCGTCGCGGCCGCGCTCGCGCCTGACGACATGCTGCCCTGCCTCGTCACGACGGCCGATCACGCGCTGCTGACCCCCGCGATGATCCAGCACTTCCTGCGCGCGGCATGCGACGCCGACGCCGACCTGCTGATCGCGATGGTGGCGGCGACCGTCGTGCAGGCGGCCTACCCCGAGACGAAGCGCACCTACCTGCGCCTGCGCGGCGAGTCCTGGTCGGGCGCGAATCTCTTCGCCTTCCGTACGCTGCGCGCGCGCAAGGTCGCCGACTTCTACGTGCGGGCCGAGCGCTTCCGCAAGCAGCCCTGGCGCCTCGTCGCCGCCATCGGCCCTTCCCTGCTGCTCCAGTACGCGCTGCGGCGGCTGGATCTCGACACGGCGCTCGCGGCCGGCTCGCCGCGCCTCGGTGCGCGCGTCGCCGCGGTGCACATGCCGCAGCCCGAGGCGGCGATCGACGTCGACAAGGAAGCCGACCTCGTGCTCGCGGAGCAGATCTTGCGGAAGCGGGGCGACGCCGCGCGCTAGAGCTGGCGCGCCGCGCCGACGGCGCCGAAGCGCCCGCTCGCCGTATCGAGCCCGCGCACGCGCAGCGAGAGGCGCGGCTTTCCCCCGTCCGCTTCGACGTCGATCAGGTGGTACTGCGCGCTCTTCTCGGGCTTCGAGCCGCAGTCCGAAGCGGAGCGCACGCAGACGACGGGGATCTCGCCGTCCGGACCGGATAGCGCCGCGAAGCGCTGGCGGTGCAGGTGGCCGTGCAGCACGAGCTCGGCGCCGGTGCGCGCGAGCAGCGCGGCGAGCGCAGACGCATCCCACAGCGCGCGCCGCGTCCCCACCATGCCGGGCACCGCCGCATGATGGACGAGCACGATCCGCACGAGCCCGCGCGCGCGCAGCTCGAGCAGCGCCGCTTCCAGCCGCTCGCGCTGTGCTTCGCCGAGCGAGCCGCCCGCCAGGAACGGCAGGGTCGGCTGCGCAGAGCAGAGCCCCACGAGCGCCAGCGGACCGCGGACCCGCACGCTCGGAAAGCCGGTGCCGGAAACGGCCGCGCTGCGCCAGGCGTCGTCCGGCTGCAGCCACTCGCTCCAGAGATCCCACGAGCGCGCGCGCGGCACACGGACGTAGGCATCGTGATTCCCCGGCACCGCGCTGACCCACTCGGGATCGCCGATGCGCTCGAGCCAGTGGCGCGCGGCCGGGAACTCGTCCAGCAGCGAGATGTTCGTCAGGTCGCCCGTCACCGCGACGTGGTCGGGCGCCTGCGCATGGAGATCCTCGATCAGCGCCTCGAGCACCGCGGGCTTGTGCGCATGGCGCCGGCGCACCCGCCACGACAGGAAGCCGAGCGCGCGCTTGCCGAGCAGCGGGGTGATCCCGCGCGGCTCGACCGGAGTCGCGTGGAGGTCGGAAAGATGCGCGAGCGTGTAGATGATCGTCTCCGCGAGGCCGGCGAACCTAACCCAGCGTGCCGCGCTGTGATACGGTCGCGCGCGACCCATGCCCGCGTCGCCGCGAGAGACGCAGAAGCCCGACCCGGCTCCTTCTGCCGCCGCGGGCTGGATCCTCGGGCGCAGCGCGCGCGCCTCGGACGTCGCGGAGCTCCGCACCTTCGGGCTCACCGCCAGCGAGCGCATGCGGCGCGCGCTCGCGCGCGCGGGCTGCGCGCCGCGCCGCGTGGACGACGACGCGCTGCCCGTGCTCGAGCCCGACGAGCGCGTCGCCGTGCTGCGCGCCGACCGCATCCTCGACGAGCGCCTGGTGCGCGCGCTCGTCGCCGCGCCCGACACCTGGCTCGTGCATCCGACTCTCGGGCCGCTCGGCGCGCAGGTGGCCGCGCAGGACGCGGCCGTGGCCGTCGCGGCGCTGCGCGGCAGCGGCGATCCGCCGGCAGGGCTGCGCCGCGTCGCGCCCGACGCGCTGGTGCCTCTCTGGCGCGCGGATCTCCGCAAGGCGGAGCCGCCCTGGGCCTGCGCCGCGAATCCCGAGCAGGCCGACGAGATCGAGCGGCGCATCTTCGACGCGTCCTACAAGGGCGTCACCGACCTGATCACGAAGTGGCTGTGGCCGCGTCCCGCGCGCGCCGCGACGCGCTGGTGCGCGGAGCGCGGCATCACGCCGAACGCCGTCACCCTGTTCAGCTGGGTGCTCGCGCTCGCGGTGATCCCGCTCTTCGCGAAGGGCTGGTTCGTGCCCGGCCTGGTGCTCGCCTGGCTCATGACGTTCCTCGACACCGTCGACGGCAAGCTGGCGCGCGTCACCCTGACCTCGAGCCGCATCGGCGACGTGCTCGACCACGGGCTCGACCTGCTGCATCCGCCCTTCTGGTATCTCGCCTGGGCGTACGGGCTCGCGACGCCCGAGCCCGTCGCGACGGCGATCGTCGTCGCGGGCTACGTCGTCGGGCGCGCGCTCGAGGGCGTCTTCCTCGCGCGCTTCGGGATCGAGGCGCACGCATGGCGTCCGCTCGACGCGCTCTTCCGCACGATCACCGCGCGCCGCAACCCGAACCTGATCCTCCTGAGCGTCGGCGCTGTGGGCGGACGTCCGGATCTCGGCCTCGTGATGGTCGCGCTGTGGACCCTCGTGTCGCTCGCGTTCCACACGGTGCGCCTCGCGCAGGCCTACGCGGCACGTCGCCGCGGCGAGCCGGTGACGCCGCTCGACGAGGCGCGATGACGCGCGCGTCGCGCGCGCGCGGCCTCGCGCTCGCCGCGCTCTGGCTCGCGCTGCCGCAGCTCGCGCGGGCCGTGGATCCGGCGGCGAAGCTGCCGGCCGGCGGGTCGGCCTCCGAGTACTGGGATCTCGTCGCGCAGCTCGGCGACGGCTTCCGGGTCACCGCGCGCTTCATCATCACGAACGAAGGTCCGGGCGAGCGGAGCGCCGCCGCCTTCGGCCACGTGCTGCGGCCGGGCGCCGAGCCGGTCGTGTTCCAGAACGCGCGCCGCGAAGGGAAGTGGCGCCTCGCGCCGGACGGTCGCCGCATCGAGATCGGCTCCAGCCATCTCGATTTCTCCGGGGCCGCTCCCCACTTCGAGGTCGACAACGACAAGCGCGCCGTGAAGGTCTTCCTCGACTGGAGCGTGGACCCGAACGCCCGGAGCGTGCCCGCCTCGGCGCTGCCGCCGGGCTACGCGGTCGACGTGCTGGCCGTCGCTCGGCCCGTGCGCGCCTCGATCCAGGTCGGAGACATGGCGGCGCCGCGAAAGCTCGACGGCCGGCTGAGCCTCACGCACACCTGGATGCAGGTCCCGGAGAGCGAGCGGGTGCTGCGCCGGATCGACGTGACGAGCGTCGGTGCCGGACCGAGCGGCTTCGTCCTCGACCTCCTCGACCCCGCGGGCAAACGCTTCTCGTGGCTCCTGATCGCCGACGGAAACACGGTGCGATCCCCCGATCGTCTCGACGCTCGACTCGAAAGCTCACGTACGCCCGGCAGTTATCCGATTCCGTCGGCACTCGTTCTCGACGGCGGAGCCGTCCGAGGACGAGTGACTTTCGGCCCACCCTGGCTCGAGGTGGACCCCCTCGCCGCACTCCCGAGCATTCTGCGGATGGTGTACTCATTGCGCGGTCGTCCCCACCGAAGCTGGGCCGAGGCGGCTCTAGAGCTCGAGTTCATCGGGGTGCCGCAGCCGGGGCACCCGACGGTTCGGATCGCGGGCGACGCGATCGCCTCCTTTTCCTTCCTCGAAGCCCTCCCCCCCAGTCCGAGCTCTCCCTGATGCCCCGGCGACCCGGAGGTCCAATCGTGCGAGTGGGCGTGCTGAACAACCTGCGCGCGGGCAAGAACCGCAAGCAGGTCTCGCAGGTGCTCGAGGTGCTGCGCCGCTACCCCGACGTCGTGCACGTCGAGACCGAGAGCGTGCGCGCGCTGCCGGAGGCGCTCGGCGAGCTGACCCGCCGCGAGGTCGACCTGCTCGTCGTGAACGGCGGCGACGGCACGCTCCAGTACGTGCTGACCGAGCTGCTCGGCGGCGCGGACCTGCCCTCGCTGCGCTTCGTCGCGCCGCTGCGCGGCGGCCGCACCAACATGACCGCCTCCGACCTCGGCGCCGATCCGCGCGCCCCGCGTGGGCTGGTGTCGCTGCTCGAGTCGATCGCGCGCGGCAGCTTCGACGAGCGCCTGGTCGCGCGCCCGGTGCTGCGCATCTCGTCGAATCGCCGCCCGACGGCGCAGTTCGGGATGTTCTTCGGCGCCGGCATGATCCAGCGCGCGGTTTCGCTCGTGCACCGCACCTTCCCGCCCGGCCAGCAGGGCGTCTTCGGCGCGGGCCTCGTCACCGGCGCGCTGATCTTCAAGGCCTTCACACATCCGAGTGACGGCATCCTGACGCCGGACAAAGCGGCGGTCAGCGCCGACGGCAAGATCCTGCGCGACTCCGAGTTCTACATGCTGATCTCGTCGACCTTGTCGCACCTGTTCCTCGGCATGCGGCCCTTCTGGGGCGAGGGCCCCGGCGCCGTGCGCCTCACGGCGATCGCGAGCCGCGCGAAGCACAGCGTGCGTGCGGCGCCCGGCATCCTGCGCGGCCGCCCGGGCTCCCTCGTCACGATCGAGAACGGCTACGAGAGCGTGAACGCGCACCGCGTGCAGATCGGCATGAGCTGCGGCTTCACCATCGACGGCGAGATCTTCGCGCCGGAGCCGGACGAGGTCGTGGAGCTCTGCGCCGACCGGCGGCTCGCCTTCGTCCGCGCCTAGCGATGTCCGCGCGCGACGCGCTGACCGCGCTGCTCGGCGCGGAGATCTCGCGTCCCGCGCCCGCGGCGGCGCAGGCTTTCGCGGGAGAGCTGCGACGCCGCCACGGCGGCGCGCTCGCCGCGGTGCTCTTCTACGGCTCCTGCCTGCGCCGCGGCACCGACGAGGGCGTGCTCGACTTCTACGCGCTCGTCGACGACTACCCGCGCGCGTACAGGTCGCGCGCGCGCAATGCGTACTCCTCGCGCGCGCTCGCGCTCGCCAACGCCGCGCTGCCGCCGAACGTCTTCTACCTGGAGATCCCGCACGAGGGACGCCGGCTGCGCGCCAAGTACGCCGTCTTCTCGCTGCGCGACTTCGCGCGCGCGGTGCAGCCGTCGGCGCTGCGCACCGGCACCTGGGCGCGCTTCTGCCAGCCGTCGCTCGCCGCCTACGTGCGCGACGCCGCCGCGCGCGACGCGCTCCACGCGGCGCTCGGCACGGCGGTCGAGACGGCCGTGCTGCGCGGGCTCTCTCTCCTCCCGGGCGACGGCGACGCGCGCCGCGCCGAGCCCGAGGCGCTCTGGCTCGGGCTCTTCCGCGAGACCTACGGCTCCGAGCTGCGGCCCGAGAGCGACGAGGGGCCGCGCGCCGTCGTCGCGGCGGATCCGACGCGCTACGCGCGCGTCCTCGCCGCCGCGCTCGAAGCGCTCGAGGCCGACGCGCGCCTGCGCATCGTCTCGCGCGACGCGGGCGGCTGGCAGGTCGCGTGTCCTCCCGGCGAGCTCGCGGCCACGCGGCGACGCAGCGCGCTCCGGCGTCCCTTCGCCAAGGCCGCCGCGACGCTCCAGCTGCTGAAGAGCGCGCTCACCTTCGGCGACTGGCTGCCGTACGCGCTCTGGAAGCTCGAGCGTCACACGGGCACGCGGCTCGAGCCGAGCGAGCGCCAGCGCCGCCACCCGTTCGTGTATGGCTGGCCGCTGATCCTGCGCGTGCTCTGGAAGCGCGAGCTTCGCTAGAGCGAGCGCGCCGGGCGCCCCTCGCGGTCGAGCGCGGCCGACAATCCGGAGACCACGCCCCTCACGATCTGCGCGACGTCGTTCAGGTCGCCGTCGATCAGGCGCAGCAGGCGCGCGGCCAGCGCGCGCTCCGCGCGGGCGGTCGCGGCGCGGCCCTCGTCGGTCAGCTCGAGGCGGATGCCGCGGCGGTCGGTCGGCACCGGCACGCGGCGCAGCAGGCCGGCCTGCTCCAGGCCGTCGACGAGCGAGGTCAGGGTCGGGCGGCTCACGCCGACCGCGGCCGCGAGCTCGCTCGCGCGCTGCGAGCCGCCCGAGGCCGACACCAGCAAGCGGTACTGCGGCAGGCTGATCCCGGTCGACTGGCAGGTCTGCTCGGCCACGCGCGCGAGGCGCGCGAGCAGCCGGATGCCGGCCGTCATGTCGGAGGATTCGGGCTCGATGCGGGCAGCGGGAACGGGGCGGGGCAGCGGGCTCATGTGCACCTCCGAGGCTCGCGGAATTGCGAGGCATTATATGACTGTCTCGCAGGATCTGACTACCCGTCAATTTCTACGTTCCGCCCCATGCCGACAGCAGCCGCCAGTTGTTCGCAGTCTCGCGGGGTTGAGTCGGGAGGGACCCGTCCCTCCCCGACAGGGACCGACAGCTCTACGCGGCGTTTTGCTTCCGGATTGCTTACGAGTTTTCCGGAGCGTTGGCCGGGGAGGACGCGACGATGAAGATCAAGCTCACGGAGACGAGGGCGAGGGAGTGGCCGGCGCCGCAGCGTGGCGACGTGCTCGT
>DASUFZ010000105.1:0-6597 GCA_036274295.1 Myxococcota bacterium
TCGCGCGGCTGCTCCTGGAAGTAGAAGTACCGGCGCTTGGTGCGCAGCGCGAACTTCCAGAGCGCGTCGCTGACGTCTGCGTTGTCGGAGAGCACGAGCGCGCCGTCCGCGAGGTGCGGCTCCGCGACCTCGAACTCGCGCGCTTCGAACTCCGGCGAGTGGTTGCTGTCGTGGAGCAGGAAGTCGATGCACTCGAGCTTTGCCAGCTCGGCGAGCGAGTCGCCCCAGACGATGCTCCCCACCTGCGTGTAGGGGCCCTTCAGCAGCCAGCCGGCCTGCGGGTTGTGATCGATGCCGAGGTAGCGGCCGGGCGCGCCCTCCTCCGCGTTGCGCAGCAGCGCCGCGCAGAGCACGCAGGCGCCGAGACCCTTGTCGACACCCGTCTCGACGACGAGGCGCGGGCGGAAGAGGCGCACGAGCACGTACCAGCCGATGCGGCGCCCGAAGCGCGGGAAGGCGTCTGCGTGCATCACGTCGGGCGAGGCCAGGGTCGCGCGCCGGACGTGCGCGTGCAGCACCTCGTCCGCATCGAGCTCGCGCATCAGCTCCTGCACGCGCGCGAGCTCGGCGCCGGCCGCCTGCGCGAGAAATGCGGCGAGCTGCTCGAGGTTTCGCGGCGTCAGGTCGTAGGTGTAGTTGGTGACCTCGCGCGAGGCGCGCCACCAGCGCCACGCCTTGCGCGCCTCCGCTGCGACGTGGGCCAGGGCGATGCGCGCGCGCCACGCGGAGATGAGGGCCGGGCCGACCGCGGGAAGGCGCGCCATCCGGCGCGCGCCCGTCATGCCCTCGTTCCCGGTTCCGCCGGTCTGGACCTCGGCGGCCCGACTGACGCTCTGGCGCTCCTGCATCGCTCCCCCCGGCGCGGCGCGAGCCGCAGCCCACGTATCGGCAGACCCCATCCCGACTCGAGCGCCGGGCTCATTCCCCCGCATCCTGGGCGCGTGCGGCGTACTTCATCACCCGCACCTTCTCGACCGTGACGAGGCCCTCTTCGACCATCTCGTCGAGGATCTCGGTGAGGCGCGGCATGCGCTCCTCCGAGTCGACGATCTCGATGACGACGGGGAGGTCCTCGGACAGGCGCAGGACCCGGCTCGTGTGCAACACGCTGTGCGCGCCGAAGCCAGCGACCCCGTGGAAGACGGTGGCCCCGGCGAAGTGCTCCTGACGCAGGCGCTCCACCAGCGCGGTGGCGAGCGAGCGATGGTGCCACTTGTCGCTCTCGCCGATGAAGACGCGCACGAGAAACTGCTCTCCGGTCAGAATGCGCACGCGAAGTCCTCCCAGGTCGAAGCCCGATCAATGCCCCACGGCGAGGCGCGCGACCGCGAGGCCGAGGATCCCCGCGAGCGCGCACGCCGCCAGGGTGACCACGACGTTGATCGCCGCCAGCAGCCACTCGCCGTCGGTCGCGAGCGCCAAGGTCTCGTAGTTGAAGGCCGAGTAGGTGGTGAACCCGCCCATCACGCCGGTGGTCAGGAACAGGCGCATGCCGGGAGAGATCCAGGTCGTCGTGAGGGCGACGTACATGATCGCGCTGATCAGGAAGGAGCCGATCAGGTTGACCGCGAGGGTCCCGTAGGGGAAGGCGGGACCGAGCAGGCGCAACGCGCCGAGCGAGATCAGGTAGCGAGCGCCTCCGCCGAGCGCGCTGCCGAGACAGACCCACGCGAGTCGCTCCATTCCCCTCTCCCCCGTATGCTGCCGGCCTCATCGAAGCAAAATGGAGGCCGCGATGCCCGCGCTCGAGAACCAGAAGATCCTGCTGACCGGGCCGACCAGCCAGGTGGCCTGGCCGATCGCGCGCGCGCTCGCGCCGCGCAACCAGGTGTTCGGCGTGGCGCGCCTGCGCAAGGCCGAGCAGCGCGCGCAGCTCGAGGCGGCCGGCGTGCGCGCCGTGCCGCTCGATCTCGCCAAGGATTCGCTCGACGCGCTGCCGCGCGACTTCGACTACGTGCTGAACTTCGCCGTCGCCAAGACGGGCGATTTCGACGCCGATCTCGCCGCCAACGCCGAGGGGCTCGGCCGCCTGCTCGAGCACTGCCGCGACGCGAAGGCGGTGCTGCACTGCTCTTCCGGCGGGGTCTACGCACCCCCGGGTCACAAGCCCGCCAAGGAGACGGATCCGCTCGGCGACAACCACCGCGCCATGATGCCGACCTACAGCCTGTGCAAGATCGCCGCGGAGGCGGTCGCGCGCACCTGCGCGCGCCTCTTCGACCTGCCCGTCACGATCGCGCGCTTCAGCGTCCCCTACGGCGACAACGGCGGCTGGCCCTTCTACCACATGATGATGATGAAGGCGGGCGTGCCGATCCCCGTGCACCCCGACGGCCCGAACACCTTCAACCTCACGCACGAGGACGACTACATCGCGCACCTGCCGCGCATGCTCGAGATCGCGAGCGTGCCGGCGACGATCGTGAACTGGGCCGGCGAAGAGGCCTCGATCGAGGAGTGGTGCGCGTACATCGGCGAGCTGACGGGTCTCGTGCCGAAGTTCGAGAAGACGGAGAAGACGATCGCGAGCCTGCCGCTCGACACGACGCGCCTGCACGAGAAGGTCGGGCCCACGCGCGTGCGCTGGCGCGACGGCATCCGCCGGCTCGTCCAGGCGCGCGCGCCGGAGCTGCTCCGGAACGCGTGAGCGCGCGGCTACGCGCCCACGCGAGCAAAGTGCTATGCGCCTACGCGCGCGAAGTCGATGAAGCCGCGCTCGACGTCGGTGCTCAGCAGCCGCACCTCGAGGCGGTCGCCGACGTCGAGACCCTCCCAGCCCTTCTGCAGCTTGCCTTCGACGGGCGGCGCCAGCACGCGCACCCAGGTGCCCTTCTCGGAGGCGCCGGTCACGATGGCCTGGAAGCGCTGCCCGATCCGGTCTTCGAGCAGCAGCGCCGCGGCCGACTTGCGGATCTGGCGCTCGATGCGCGACGCGTCGTCCTCCTGATCGGTGCAGTGCACCGCCAGCTCGTGGAGCTCGGCCAACGAGTACGCGGGCGGCCCTCCCGCCAGCGCGGACTTGAGCATGCGCTGCGTGATGACGTCCGGGAAGCGCCGGTTCGGCGCCGTGGAGTGCGTGTAGTCGCGCACGGCGAGGCCGAAGTGGCCGATCGGCTCGGCGCCGGGGACGTCGACGGCGTACTCGCCGGAGCCCATCAGCTTCACGATGGTGAGCGAGAGATCGGGGAAGCGCAGCGGATCGACCCGCTTCTGCCGCAGCAGGAACGCCTCGAGCGCCGCGGAATCCGGCTCGGCGGGCAGCTCCGCGTGGAGCTCGCGCGCGACGTCGACGATGCGCGCCCAGCGCTCGGGAGAGCGCAGCACGCGGCGCAAGGACGGCAGGCCGCGCGCGTCGAGGAAGCGGGCGGTGACGCCGTTGGTCGCGATCATCAGGTCCTCGATCAGCTCGCGGGCGCGGTTCTTCAGGGGCTGCTCGAGGTCGCGGATCTCCTCGCCGGCGAACACGGCGCGCGCCTCGATCGTCTCGAGGTCGAGCGCGCCGCGCTCGTGTCGCAGGGCGCGCAGATTCTGCGCGGCGGCATCCTGCCAGCGCAGGCTCGCCTCGAGCCCGACGACGGCGGCAAGCGGCGCGGGAGGCGGAGCTTGCCCTTCGAGCCACGCGGAGACCGCGTCGTAGGCGAGCTTGGCGCGGTTGCGCACGCTCGCGCGGTAGACGTCCGAGCCGTCGAGCGCGCCGTCCGCGCCGATGTGGAGCTCCACCACGACGGCGAGGCGGTCCTCGTCCTGCACGAGCGAGGTCCAGTCGTTCGAGAGCCGCTCGGGCAGCATGGGGTAGAGCTTCGCCGCGGTGTAGACGGAGGTCGTGTTGCGCGCCGCATGCCGGTCGACCGCACTGTCCTTCTTCACCAGCGCGTCCACATCGGCGATCGCGACGCGGATCGTGGTCACCCCATCGGGCCCCGGCTCCGCGGCCGTCAGCTGGTCGAGGTCGAGCGAATCGTCGTTGTCGATGGAGCACCACAGCAGGCCGCGCAGATCGCGCGCCGACGCATCGGCCGCGGGGCCCCGCATGGCATCCAGCTCCGCGAGGGCATCGCGGGGGAACTCCGGCTCGAGGCCGCGCTCGCGCATGGCGCGGTCGGCGATGCGCTGGAGGTCCTCGCGGTCGTGACGGCGGCGACGGGACACGAAACCAGCATAGGCGAGTGGCACACTGCGGCTCTCGCAAAAGAAGGAGCGGGCATGGCGGACGCATCGGCGGCGCAGACTCCGGGCACCGAGGAGATCGCCTTCCTCGAAGGACCGCGCTCGCGCAGCTCCGAGCTCTGGAGCGCCCTGAGGATCTTCCGCGAGCTGATCCGCGGCTTTCGCGCGCTGCACTTCGTGGGTCCGTGCGTGACGGTCTTCGGCTCCGCGCGCTTCGGCGAAGAGCACCCCTCCTACGAGCTGGCCAGGGAGGTCGGGCGCTCGCTCGCGCGCGCAGGCTTCACGGTCATGACCGGAGGCGGACCCGGCTTGATGGAGGCCGCCAACCGCGGGGCGAAGGAAGTCGGCGGCGCGTCCGTCGGCTGCAACATCGCGCTGCCGCGCGAGCAGCTCCCGAATCGCTACCTCGATCGCACGGTGACCTTCCGGTACTTCCTCGTCCGCAAGCTCATGCTCGTGAAGTACTCGTACGCCTTCGTCGCGCTGCCCGGCGGCTTCGGCACCCTCGACGAGCTCTTCGAAGTGGCGACGCTCGTCCAGAACGGAAAGGTGCGCGACTACCCGATCGTGCTGATGGGCCGGGAATACTGGGCGCCGCTCGTCGCGCAGCTGCGCGACAAGATGGCGCGCGAAGGCGCGATCGACGCGAGCGAGCTCGCGGTCCTCACGCTCACGGATTCTCCCGAGGAGGCGGCCACCCTGGTGCGCGACGCCGGGCTCCAGCGTTTCGGGCTCACGTATCCGACCCGCCCGAGCCGGGCGCTCGGCGAGCGCGGGCTCACACCCGGGAGCTGACGCCACCCGGTGCCGGAATCCGGCACCGGTGCCGCGCTTCGTCACCGCTGACCGGAATCGGCACGCTCCGCTCGCGCGTCGCGCGTTCGCGGTCCGGTACGGACGTTGCACTCCGCTGCGTCGGAGGCGAGTCATGCAGCAGGCGAAGAAGATCCGCAGCGCCGTTGGAATCGTCCTGGCGTATGTCGTGTTCGCGGCCGCTCCGGCCCTCGGCGCGACGATCGTCGTGTGGGACGTCGCCAGCGCGACGGGTCAGACCGTCTCCGTGTCGATGAACGCGGCCAACACCAGCGCTTCGATCATCGACAGCGTGGGCGTCTCCCAGTGGACGAGCACTGCGGAGAACGGCTTCGTCGCGGCGAGCAACTGGGCGCCGGGCCTCTCCCGCGATCCCGGCAAGTACTACCAGTTCTCGCTGACCGCCGATCCGGGCTTCCAGATCACCTATCAGACGCTCGACCTCGCGCTCTTCCGCGGCATCCAGGGCGCGAACCACGGGGCGCAGCGCTGGGACCTCTACGCCAGCACGAACGCCTTCGCCTCGTCCGAGATGTTGATCACGTCCTTCGACATCTCCGGCTCGAGCGGCGACTTCCAGACCCAGTTCCTCGCGACGGACATCTCCGTGATCGGCACCGTGCAGAACACGGTGACGTTCCGCCTCTTCGGCTACGACTACACCAGCCCGGCGGACTTCTCGGGTCTCGGCAACGACAGTGGCTGGCTGATCAGCGGGACCGGCTCGAACGTCGTCCTCGACGGCACGGTGAGCGCGGTCGTGCCGACTCCGGAGCCCGGCACCGCGTTGCTCGCGCTGACCGGCCTCTTCGTGCTCGCCTTCGTGGGGCGCTCTCGCCGCTAGCACGCATGTACGTTCGGCGCCGGGTTGGCACAAAACTCCCGGACCGAGCGGCTCTGCGAGCTCCTCGCGCGCCCTCGAACGAGAGGGGCGCGTGGCACGACGCTTGCTCTCGCGTCGGCCATGCGTCGAACGATCCTCGCATTCGCTTGTGTCGCGACGCTCGGCCTCGGCTGCGTCGCCGTGGAGCCGGGCCGGCAGCCGTCGCCGAGCGGCTCGGGTCTCCCGAAGACGACGACCGCGACGCCGCAGGACATCGAGCGCCTGCGGCGCGTGATGCTCCCGCTGCTCGCGGTGATGAACAACCCGATCCCGGCGAACCAGGTGAGCGTCGGCATCCTCGATTCGTCGGAGATCAACGCCGCCAACGCGGGGAGCGGACGCTTCTTCGTGACGCGAGGCCTGCTCACGAAGGCGAACGACGACCACCTGATGGCGGTGCTCGCGCACGAAATCGCGCACGACGATCTGAATCACGTCGAGAAGGCGCAGGTGCTCGGAGTCGGGCTCGGCCTCGGCGTCGCGATCCTGGACCAGGTCTTTCCGGGCAGCGGCGTGGTCACGCCCGTCGCCGGCGAGCTCGTCGCGCGCAAGTACAGCCGCGACGAGGAGTACGCCGCGGATGCGCACGGCGCAGAGATCCTCCAGCGCGCCGGCCAGCGCAAGGGTCTGATGGTCGAGACGCTCACCTGGCTGATGCAGGAATCGGGGCCGAGCCCCGGCGGCTTCTTCTCGACGCACCCCGGCACGACGGAGCGCATCGCGGCGCTGCGCAA
>DASUFZ010000106.1:0-12753 GCA_036274295.1 Myxococcota bacterium
CCGCCGTCGTGGGCGCGGTCGCGCTCGTGGATGACGAGCCAGGCGAACTTGAGCGGCGCGAAGGTGCGCAGGAACGGCTGCGCGCCCGCGTAGGTCTGGAACAGCACGCCGCACGATTCCTCGAAGCTCCGCACGCGCGCGTCGAACTCCTGGCAGGCTGCGGTCGACAGATCGCGGAAGCCGTACAGCATGTGGCGCGCGTCGAGCCCTCCCATGCTGTGCGCGATGATGTGGACAGGACCTTCGAGGGTGCGCACGTAGTGCGTGTCGTCGGCGATCGGGCCTACTGCGTCGGGATCCAGCCTGCGCAGCAGCAGGTCGAAGCGAGCGATCCCGTGCGCCAGCACGATCGGATGGGTCGGATTCACCTAGGCTCCGGGTCGGCGGAGATCCGGCCGCTGGACGCTGGTCGGATCGTTGCGGTCTTGGCGCCACACCGGATGGTGGAAGTGGACGACGAAGTCGCCGGCCCAGGAGGCCAGCGCCTTCCGGAAGGTGAGGCTTCCGATCTCCACCCAGCGCTGGCCGACGACGCGCTGGTTCGGCACCCCCGTCACCCGCTCGCCCTCGTCGGAGACCTCGATCTTGAACACGATCTCGCGCTTCGGCCGCGGGTCGCCGGCGTCGTAGATCATGCCGAGGATCTCGTCCCGGAAGTCGAGACGCCTGGCTCCCGCGGCCGGAGGCGGGCTCTCGAGCTTGAGCCGCATGAAGCGCGGGCACCGGGTCGCGACGTCGGGCTTCTCGAGCTCGGCGATCTCGTAGAGCTGGCGCTCGGCGGGCTCGGCGTCGGAGCGCGTGAGCGCCAGCACGACGCCGAGGAACGCGGGGAGGCCGCTGCCGCGCTTCCACAGCGTGACGGGAGGCGAGTTCGTGAGCTCCGCCTCGGTCACCGAATTCGTGAAGGCGCCGCCGAGATCCTCCTGGGTGATGAAGTGCGCGCGCGGCGTGTCGCCTGCCGGCGCGTCCTGCGGCGGGAACAGCTTTCCGACCAGGCCGAGCGAGCGGTAGTTGCCGTTCTGTGCGTGGTTGCCGCCGACGGAGTAGCGCGCGATCACGCGGCCCTCCTTGCCGGGCGCGAAGTAGCCGGTGTAGCGACCGAGAGGCGGCGCCGCGTCGATCTTCCAGGTTCCTTCGAGGCAGACGCCCATCGGGTGCACGAGGCGCCGGAAGCCGTTGGAGTCCTCCCCCCAGCGCAGGTCGCCGCGGCTGCGCAAGGTGCGGCGCGCTGCGCGCTCCATCGCGAACGGCATGTCGGGCGCGCTGATCCATCCCGCCATGACACTGGCGAAGGTCGTCTCGTAGATCGGCAGCGGATCCTCTGCGGCGTCGCCCCACACCTTGTAGTACGGCCGGCACAGGGTCGGGTCGAAGAGCGCCTCGACGATCTCGGCATAGCTCCGCGTCCGGATGTCGTCCGGCATCGGACCCTGGCGATCCTGCGGCATTCCCTGCACCGAGCGGCGTCCGCGCGTAAAGATCCAGCCGAGCGCGAGAGACGCGATCAGCGCGAGACCGACCCCCAGATCCGCGAGCTTCTGCATCGGCTGTTCGGCCGCGCCCGCGGCCGGAGGCAGGATGTTGTCGTCCCGCACCGGAACCAGGTGCCCCACGACGAGGAGCGAGCCGAGGACGAGCACCGCGCGCAGCGAGGTCGAGCGCAGGGCGCGGAACAGCAAGACGGTAAGGACGCCGATGGCCGCGACCTCGATCCAGAAGAGCCTGCGCCAGATCGAGTTGTCGAAGGTGGGCGGCGCGATCGCGGACGCGTCCGGCGCGCCGGGCACCGCGGTTCCGGCGTTGGCTTCGGCGATCTGATCGGCATCCCACGGCGCGGCGAGATAGGGGAACGTCGGCAGGAACGCCTTGTCGTTCTTCGCGGCGCGCGGGAATTGACGCGACTCGGCGTAGGACAGCTCCCAGAGGAGCGGCTCGCCCGCGGCGGCGAGCGTGGCGGCCACGTCGTCCTCCAGCCAGCGGCCGTTCGGGAACGCCGCCGGCTTGCGCAGGTCGTAGATCATCACGTCCGGCACCGAGTCGTAGTGCCGGTGCGCGAACAGCGGCGCGATGATGCTGCCGAGCAGCGCCTCCTCGATCGTCGGCTCGGCGTGCACGCGCGTGATCTCGCGCACGTGGTCGCCGGGGTGCTTGTCGTTCAGGTAGCCGAAGCGCGGGAGCTGCGTGCGCAGCGAGCGCCCGACGTGATCGATCTGCTGGCTCCCCTGGTGCGTCGTCGCCCAGAGCAGGATCGGCGCCGAGTCCATGCGAGCCGGAAGCGGCAGGCTCGAGAGCGGGATGCTCGCCACGATCCCCACCACGTTACGCCGGAAGAAGCGCGGGAAGATGAAGGGATCGTCGAACAGCGCGACGGTGATCGCGATCGTTCCGGGCGCGGGCGGCTTGGCGACCTCGTACCACGTTTCCCTGGTGTGGAGCGCCTTGTCACGCTTCTCCTTCGGAGTCGCCGGGAGCGTCTCCAGGCGGGCCGGCTCGCGGAAGCCCCAGGCGCGGCTCGCGTCGAGCACCACGTACGGCGCTACGTCGGGATGGGCGAGGTGGAGATCGAACTCGAGGACGGCCGTGTCCACGATGTCCTCGGGGTGCGCGATGATGCCGCCGTAGAGCGCCTGCATCGAGCGGTCGCGGTCGCTGGTCGCGACTCCGCCGTCGCCCGCGAACCGAACCGGCGGCCCCAGATCGAGATGGATGCGGAACGTGTAGGGCGCGAGGTCGAGCGTCTGGGTCTGATCGGGGCGCAGAGCGCGGCGCACGCACAGGCTGACGACCAGGCGATGGTCGGGCGCGAGCGCGTCGCCCGAGGTGACGCGGCGCCCGTCGCGATCGACCACGAAGGCGTGGAGGTCGGTGATGTTCGCGTCCGGCTGTTGCTGGACCGCGAACACGTTCAGGCTCATCGGGTCCGCGTGATCGGAGGCGCCGCTCGCGACAGCGATCAAGGTCGACGCGAGCGAGCCGGCGAGAAGCAGCCGACGGATTCCGTGGGGGCTCATCGGGGCTCCTTTACGGCCTTCGTGCCGATCTGGTGGCCGAGCGCGCGGTAGCTTTCCCATTGGCTGTCGTCGAAGACCTGATCGAAGGTGGAGTCCTGCGGGAAGGCGGTGTTCTGCTTCGAGTAGTTGCGGACGTCCTGGGACATGCCGCTGAAGAGGCTCGGCTTGATCAGCAGGATCCACGAGGGCTCCTCGCCCGGGCCGTATCTCACGCGCGCGAGCGACGCGGAATGAGCGCTCTCGCGGGCGAGGCTCGCGATCGCGCCGAGCGCCGCCGGATCGATCCACTTCTCGATCCACTCCGGCATGTCGTCGGGCAGGGTGCCGGGCGCGAGCTCGAGCCAATCGATCTCCGCGCCGAAGTCGATCCGCACCTGCTGGGCGAGCTGCGCGACGTCGCCGAAGGCGTAGCCGGGATCCTCGCCCGCGTCGGTCACGATCACGAAGCGCACGCGCCGTCGCAGCAGCTCGTACACGCCGGTGACCTCGAAGTGCCCGCCGTCGCTCAGATACCAGAACCAGTCGGACGGGCCGCGGAAGCGGCCGCGCCACTCCGAGAGCAGCATGTTCTGCACCGCGAAGAGAAAGTTCGGAGCGCGCTTCAGCCGCCGCCAGAGCGGGAGCGGATAGCGCCCCGGACGGTCGCCGGCCTTGATCCCGCTGTCCCACCAGTAGCCGAGGCGCACGTTCAACAGGCCCATGAAGAGAGAGAGGGGCAACGAGGTCTGGCGTCCCGTGCCGGTGCTGAAGGCGGCGCCGGAGATCGCCGTCCAGGCGCCGAGCGAGAGCGGCTCGACCTCGGCGCTGTCGCTCCCCTTGGTCTTGAGCACGTGGAACGCGTTCGGATCGCTCGAGTCGATGAGCGCCCGCAGCGCCGTGCTCCGCTGCTTGTAGGGAGGCAGGTCGTCTTCTGCGTCGAGCCCGCTGCGCCAGCGCCTGCGCTTCATCCAGCGGGGCAGGTCGTCCGGCCGCGTCCACTCGGCGAAATAGCGGCGCCCGACCGTGACTCCGTGCGGCGTCACGCACATCGAGATCCCCTTGCGCTCGCGGATCTCGCGCTCGGACGCGGCGTCTACCGTCTCGTTGATGCAGACATTGATGAGGTGGAGCGGGCCGCCGTGCTTCTCGGGGTGGTACCGCTCGTGGGGCACGTCGTCCTGCGGATGCGCCGACTGGACGTCCTTGCTGTCGTCGTTCGTCGCTCCGTAGACGCGCTCCGGATTCGAAGCGCCCAGGAAGGTTCGCGACAGCCGCGCGGCGTAGGCGGCGCGGATCGACGAGAGGTTGAGGAAGCTGAAGGCGCGCCCGATCACGAGCGAGAAGCCGATCCCCAGCAGGATCAGTCCTTTCGCCTCTCGCGGGTACGCGTGGAAGATGCGGTGCGCCAGCACGTCCATCGCCAGCAGCAGCACGATGGCGATCGGAAGGCCGAACAGCCTGGCGGTGCGGAGGGAGAAGCCCTCCTTGCCGCCCGAGATCTGCCGGAGCGCTCCCATTCCGACCTGACGCAGCAGCGGCAGCGCCGGCGCCAGCGCCAGCGTGAGCGCGGCGATCGTTCCGTTCGGAGCCTGCATCGCGAACTGGAGGGCGAGGGAGTCGAGCACGACGAACACCACCAGCGCGCCGAAGAGCGCGAGCGTCTCGCCCAGGGCGCGGATCAACCGATTGCGCACGATGTTCCCGAGCTGCTGGCGGACGGCCACCTCCTTTTGCTCCAGCTCGGCTCGCTGCGCCGGGCTGAGCGATCCCTGCTGCTCGAGCCGCTTCGCGTGCCGCCTGGCGTCGTCGAGCTCGTTGGTTGGAGCGGCGTTCACGCGCGCGACGTCCTGCCACACCCACGAGAGCAGCAGGATCGCCGCGCCCCAGCTCGCGTACTCGAGGCCCGAGGACGTCTGCATGAATCCGAGCGCGCCGGCGAGCAGCACCACCCACGCGCCGAGCGCGGCATAGGGATAGGGCCGGTAGGAGCCGGCGCGCTGCGACAGCCAGAAGGCGCCGACCACCGGCACGACGCCGAGCGCGAACACGACGAACGGCAGCCACCACCAGGGCGAGAGCGGAATCTTCGCGACGTCTGCCTTCGGGAGTCCCTTCATCAGCCAGTCGCGCACGCCGAGCTGCTCGAAGAGCAGGTCGGCGAACGGCGACAGCAGGCTCGACGGGATCGCGACGCCGTGCGCCGTCGTCGGGAGCTTCTGCGAGAGCCACACGAGCGCGCCGAGCGACGCGAATACGAGCGCGCCGAGGACGACGTAGACGCTGCTCAGCCCCTGCCAGAAGACGGCCAGGTTCTGCCGCAGATCCTGCGTTCCCGTCGCGAAGATGTAGTTCGCGTTCCTGCGCAGCCATCGGATCGGACTCGAGCGTGAATCCTTCAGCGTCTCCTGCACGCGGCCGGCGGGGTCCGCGGACTTCGTCACCAGCTCGCGGGTGAAGAGCCGGCCGAGGAAGCTCCCGATGAAGCCGCCTCCGGAGACCGTCGAGAGATAATCGATCTCGCGCAGGCGATCCTTCTCGGCGAGCGCCTGGAGCACGCCGAGCGCGAAGGTCGCGCTGCGGATGCCGCCGCCGGAGAGCGCGAGCCCGACGGTCTCGCTCGGGAGCTTCGCCGGATCCTCGTTCGGACGGACAGGGACGCGGGCCTCCGCGCGCCGCGCGCGGACCGCCGCGGCCTCCTTGGCTTCGAAGGCCGGCGCGTAGACCTCGTCGCCGCGCTCTGCGAGCAGGACGTCCGCCGCCTTCTCGCTGATCATCAGGATCGGAGTGAGGATGAAGTAGCCGGGGATGTCCGGGAACACGGAGGCATCGACGACGCGCAGTCCCTTCACGCCGTGGACCTGGAAGCGGCTGTCGAGAACGGCGTGCCTGTCGCTCAGCTGCGACGGATCCTGCTGCCACGCGTCCGAGCCGATCCGGCAGGTGCACGAGGCGTGATGCCCCCACGCCTGCGTGCGCACCCAATCCGCCAGCTCCCGCGAGCCGTCGGCGAGCGCCGGACCCGGCTGGATCTCGCGCACGAACTTGCGCGGGTTGCGTGCGTTGATGCGACGCATGAACGCGATGGCGTCCACGAGGGCATCGAGGTCGCGCTTGCTGTTCGCGAGGGCCTCGGCGTTTGCGGCGATCTGCGCCGCGAGCGGCTCGGGCACCGCCTGGTTGCGGGGAATCAGAGCCAGCTCGCGCGCGAGCTCCTGCGCCCGCCGCTCGGCCTGCTCGTTGAAGGAGTCGAAGCAGATCTCGGGTTGGTCGAAGGGCTCGTCCGAGCGCAGCGTCACCCTTCCGGCTTCGTTGCGCGTGTACGCCTTCAGGATCACCCAGCTCCACAGGTTGCGCTGATCCGACGAGGCGTCGATCGTCCTCCGCAGGAGCTCGCGAGACCAGCCGAAGTAGTAGCCGCGGAAGGCGGCCGGCACGCCGAAGCTGAAGAGATCCGGCTCGGGTTCGTCCGGCCCGAGCGCGCTGGAGCGATGCAGGACGGCGAGCGTGCCGCCGTTGGTGCGGTAGAGGCCGCCGCGCGTCTTCCGGTACTCGCTCCGGATCGGGTCGTTCGAATCGCCCGGAACGAAGGTCGCGCCTTCGAGCGTCGCGAACTCCTGGTCGAGCTCGCTGATCACGCTCACCTCGTAGCGGTCCTGGAGATTGCGCCCGACGCCCTCGAGCTCGATCCGGCGGGGGAGGCCGTCGCGCGACGGCAGCGACTTCCCGTCGGCTCCGCTCAGAACGCACGCATCGAAACGCGCGAGCTCGTCGGCTGGACCGATGCCGGAGAGCATCAGGAGCTGCGGCGTGTTGAAGGCTCCACCGCAGAGGATCACCTCGCGTCTCGCGAAGTAGCGGACGCGCGGGGCGGCCGCGTCGGGTGGCGACTTCCGGAGCGGGCTCGCCTCGTAGAGGTTCGAGCCTTGGACCGCCTCGACGCCGATCGCCTTCGGCGTCGGGTCCTCGTCCTTCGCCTCGAACAGCACGCGCGTGGCGTGCGTCCGCAGCTGGATGACGAGACGGCCCGGGTTCGCGCCGCCCGACTTCGCGAGCAGGTCTCGAGTCTCCAGCAGGAACTCTCGCACTCCCTTGCGCCGTCCGAACTGGCCGCTGCCCGTCCGGTCGGGCCCGCTCTCGATGCCGGTCGGGATCAGGTACACACCCTCGGGACTCGTCCGGCGCGTGTTGAAATCGTTGGGATCGATGTGCTGCACGATGCGCAGCCAGACGAGCGAGCGCTTCAGGAATTCCGTCAGCCGGCTGTCGCTGTGGAGGACGGCGAGCGCCGAGGTCATCAGCACCGACAGGAAGCCGCGATCCCGTTCGCGGATGTTCTCCACCAGGTCCGGATCGATGAAGCTCGTCGGCTGCCAGCCGTTCCGGCCGTGACCGCCCTCGTCGAGCAGGGCGCGCGGGTTGAAGAGCAGCACGAAGCGCTGCCAGAGCTTGTAGAGCGGGCCCAGCAGCCGCTGGAACCAGCGGTTGTAGGCGTCGACGTAGAGGCAGCGCTCGAGACGGGCGAAGTAGCCGCGCATGCGGGTCGCGCGCCACGACTCGTCGCCGGTCAGGTTGGCGATCGCGTCCCAGTCGCGGTCGTTCGGCGCCGCGACGATCATCGCGTGGTGCGAGGTGCAGCCGCCGAGCGACGCGCTGCGCGGATAGAAGATGCCGCCCTTGCCCGCGCCGCCGTTCCGCGAGGGATCGAGGAAGCGGGGATCCGGCGGCTCCAGCCGGTCGTACTTCTCGTCCCTCCGCTGCTGCGCGTCGTCCGCGTAGTGGCGGACGGAGAACTGCCAGCTCATCGCGTAGTCTTCGGTAGCGGCGGCGTGATAGCCGGGACAGCCGTAGATCTCGCCGGCGTCCGCCTCGGGATAGGTCTCCGACTCCTCCGTCGCGCCGTCGCCGCCGGCGTCGAGCACGAGCACGCGCATGCCCGCGAGCGCGAGTCGCGCGGCCAGCGGACCGCCGCCCGCGCCCGACCCGACGATCACGTAGTCGAAGAGCGAGTCCGCCTGCGTCTTCGCCCGACGCAGAAGCTCCTCGTCGCTCAGCTCCGCCGCGATGGCTTCGTCGCGCATGGCGATCAGAGCGTCTTCAGGAAGGCGATCAACGCCTCCTTCTGGCGGTCGTTCTCGCCCGGGTCGGCGTTCAGGTGCTCGCCGAACCAGTGACCGCGATCGAGCACGAAGTCGGGCACCTTGCTCGCGGCCATCAGCGCGGGAGCTGCGGTCGCGCTGAACACTTGCTGGGCCTCGTCGCCGATCAGGCCGCGCTGCTTGATCTCCTGGAGAGCGCGCGCGAGGGCCACGATCGCGGCGGGCAGCTTGTCGGTCTTCTCGGGATCGATGTTCATGAGCAGATTGACGGGCGTGCCGCGCGGAATCGGACCCAGGCGGAATCCCGTCGAACGACCGTGCAGCTTGTTGTTCACGAGGAATCCGCCGACGAGCGATGCCAGCAGGAGCGCAGCGAACACGCTCCGAGCGGGGCCTCTCCACTCGTGTCGGGCCAGCAGCAGCAGGAAGCCGAGCACGCCCGCCACGATCACCGCGGCCCAGAGCCAGGCGGGAGGCACCGAAAGCACCGACGCGATGCCCATGCCGATCATCATCATCACGCCGAACACGGTTCCGCCGGAGCCGCCGATCCCGGTCACGGCGAGCGCCGATGCGAGCACGACGGCGACGAGCAGCAGCAACACGCCGACGTGACGGGCGCGTCCCTTCCACGCGCCCAGGGCGAAGAGCGCTGCCAGCAGCACCCAGAGCCCGGTGCTCAGGAACAGGAACGCGATGCGGCCGGCCGGCATGCCCAGGTAGCCCGTCAGGACGCCCTGGATCAGCGGCCGGATGAACCTGGCGGCGAACGAGAACTGGGTGTCGACCGGGAGGCGGTAGATGTATCCCGGGTCGCGCGCGTAGTCGGGGCCGTCCTTCGAGACCGCGTCCAGACGCAGATCGCCGGGATTCCCGCGCTCCACGTCCTTCGGGATGCGGCCGATACAGACGGGATCGCCGCTCGCGTCCTTCGTGATGCGGTAGATGCAGTCGGGGTCGTACTGGAACCTGGAGTCGGGCCTGGCGGGGCGCGGACGCCACTTCGGGTCGCGTCGATCCGTCTCGAGCAGCTTGCGGATGGCGTCGTCGAACGCGAGCAGCCGTCCGTCGAGGGACGGGTCGTGCGTGTAGAGGCCGAGCGCGTTGTTGTGGAGATAGGGCGCCGTCGCCCAGAGCCCGAGGAGCGACGCCGGGCGGAAGTAGCCGGGGCCACCCTTCTCGCGCCCGTCGCTGTACTCGTCGTTGTTGCCGTACAGGTCCTTCTCGGGCCGATCCTTCTTGTACGGGTTGTAGTAGGGGACCTTCCCGACCGACGGCAGGTTCTTGAAGGTCTCCGATGAGAAGTTGTCCCAGACGTGGCCGCGCATCGCGTTGGTGGCCATGGCGCGGCCCGAGTAGGTGCCGACCAGGGTCACCGGGATGCGCAGCTCGTTGGAGAGGAAGTTGTCCTCGAAGAACGGGTCGACGCTGTCGATCCCTCCGTCGTATGCGGGCGACCCGGACGCGAGCTTCGTCAGCTCCGCCACGTACCCCTTGTAGGCCTCGCTCTGCTTGAAGTCGTCCCAGTTCTTCTTCTGACTGTCCTTGTCGTAGAAGTCCGCAGGCAGGGTATACACGCCTTTCGCGGGAGCGGGCGCGAGCTTCCAGTCCTTCGTCTTGCGCTCCAGATCGAAGGTGAGGTCGAATCCGTCGGGCTGCTTGCTCGAGTGGCAGATCGCGCAGTTCTCGAGGAAGACCTTGCGCCCGAGCACGCGAGCCGCAGCGGTGTCGCCCGCCAGCACGTCGAGACCCTTGCGGCCCGCGACGTCCTTCAGCCACATCGGCTGCGTGCTCTTCGGAACCCTCTCGCTACGCGGGATTCCGTCGCCGTGATCGCCGCCGACCGTGAAGAAGCTCGCCAGGTACGGGACACGCTGGTCCCGATTGACCTGCCAGTAGACCGAGTTGGCGTCGCTCGTCGCCACCTTGAACGGGCGCTGCGGGGAGAACCCGATCACCGGGTTGTCGACGCGATTCCACTGCTCCGAGAAGAGCCCGATGTTCAGGTACACGCGTGCGAGCGCGCCGAAGACGCCGACCGAGTCCTCGCCGGGGAAGAGCACCATCGGGAAATGGCGCTGGTCGTCCTTGCGGCCCGGGTCCTCGATGCCCGGCAACAGCAGGTTCGCCTGGCTCTGCGTCTCGGTCGGCTTGTTCGCCGCGCGCGTCAGGCGCGCGGGCACGTCGAAGACGGCGTTGATGACGTTGGTGTTGTTGATCTGATCGGTGCTGATCAGCGACGTGTCGACGGTGCCGGGGGCCTGGCTCCTCAAGAAGTGGTGGAGGAAGTCCTTCCTGGCCAGCAGATTCCCGAGCGAGGGCTGCGGATTCCAGTACTGCCCGCCGATGATCCCGGAGAGGTTCTCCCATTTCGGGTGCTCGAAGTCCAGGGGCGGGTTCAGCGGGTGCGGCCCGATGTGGCAGAAGCCGCAGGACATGCTGACGCGGAACGGACGCACGAGGTCGGGATCGGCGTTGAGCTGCGGGTCGATGTAGTAGCGGCCGTTGGTCATCTCGACGCGCTCGCGCCAGTAGCTGCGCGCCCGATCTGCCGCCTCCGTGTTCGCGAAGAAGTCGGGGTTCAGGAAGAGGCGCAGCCCGAAGATGCCGCTCGGATAGCCGTAGACGGCGGGGTCGAAGCCGTCGCGCTCCAGGTGGTTGCGAACGACCTCCGGCACGTAGCTCGCGAAGGGATCCTCGTCTTCGGGCTTCTTTCGCAGCTTCTCCCACTCGCGCGCTCGATCTCCTGCGGTCGTCCAGGGCGTGAAGAAGAAGCCATCCTTGTTGCTGCAGCTCTCGGGCTTCGCTGGGTACGCGTACTGCGCCGGCCCCGGCGGGTGCAGCATGGTCGAGCCGCTGGATTCCTCCTGGTCGAGGTAGAGCCCGAGGAACGGGGTCGTGGAGCTCTTGAAGCCGGGCTGATTGATCAGGCCGGTCCGCGCGAAGCGCGTGTCGCGCTCTCTCGAATCGAGCAGGATCAGGAAGTCCGTGATCCCGTAGCCCTGCTCCTGGAGCCAGCCCCAGAAGGCTTCGTTGCCGCCGCCCCAGACGAGCCACGTGTTGCGGCCGCGGATCGAGTTGCGCTCGATGCGCTTCGACAGGGGGTCGGCCTCGACGTCGACCTTGCCGTTGCGGTTCTCGTCGAAGTTCAACGGCTTCAGGGCGCGATCGGGCCCCGTGCCGGTCGCCACCTGGTCCATCTCCCAGAGGAGATCGCGCGTCTCGGCCGGAAAGCACTCCGTGCCGCGTTTCACAACCGGCGTTTCGCGCATCGTCATGCCGCTCATCGCCTCGTCCTGCGCGTCCGGATGGCCGCAGCCGGGCACGACGGCCGTGAGAAGAATCCCCGCCAGCGCATGCCGGCGGCGGGCAAGTCGATCTGATCGCATCGATTCTGATCCTCGGCGCAAGAATTATCCGGGCTACACGCCGAGCGGTGTGAAGTACTTCACACGAGTGTGAGTTGGCATCTGAGAGACTCCGGCCTGAAGGAGGAGAAAGAGATGAGCAAGCTGATCCGACAGATCGCACTGGTTTCCGAATCGAAGAGAGTGGACATGAGCGAGCTCAGCGCAGTCAGCGCGGCGCTCCAGCGTCAGGTCACGCGCGACGTGTGTCCGATCTGGGATCTCTCCGCGACGGTCGACGCCTTCCCGACCCTGGAAGACGTTCCGATCGCCTACTGGCCGATGATCGTGATGGACGACATCGGCTACGACGGCGCGGCAGGCATCCATCTCGACAAGGACGGGCAGCCGTTCGCGCTCATCAGCTCCAGTGACGAAAACGACGTCTGGTCGCTCACGGCGAGCCACGAGTGTCTCGAGATGCTGGTCGACCCCTTTGGCGATCGGTTGATGGCCGGAGACTCGCCGAAGCGGGATCAGGGTCGCGTGCTCTTCCTCGTCGAGGTGTGCGATCCATCCGAGGCAGCCGAGTTCGCCTACTCGGTGAACGGCGTGTTGGTCTCGGACTTCTACACGCCGGCCTTCTTCGATCCGGTGACCGCTGATGGTGTCCGGTATTCCTTCACCAACGCGATCCGGGAGCCGCGCGACGTGCTGCCCGGCGGCTATCTCAGCTGGCAGGATCCGGAGACCGAGGACTGGTGGCAGGAGACCTGGTTCGGTGGCCCGGAGTCGAGCTTCCGCAACCTGGGGCAGCTGTCGGCCATGAATGGCTCGATCCGCTCGCAGGTGGATCGCATCACGGCCGAGGCGCGCAGCAAGTCCATGGCGCGAGGCCGCGCGGTCGCGACCGCGGCCGGACTCACGCGCGGCGCCGTCCGCCGATCCACGTCCGCGAAGGCCGCCAGCCTGCGCGCACAGATCGAGAAGATCGTCGGAACGCCGGCGGGTCCTCCGGGGAACGGCTCGCGTGAGGCGACCGGGACGGATGCGGTGCGTTCGCATCGCCGCAGCGCGCCGCTGGTGAGCCGTGTGCTGCCGACGGGCCGGGGCTAGATTCGGGATCGTGACGCAAGACCAGGACGAGAGAGCGCGCAAGCTGCGCGCGCAGAGGCTTCGCAAGCAGATCCGAGAGATCACCGGTAAGGAACCTCCGGAGAGCGAGGCAACCGGTGAGGATCCGGGTTCGCGCGAGAAGAGCCCGCGCGACCGGATCGAAGAGAAGATGCGAGAGCTCGACGCGGAGCGCTCGAAGCGCGA
>DASUFZ010000107.1:0-8729 GCA_036274295.1 Myxococcota bacterium
TCCCGCCGTGCCATGCTCGGCACTATGACATGCAGGTGTGACAGGGACGGTCACACGCGACTTGAATTGCGCGATGTTCGAAGAGAAGGACGGGGTACAGACCGGCTACATGGGCGGGTTCGATCTCGATACATAGGTGACAGGTGATGTTCACGAGATCGGTGACCGGGTATCCGATTCTTCTACGGACATGGGTGACACGTTTCGGGCAAGGAGGAGAGCCCCTTGCCCTGGCGGGAGACATCACCCATGAGAGAGCGCATGCGCTTCATTCGAGAGCATCAGCGAGGAGAAGAGAGCGTCGCATCGCTGTGCCGCCGTTTCGGCGTGAGCCGGAAGACGGGATACAAGTGGCTCGATCGCTTCGATGCCGAAGGCGCGAGCGGACTCGAGGACCGGAGCCGCGCTCCGCTGCGCTGCAAGCACAGAATGGCGGAAGACGTGCGAGAGATCCTTCTCGCAGCACGCCAGCGCCATCCGACCTGGGGACCAGAGAACACAACAGCTACGCCGTTGACGTGTTACCCATGTTGCCGGTCTACGTGTTACCCATGTTCCCGGTTGCACACGATCAACGCGCGTGGCCCGTCCGATAGCGCCGTTCCATCTTCTCGAGCTCGGGCGGGAGCGCGCCCCATTGTTCGCGCGCGCACTCGAACATGGCCAGCATCGAGAAGCCGCCCTCGAAGAGTCCGTCGGTTCGCTCGATCTGCCAGTCGACGAGGTCGGAGATCGGATGCGTGTGGAGGCGCTCGAGGCGACCGCTGTGGGTGACGGGCGGCGTCGTGTAGAGGACCTCGATCTCCGTCTCGCGGAGATCCCGGCATTCCGACCACAGGTACTCGACCTCGTTCGAGCTCGAGACGAATCGCACCTTCGCGTTCGCAGCCTTGTGAGGCTGACGGAGGAGCTCCCGGAAGCGAGCCAAGGACTCCTTCGCCTTGCGCGTCGCGTCGAGGATGCGCGGATCGTCGGCCGCGAGAGCGAGCGGCGGCATCTCGGGCCTTGCGATCCGGAAGAACCGCCACCAGATCCCGAAGACGATCACGATGCCGACCGCGATCAGCACGAACGTCATCGCGCCCGCCCCCTCGTCTGGCTCTATTCGTCTCTCCGCTGCGCCACATTGAGATACATGCGCATGCAAACGGCGCCGAGGATGAGCGTGAAGCCGAGGCCGGAGGCCACGCCGCGTCCCTCGGACTGCGCCACCAGCACCACGCCGGCGCCCATGACGATCCAGCCGACGCCGACACCCAGGATTGCGCGGCGCTCGCTCGGCGGGAGACTCTGCGCGGGCGCGTGGGACCTCGCGAGCCAGAACACGCCGCACAGCGAGATCAGCACACCGCCGAGGGTGAAGAACCAGAGCACGGCGCGCGGCCGCTACGACCTCGGCGCCGGCGTGGCGGGCCGCGGCTCCGGCGCCTGCGAGATGTGGAGCCACTTCGGCGCCCACCAGTTCCACTTGCCGAGGAGCTGCATGGTGGCGGGCACGAGCAGCGCGCGGACGAGGGTGACGTCGAGCGCGATCGCGGCGCCGATGCCGACACCGATCTGCTGCACGTAGACGAGCTGGCCGGCCGCGAAGGAGCCGATCACCACGAGCAGGATCATGGCCGCGCTCGTGATGATGCGGCCGGTGTGCGCGAGCCCGTAGATCACCGATTCCTTGTTGTCGCCGGTGCGGAGCCACGACTCGCGGATGCGCGAGAGCAGGAACACCTCGTAGTCCATCGAGAGGCCGAACACGACGGCGAACATCACGAGCGGAATCGTCGGGTCGATGCCCGCGAGCGGCTCGAAGCCGAGCCAGCTCGCGAGGTGGCCGTCCTGGAACACCCAGACGAGCAGGCCGTAGGCGGCGCCGAGCGAGAGCACGTTCATCAGCACGGCCTTGAGCGGCACCACCACCGAGCGGAAGGCCAGGGTCAGCATCAGGAAGTTCCAGGCGATCACGAGGACGGCGGCGACGCGGCCGTAGTCGCGCAAGGTGTCCTTCAGGTCGACGAACTGCGCCGAGGGCCCTCCGATCTTCACGGTGAGGCCCGGGTGCGGCACCTGGCGCACGCGCTCCAACGTGTCGAAGGCCGCAGGCGAGCGCCACGGATGCGCGCCCGTGGCGACGAGCAGCGAGACGTTGCCGTTCACGGTGTGCGCGAGCTGGGTCGCCAGCGGGTCGACGGCGACCTTCCGGTGGATCTCCTCGGCCGTCATCGTGTCCGGGTCGAGCAGCTCGAAGGGCGAGCGCACGCCGCGCACGCCGTCGACCTGCGCGACCGCCGCGGTAAAGGCGCGCACGCGCCGCAGGTTCGCGGGCTCGAGCGGATCGCCCGGCGTCTCGACGATCATCTGCATGGCCGACGCGCCGCCCGGATCGAAGCGCGTCTCGTCGCCGAGCGCCTCGTCGACGCGGCGCACCTCGGAATCGTGCGGGAAGATGCGCGTGTCGGGCAGCACGCTGCGCATGTGGAGCGCCGGGCTCGCGATCGCGAGCAGCACCGCCGCGGAGAAGAGCGCGGTCAGCACGGGGTGGCGCATCGACAGCTCGCCGACGTGACGCCAGAAGGGGCTCGGCCCGGCCTGCTCGGGCGAGCGTCCGATCGGGCCGAAGTTGACGCGCGGGCCGAGGAAGGCGAGCACGGCGGGGAGCAGCAGCAGCGCGCCGACGAGCGCCGTCGCCGTCGCGAGCAGTCCGCCGATGGCGACGCTGCGCAGGATGCCGATCGGCACGCCGATCAGCACGGCGAGCGAGACGATCACGGCGAGCCCGGAAACCCACACGGCGCGGCCCGCGGTATCGAGCGTCGTCGCCACCGCGTCGCGCACGGAGAGCCCGCGGCCGAGCTCCTCGCGGAAGCGCTGCACGAGCAGCAGCGAGTAGTCGATCGAGAGGCCGATCGCGAGGAAGGCGGCGACGTTCAGGGCGAAGATCGCGATCTCGGTGACGTGCGTGCCGAGGCGGATGATGGCCGCGCAGGACGCGAGCGCGAAGCCGCCGATCAGGATGGGCAGCAGCGCCGCCACGACGCTGCGGAAGAAGATCAGGGTCAGCACGAGGGCGACCGGCAGCGCCACGAGCTCGGCCGTCGCGATGTCCTGGGTCGCGATCTCCTGCGCCTGGAGCGACGCCTGCACGTGTCCGCCGATCGCCACCTCGATCGGCGCCTCGATCTGGCGCAGCAGCGGCTCGATGCGGTGGATGGTCCGCAGCTTGTCGGCGTTGGTGCCGGCGAGCGAGATGATGACGAGGGTCTCGTGCCCGTCGCGCGAGACCAGGCTCTCCTGCGCGGTGTCGAAGTACGACGTCGCGCCGACGACGCCCTCGTCGGCCAGCACCGGCTCGAGCATGTCGAGGATCTGCGTGGCGAAGAGCGAGTCGCGCACGTCCTCCTCGGGATCGCGGTAGAGCGCGAGCACGTCGGCCGCGCCGATCCCGAAGCGCGCCTCGGCCTCCTTCACCGCCTGATCCGACTCGCTGCCCGGCATCTCGTAGCCGGCGGCGGGCAGATGCGCGGCGGCGCCCGCCCCGTAGATGCCGCCCGCCGCAACCAGCAGGGCGAAGATCACGAGGAAGGTGCGCGGCCGATCCGCGATCGACGCGCCGAGGCGCGCGAAGACCGAATCGAGCGAGGCTTCGGAGCGCATCTCCGCGGGGTCTCCTTCCAAGCGGAGGCGAGCCCAGGCCCCCCGTTCGGCTTCGCGCAGCCTACCGGCCCGGGTGGCGTGCCGCACCCCTGCGCGCGCGGCGCCGCGCGAAAATCGCTGACCGCTCCGCGGCTCCGTGCAGCTAGTGTGAGCCGGACGTGACGGAGCCCGCGCTCACCGCCGCCATCCTTGCAGCCGTCGGCGTGCTCCTCGCGCTCGCGGGGCTCGCGAGCCCGATCTCGCAGCGCCTCGGCGTCCCCGCGCTCGTCATCTTTCTCGGCCTCGGCATGCTGGCGGGCTCCGAGGGCATCGCCGGCATTCCCTTCGAGGACTACGAGCTCTCGTTCCGCCTCGGCACGCTCGCGCTCGTCCTCATCCTCTTCGACGGCGGCCTCAACACCTCGTCCGTCGTCGCGCGCCGCGCCGCGCTGCCGGCAGGACTGCTCGCGAGCGTCGCGGTCGTCATCACCGCGGGCATCGTCGCGCTCGCCGGCTACTGGCTCGGCCTGCCGATCCAGCTCGCGCTGCTCGCGGGCGCGGTGGTGTCGTCCACGGACGCGGCCGCCGTCTTCTCGGTGTTGCGCGGCAGCGGCGTACGCCTGCACGAGCACACGGGCGCGGTGCTCGAGCTCGAGTCGGGCCTCAACGACCCGATGGCGGTGTTCCTGACCCTGGCCGCCACCGAATGGGCGCTCGGCGCCGCGCACGGGCCGGCGCACTTCGCGGGGGAGCTGGCGACGCAATTCCTGGTCGGCGCCGCGGGCGGGCTCGGGATCGGCTGGCTCGGGCGCCAGCTGCTCCGCGCGGTGCGGCTCCCCGCGACGGGCCTCTACCCGGTGCTCACGGTCGCGATCGCGCTGCTGGCCTTCGGCCTGCCGACCCTCGCGAACGGCTCGGGCTTCCTCTCGGTGTACCTCGCGGGCATCGTGCTCTCGGCGGGGCCGATGCCCTATCGCGCGGGCGTGCGGCGCGTACACGACGCGCTGGCCTGGCTCGCGCAGATCGTCATGTTCGTGCTGCTCGGCCTGCTCGTCTTCCCGTCGCGGCTGGAAGTCGTGGTGCCGGTCGGCATCGCGCTCGCGGCGCTGCTCGCCATCGTCGCGCGGCCGCTCGCGGTGATGCTCGTGCTCGTCCCGCTGCGCGTGAGCTGGCGCGAGGTGGTCTTCGTCTCGTGGGTGGGACTGCGCGGCGCCGTTCCCATCATCCTCGCGACCTACCCCGTCGTGCGCGGCGTGCCGGGTGGCGAGGCGCTCTTCCATCTCGTGTTCTTCGTGGTGGTGCTGAGCAGCATCATCCCCGGCGCGACGGTCGCGCCCGTCGCTCGCTGGCTCGGCCTCGGCGGCACCTACAAGCGCCCGATGGCTGCGAGCCTCGAGCTCGTCTCCTTGCGCGAGCTGCCGGGCGAGTTCGTCTGGTACCAGGTGGCCGAGGCCTCTGCCGTCGCCGGCCAGCTCGTGCGCGACCTCGACCTGCCGGAGGGCTGCCTCGTCACCCTCGTCGTGCGCGGCGGCGGGCTGGTGGTGCCGAAGGGCAGCACGCAGCTTCGAGCCGGCGACGAGGTCTGCGTGTTCGCGACGCCGGAGATCCGTACCCTGCTCGACCTGCTCTTCGGCGGCTCGACCGAGGCGCGGGAATAGCCAGGAGGAGCCGATGCACCCGTCCCGACGCCGTCGCGCCGCGCTGGCGCTCGCTCTCGCGTGCGCGCTCCCGGCGCTCGCCATCGCGCAGGAGCCGATGTCGGAGAGCGACCTGCTGCGCACGCAGGTCGAGATGCTGCAGCAGAACCAGGACGCGACGGTGCGCGGCGTCGGCATCGCCTCGCGCCTCGCCCTCCCCACTCTCTACGAGCGGCGCGACTTCACGCCGGCGTGGACGGAGCGCGATGCGCGCGAGCAGCTCCTGCGCGCGATCCGCGAGAGCTACCACGACGGCCTCGACCCCGAGGACTATCTCCTCACGCCGCTCGAGGCCGCGCGCGCGGAGGCCGAGGCGCCGGGCGCGTCGCTCGAGACGCAGATCGACTACGACCTGCTGCTGACCGACGCGCTCGCGCGGCTCCTCTACCACCTGATCTTCGGCAAGGTCGACCCGAACAGCTTCGACCCGCACTGGAACTTCACGCGCGAGGTGAACGACCTCGATCCGGCGCGCTTCCTCCAGGACGTGATCGACTCGGGCGAGCTGTACGCGCGCGTCGAAGCCCAGAAGCCGTCGCACCGCATGTACACCGCGCTGCGCGCCGAGCTGGCGCGCCTGCGCGAGGTGGACGCGAAGGGGCCGCTGCCGCAGGTCGGCGCCGGCCCGACCCTCGAGCGCGGCGCGCACGGCGCGCGCATCGCCGCGCTGCGCGCGAGCCTCGAGGCGCAAGGTGACCTCACGCGCCAGGCGCAGGGCGATCTCGCGCGCGATCCGGCCGCCGATCCCGCCGCATTCGATGCGGCGCTCGAGGCCGCGGTGCAGCGCTTCCAGGCCCGCCACGGCCTCGACGCCGACGGCCGCGTCGGTCCCGCGACGCAGCGCGCGATCGACACGCCGCAAGCGTCGCGCATCCTCCAGGTGCGCATCAACCTCGAGCGCGGCCGCTGGCTGCTCCACGATCTCGCGCCGACCTTCGTCGTCGTCAACATCGCGGGCTTCCAGGTCTACTACATCCGCGACAACGATCTGGTGTGGAGCGCGCGCGCCGTCGTCGGCAAGCCGTACCGCGAGACGCCGGTCTTCCGCTCCGAGATGACCTACCTCGTGCTGAACCCGACGTGGACGGTGCCGCCGACGATTCTGGCGCAGGACATGCTGCCCGCGCAGCGGAAGGATCCGGGCTACCTCGCGCGCAAGGGACTCGAGGTGATCGACGCGCGCGGCGCGGTCGTGCCGATGTCGTCGATCGACTGGGCGCACGCCACGCCGAAGAACTTCCGCTACGCGCTGCGCCAGGCGCCGGGTCCCGACAACGCGCTCGGCCGCGTGAAGTTCATGTTCCCGAACTCGTACTCGGTGTATCTCCACGACACGCCGAGCCGCAGCCTCTTCGAGAAGAGCGAGCGCGCCGCCAGCTCCGGCTGCATCCGCATCGAGAACCCGCTCGAGCTGGCGACCTTGCTGCTCCAGGATCAGCCGGGCTGGGACCGCGCGGCCATCGATCGCACGGTCGCCGGCGGCAAGACGACCACCGTGAAGTTCGCGAAGCCCGTCCCGGTGATGCTCTCGTACTGGACGGCGTGGGTCGGCCGCGACGGCATCCCGCAGTTCCGCCAGGATGTGTACGGCCGCGACCCGAAGGTGGCGAAGGCGCTCGCGGAGCCGTTCTCGATCCGGCATCCGCTGCCGAGCGGGGTGTCGTCCGGACCTCAGTCCGTCTCGACGACGCCGGTGGCGCGCTGACGCATGAGCGACCACGAGAGGCCGACGCCGAGGATCAGCCCCAGCACGACGAGCGAGGACCAGGCGACGAAGGTCGGCGTCTCGTCGTGCAGGATGCCGAAATCGGTCAGCATCCAGATCAAGGTGCCGAGCACGGCCGCGCACAGGATGAAGCCCACGGTGCCGAGCGAGCTGGAGGTCGCGCGCAGGCACATCACCCAGGCGGCCAGCAGCAGCGCGCCGAGGAAGGCCTTGACGGCCATCGACGTCTCGACGTCGCCGACGACCCAGTGATAGAACGAGTAGCCGGTCGGGTTCCAGGTGCCGATCACGACGACGAGCCCGCACACCATGCGGAGCAGCACGCCGAACCAGGAGATGCTGCGGTCGGCCATCGCAGCCCATCTTAGACCCGCACGACCGCGAAGAGGGAATTCATGGCGGACGAGGACGACGACGCGCCCTTCCCCGATCCCGTCGTGATCCCGATCGAGGATTCGCTCGACCTGCATCGCTTCCTGCCGCGCGAGATCGAGGACGTGCTCGAGGGCTATCTCGAGGCCGCCGCGGAGCGCGGCTTCCGCGAGGTGCGCGTGATCCACGGGCGCGGGCACGGCGTGCAGCGCGCGCGTGTGCAGCGCGTGCTGGCGCAGAGTCCCCACGTCGAGCGCTTCGCCGACGCCCCGGGCGATCGCGGCGGCTGGGGCGCCACGCTCGTCTGGCTGCGACGTGTTAGCGTGCCGGATCGATGAAGTCGCTCCGCCGTCTCTTCGAGCAGAACCGCGCCTGGGCCGAGGCGACGCTCGCGCTCGACCCGGACTTCTTCGCGAAGCTCGCGCGCCAGCAGTCGCCCGAGTACCTGTGGATCGGCTGCTCCGACAGCCGCGTGCCCGCGAACCAGATCGTGGGCCTGCTGCCGGGCGACGTGTTCGTGCACCGCAACGTCGCGAACGTGGTGGTGCCCTCGGACCTGAACTGCCTCTCGGTGCTCCAGTTCGCGATCGACGTGCTGAAGGTGAAGCACGTGATCGTGTGCGGGCACTACGGCTGCGGCGGCGTCGGCGCCGCGCTGCGCGGCGAGCGCATCGGCCTCGCCGACAACTGGCTCGGCCACGTGCGCGACGTCGCCTCGCGGCACGCGCGGCGGCTGGCGTCGCTGCCCGACGACGAGGCGAAGCTCGCGCGCCTGTGCGAGCTCAACGTGATCGAGCAGGTCGTCAACGTCAGCGAGACGACCGTCGTGCGCGACGCCTGGCAGCGCGGCCAGGAGCTGGCCGTGCACGGCTGGATCTACGGCATCCACGACGGCCTGCTGCGCGACCTGAAGATCGAGGCGGACCGCCCCGATCAGCTCGCCGCGCGCTACGAGGAAGCCGTCGCGGGAGCGTGAGGGCGGGCGCGCTGAGGTACGCGGTCAGCGTTTCGCTCCTGTTTCTGCTCGGAGCTCCGCAGCTGGCCCTGCGCCGCATCGTGCACGGCGGCCCCGAGTAGCCGGTCGACCGTCACGCTTCGTACGCGACGCCGAATTCCCGGGCGACGGCGGCGAGGCGCGGATCTGCGGTCCAGAGCTCGAGGCGTCCGAGCATGGCGGAGGCGAGCAGGTGAGCGTCGATCCATCCGATGCCGCGCCCATGGATGCGCCTCTCGCGCACGAACTCCACGACCTCGTGGTGGCTGGCGATCGGAGCTCGATGCATGAGCGCGTAGTCCTCGAGGAACCG
>DASUFZ010000108.1:0-9294 GCA_036274295.1 Myxococcota bacterium
GCTCGACGCCTTCGCCGGCGCACGCAGCGGCGATGCGCGCGACGACCTCGTCGTCGGACTCGCCGTGCTCTGCCACGACTTCGGCAAGCCCGCGACCACGCGCGAGGAGGCGGGGCGCGTCACCGCGCACGGCCACGAGCCGCTCGGCGCCGAGCTCTGCCGGGCCTTTCTCGCGCGCCTGACCGACGAGCGCGACCTGGTCGACGAGGTCGCGCCGCTCGTCACCGCGCACCTGGCGCCCGCACAGCTCCACCGGCAGGGGGCGGGCGACGCCGCGATCCGGCGCCTGGCGCGCCGGGTCGGGCGCATCGACCGGCTGGTGCGCGTCGCCGCGGCGGACCACGGAGGCCGCCCGCCGCTCGACGAGCCGTTCGAGGCGGGCGCGTGGCTGCTCGCGCGCGCGCGGGCGCAGGGCGTCGTGAGCGCGGCGCCGCGTCCCCTCGTGATGGGCCGCCACCTCGTCGCGCTCGGGCGCACGCCGGGGCCGGGCTTCGAGCCGATCCTGCGCGACTGCTACGAGGCGCAGCTCGCGGGCACGTTCACGACCGAGGCGGACGGCATCGCCTATCTGCGCCGCCGGCTGGAGCGCGAAGCATGACACGCCATCGGCGCGCGAGTGCTAGTCGCGCGAGCCCGGCGTGATCTCGAGGCGCAAGCGCTGGCCGTCGCGCAGCACCGTGATCGGAGCGGGCTTGCCGAGCGAGAGCGCCTCGAGCGCGAAGGTGTAGTCGTAGATGTTCTCGATGGCGTGGCCCGCGAGCTCGACGATGCGGTCTCCCGCGCGCAGCCCCGCCTTGTCGGCCGGTCCGCCGCTGGCGACACCGGCGAGGAGCAGGCCTTCGCCTCCGCTCTCGCCGTACGACGGGATGGTGCCGAGGTAGACGCGTAGCCCCGCGCGCGGCGGCAGCGGCGCCGTGTGCGCCGGCGCGACGAACTCGGGCAGCGCGCTGCGCTCCGCCAGCGCGGCGGCGATGCCGCTGAAGAGATCGGCCACGGAGGCGAGGCCCGCGTAGTCGAGGCGGTCCGCCGTGTCACGCGGCGTGTGGTACTCCGCGTGCACGCCCGTGAAGGCCGAGAGCACCGGGATGCCCTTCAGGTAGAAGGAGGTGGCGTCGGTCGGCAGGTAGCTCTCCTCCTGGAGGGTCAACGGGAGCTGGCGCGACGCGTTCACCTGCTCGATCAGCTCCGGCCAGACGGGGCTCGACCCGACACCCTGGAGGATCACGCGATCGTGGAAGCGGCCGACCATGTCGAGATTCAGCGCGGCGGCGAGCGGACGCGGCGCGCCGTGGGCTTTCGCGGCCGCGCTCTGGAGGCCGCCCGCGAAGGCGGTGGAGCCGATCAGCCCGATCTCCTCGCCGGACCAGGCCGCCAAGATCACGTCGCGGACGAAGGCGCCGGGCCGCGCCTGCTGTTGCGCGACCAGCAGCCGCGCGATCTCGAGCACCGCCGCGACGCCCGAGGCGTTGTCGTCGGCGCCGGGGTGGATCTGCCCGCGCTCGGCCTCGCTCGCGAGCGACGTGCCGTCCGCGCCGGCGCCGAGATGGTCGACGTGCGCGCCGACGAGCACGGGCGCGGCGTTCTCGCCGCCCGGCGTGCGCAGGCGCGCCAGCACGTTGCGCCCGCTGCGCTTCTCCTGCACGAGGTCGACCTGCACCTCGAGCTTGAGCCCCGGGAGGTCGAAGCCCTTCGGCGTCTCGCCGCGATCGAGCGCGGTCTGGAGCTGCGCGAGGTCGTGCCCGCCGGGCGCGAGCCACGACTGCGCGAGCGCGTCCGTCACCGAGAGCGCGAAGACGTGCGTCGCGCCGCCGGCGACGAAATCGTTCTGGAGCGCGACCAGCTCGCTGCGCACGCCCGAGCGCGGCCCGCTGACGACGAGCACGCCGAGCGCGCCGCGATCGCGCGCGAGCATGACCTTCTGGCGCAGCGACGAGTAGCGGCTCCAGTGCGCGCGCACCTCGGGCGCGACGTCCTGCGGCGCGTGCCGCAGCACCAGCACGAAGCGCCCGCTGACGTCGAGGCCCGCGTAGGAGTCGTACGCGGGCGCCTCGCCGTTCTTCGGCGCGACGATGCCGTAGCCCGCGAAGACGACGCCCGCGTCGTGCGCGATGCCCGTGCGCGAGAACGCCAGCGGACGCCACTCGGTGTCGACGGTGTACGCGCGCGCGGCCTCGCCCTCGCTGCGCAGGCGATTGTGGGGACCGAGCGAGACGCCCGCGGTGAACTCGAAGGGCTGGAACCAGCTCCCATCGGGTCCGCCCGGCGAGAGACCCATGCCGGCGAAGGCCTGCGCGACGTACTCCGTCGCGAGGCGTTCACCCTCGGTGCCGGTGAGGCGGCCCTGCATCGCGGGCGCCGTCAACGCCTCGACGTCCGCGCGCGCGCGCTGCGCGGGGCTCGCGACGATCGTGGGGGTGTTCGCACTCGCGTGCGCAGTCGGCGCCTGCGACCCGTGCGCAGTCGGCGCCTGCGACCCCGCGCATCCGTGCAGCGCGAGGACGAGTGCGAGCGTGAACGCGCGCGCGGGGTTCGCCATGCGAAGGGCGCGAAGTATGCTGCCGCGCGGAGGAACGGGCCATGTGGGCGGTAACGGCGCTGCGCGCCTCTCTCTCGCGCGCGTGGCTGCTGGCGCTGTGCGCGCTCGCCTGCGCGAGCGGGCAGGTGGTCGAGCCGGACGGCCAGAGCAGCGCGCGCGTACCGATGCAGATGCCGGAGCGCGTGCTCGTGTTCGAGTTCGACGTGAGCGCGGGCGATAGCACGAGCGAGGCGAAGCAGCTCGCCGACGCCGTCGTCACGCGCCTGGCGGAAATTCCCATCCCCGGCGTCCACGTGCTGCCGTCCACGCCGCTCGACGGTCCCGCGCTCGGCGTCGACGGCAGCTTCCTCTCGCTCGACACCGGCATGCGCGATCACCTGCGCGCGGACGTGCAGCTCCAGGCGCTCGTCAACGGATTCTTCGAGCCGGTGCACCGCTTCGAGACCGAGGCCTCCGGCGAGGACAAGGTCGATCGCACGGCGAAGGAGATCGCGCGCGAGGTCGCGCTCTTCTATGCGAACCAGGGCTGGCTCGAGCCGGGGCGCGTGCCGGAGTGACCCCCTTCGCGACGAGCGCAGTGGTCTTCGCGTTCCTGGCCGGCGGCACCCTGGTCGGCATGCGGGTGTCGGCCGCGCTGCCGAACCACCATCTCGACACGCCCTCCAAGGAGGTCGTTCGGCTCGGCATGGGCGTGATCGGCACCATGGCCGCGCTCGTGCTCGGTCTCGTGATCGGCGACGCGCGCAGCACCTTCGACGCCGAGGCGCAGGCGCTGCGCGCGAGCGCGGCCGACGTGCTGATGCTGGACCGCATGCTCGGCGAGTACGGCCCCGAGACGCAGGAGGCGCGCAGCCTGCTGAAGCGTGCGGTGGCCCATCGGCTCGGCCTCGTGGAGGACTCCAGCGATCCGGCCCTCGAGTCGCCGGAGGTGGCGCCGCGGGTGCGTCACGTCGAGGCGAAGATCCGCGCGCTCGGGCCCGGGAACGATGAGCAGCGCGAACTGCGCGCGCGGGCGCTCGACCTCGTGAGCGACCTGATGAAGACGCGCTGGCTCGCGCTCGAGGCCGCCGAGGACTCGATCCCGACGGTCTTCCTCGTCGTGCTGGTGTTCTGGCTGTCGGCGCTCTTCTGGAGCTTCGGCCTGTACGCGCCGCGCAACGCGACGGTCGTTGCGGTGCTGTTCCTGTGCGCGCTCTCGGTGGCTGCCTCGATCTTCGTGATCCTCGAGATGGGCGATCCCTTCACGGGCCTCGTGCGGGTGTCGGGCGAGCCGCTGCGCTTCGCCCTGGAGAACCTCGGGCCCTAAGTGACGCGTCCCACATCAGGCCGCACCGGACTCGGCCGATGAGGGTGGCTACGGTTCGCACGGGGGTCAGCATGCGCAGCGCGCTCCTCGTCTGCCTCGGCCTCGGCCTCTCCGCCGCTCCGGCCGCCGCCGAGATGAACAACGGTCTCTACCTCGAGCTCCAGGGCGGCGGCTCCTTCTGGGACGACGCGAACGTGTCGGTCGGCGGCCTCGGCAACGGCGAGGCGAAGTTCGACACCGGCTGGACCGCCGGCGGCGCCATCGGCTTCCGCGCCTTCGACATGCTCCGCCTCGAGGCGCACGCGAGCTTCCGCCGCGCCGACATCGACACGGTCGAGGCCGGCGGTCTCGAGACGTCCGAGGGCTGGGCGGGCACGGCGGCCTTCCTCGGCAACGCCTACTTCGACATCCCGATTCCCTTCCCCGTGAAGCCCTACGTCGGCGGCGGCGCCGGCGTCGCGCTCTTCTCGGCCGACGTCGACGGCAACTCGGTCAAGGTCGACGACGACGACACCGAGTTCGCCTGGAACGTCATGGGCGGGATCTTCTGGCCCGTGTGGCGCCATCTCGAGCTCGACGCCCGCTACCGCTACATCACGAGCGACGATCCCACGATCGATGGCGACGTCTTCGGCCTCGGCACCGGCAAGGTGAAGGCGGAGTTCTCGGCGCACGAGGTGGTCGGCGCGCTGAGAGTGGTCTTCTAGCGAGCGCCGAAGGCGCGCGCAGCGAGGCGCAGCCGAGCGAAGTTCAGAGCTAGCTCACAAGCTCGCGGTAGTGATAGCCGTACACCGCCTCGAAGCCGAGGCGCTGGTAGAGCGGCACGGCGAGGCTGTCGTCCTCGACCTGGAGGTAGAGCTGCGACGCGCTCTCCGCGCGCGCCCAGGCGGCGAGCGCGCGCAAGAGCTGCGTGCCGAGGCCGCGGCGCCGGAAGGCGCGTCCGGTGCGCATGCTGAAGATGCCGGCGAGCTCGCCCTCCGCGACGCAGATGCCCGCGGCCGCCGGCTGGCCGTCGGCGCGCAGCAAGGCGAAGCGGCGCGGCGCGGGGATGCGCGCGAAGAGCGCCGCGCGCTCGGCCTTGACGTCGGCGGGCCAGCTCGGATCGCACAGCGCCGCGACGGCCTCCGGTGTCGGCTCGGCCAGCAGCTCGACGACGGCGCCGTCGCCGCCGAGCCCGGCGATCGCGTCGCAGGGCGCCTGCATGACGGTCGTCGGTGTCACGATCGCGAAGCCGCGCGCGGCCAGGCGGCCGTCGAGGCCGGCCGGCTCCGCGCCCTCCGCCAGATGGAAGCACGGGGGCATGCCGCGCTCGCGATACCAGGCCGACGCCTGCTCGATGGCGGCGCGCACCTCGGTGCCCTCGAAGCGCGAGGTCGACACGGAGTTGAGGCGCCGGCTGCGCGCCCCGCCGTAACGCAGGCGCCAGCCCGTCAGCGGCTCGTCTTCGTGCGGCGGCCACGCGCGCGCCGCCGCGCGCTCGAGCGTGTCGATCCAGGCGCGTCGTTCGTTCAGATCGGCCATGGTCCCAGGAGGAAGAGGGAGAGCGCGAGCACGACCGCATAGAACGGGAAGCCGATCGCGCACACGGCGACGGCGCGCCGGATCGTGCAGTAGTCGAGCGCGTGGCGCACGGCCACCACCATGGCGACGAGCATCCACAAGGTGCTCGCGAGGAACACCCAGGCGCCGATGCCCGGCACGAAGGCGAAGATGCGCAGGACGCCCGGCGCGCTCGAGAAGCCGATCGTGCGCAGCAGCTGGCCGTGGTCGGCCTCGGTGCGCGGGACGGGCAGGAGGCGCGTGCCGATCCAGTAGGCGATCAGCGCCCACACGTACCAGCTCGCCAGCGCCGCGAGCGTGTACCAGAGCACGCCGGTCGCGCCGTTGTTCTTGAAGGTGCCGAGCCCGGCTGCGACGGCGGAGAGGGCGACCACGACGACGGCCTGCGCGTTCGCGCTGCGGTCGGCCTCGACGTCCTCGTAGACGTCGGCGTCGAAGAGCGCGGCGCCGACACAGCGCCGCGCGAAGCTGCGGTTCGAGGCGTCGTTCATGGTCTCCAGCTCCCGCCCGAATCGACCCAGTGGCGGACGTTCTCCATCGATTCGGGAAGCTTCTTGCGCGTGGCGTACTCCTGCAGGAACTCGGGCAGCGCGGGCCCGAGATCGATGCGCGTGGTGAAGCGGCCGAGCGTGCGCTCGTCGTCGAGCGCGAGCAGCTCCCACAGGCCGTCGAGCACCTTCATGTCGTTGTCGAACGTGGGGTCGAGGGTCCACCAGATGCGGCGGTTCGCGTAGTCCCAGCCGACGCGCGCGCGATAGCGGAGCGACGTCAGCATGAAGCGCAGCCGGTACTCCGCGACGTCGCTGTGATCGCTGGATTCGATCACCTCGAGGCGCGCCAGCTCGGGGCGGTACTCCTTCTGGCGCGTCGTCGCGGTGAGGAGGCGCAGGACCTCGGCGATCGGCCGCTCGAAGAGCACGAGCGCGCGCGAGGAGCCGCGCGCCTGCGGGTCGGTGTCCTCGTCGAGCTCCACGTGATCGCGCTCGAGCTTCGCAAGCTCGCTCGGCGAGGGCGCGTCGAGCGCGTGGATCGGGAAGGGCACGGGCGGCGGATCGGTCTCCGCGCGCGCGAGCGGTCCGGCCAGCGCCAGCAGCACGAGCGCGGCGCGGAGCAGGAGTCGGCCCACGAATCGAGGCTAACAGACTTGCTGGACGCGGAAGCCGTCGAAGGTGTATTACGGCGGCCCGATGCGGTGTCGTACCTCGAGGACTCGGTGGCTCGCCGGTCTCGGACTGGCCGTCGTGGGGGCCGCCGGCCTCACCCGCGCCGACTCCGACGACGCGGTCAGCGCGATCGGACGTCTCGAGCCGCGCGGCGGACCCGTGCGGGTCGCCGGGCCTTCCGTCCCCGTGGCGGTGATCTCCGCGCTCGACGTCGAAGAGGGCCAGAGCGTCACGGAAGGGCAGGTGATCGCGCGGCTCGATCGCTACCCGCTCCAGCAGGCGCTGGTGCGCCAGCGCGAGGCCGAGCTGGCCGCCGCCGAGGCGGAGCTTCGGCGAGCGAATGATCTCGCGCACGGGCTCGCGGGCGCGGCATCGCGCCGCGAGGACGCCGAATCCAGCGTGCGCGCGGCGCGCGCGGGCCTCGACGCCGCGCGCGCGGAGCTCGAGCTCGCGATCGTGCGCGCGCCGATCGCGGGACGCGTGCTCGAAGTGCACGCGCGCGCCGGCGAGCGCGTCGGGCCCGACGGCGTCGTCGAGCTCGGGCGCACCGACGAGATGTTCGCGGTGGCGGAGGTCTACGAGACCGACATCGGCCGCGTGAAGGCGGGCCAGCACGCGACGGTGACGAGCCCGGCGCTCGCGAAGCCCATCTCGGGCGCCGTCGAGCGGGTCGGCCTGAAGATCGGGCGGCTCGACGCCGTCGGCGCCGATCCCGTGGCGAAGACGGACGCGCGCGTCGTCGAGGTGGAGATCCGCCTCGAGGATCCCGCCGCCGTCGCGAATCTCACGAACCTCCAGGTCGAGGTCGAGATCACACCGTAGTGTCGGTCGCCTGGCTCCAGCTCACGCGCGACAAGGTGCGCCTGCTCGTCGCCATCGCGGGCGTCGCCTTCGCCGTCGTGCTGGTGTGCATGCAGCTCGGCTTCCAGGACGCGCTCTTCCGCAGCTCGGTCCGCTACCACAAGAACCTGCGGTACGACCTCGCGATGATCAGCCCGAAGACGGCCTTCATCGTGCAGCCGTCGGGCTTCTCGCGGCGGCGCCTGTACCAGATCCTCGGCGTGAAGGGCGTCGCCGGCGTGACGCCGCTCTACCTCGGGCTCGGCAACTGGAAGAACCCCGAGCACCCGTCGGACGCGCGCAACATCTTCGTCGTCGGCTTCGATCCGAGCGACGGGGTCTTCGACCTGCCCGGTATCGAGGCGCAGCGCGACCTGTTGAAACGGCCCGACGTCGTGCTCTTCGACGAGCTGTCGCGGGCGGAGTTCGGGCCGATCCCGAAGCTCGTGCGCGAGGCGGGCCCGGCCGGCTTCCACACCGAGGTCGCGAACCGCAACGTGCAGGTCGCGGGCCTCTTCGAGCTCGGCACCTCGTTCGGCATCGACGCGAGCCTCGTCACCAGCGATCTGAACTTCCGGCGCATCTTCCCGCACCGGCAGGCGGGGCAGATCGACGTCGGCCTGATCCACCTCGACCGTTTCGCGAACCCCGACGCCGTGCGCGACGCCGTCGCCGCGAAGCTGCCGCCCGACGTGCTCGTGCTGACCCGCGACGGCTTCGTGAAGCGCGAGGTCGATTACTGGAGCGGCGCGACGCCGATCGGATACGTGTTCAGCTTCGGCGTCGTCATGGGGCTCGTGGTCGGCGGCATCATCGTCTACCAGATCCTCTTCGCCGACGTCTCCGAGCACCTGCGCGAGTACGCGACCCTCAAGGCGATCGGCTACACCGATCTCTATCTCTTCGGCGTGGTGCTCCAGGAGGCGCTGCTGCTCGCGCTGCTCGGCTTCGGGCCGGGCCTGCTCGCCTCGGTGTTCCTCTACCGCGCCGCGGGCCGCGCGACGCAGCTTCCGCTCGAGATGAACCTGCCGCTCGCGCTCGGCGTGCTCGGGCTCACGGCCGCGATGTGCGCCGTCGCCGGCACCATCGCGCTGCGCAAGGTCCGCCAGGCCGATCCGGCCGACGTTTTCTAGATGGCGAACGCAGAGCCGCTCGTCCGACTCGAGAAGGTGAGCCACCACCTCGGCCAGGGCGCGCTGGCGCGCCAGGTGCTCTTCGACGTCTCGCTCGAGATCGCGGAGGGCGAGGTCGCGATCCTCTCCGGGCCGTCGGGCTCGGGCAAGACCACGGCGCTCACCTTGATCGGCGCGCTGCGCCGCGCGCAGCACGGCAGCCTGCGCGTGCTCGGACGCGAGCTCGTCGGCGCGTCGGCGTCGGCGCGGGTCGACATCCGCCGGCGCATCGGCTTCGTCTTCCAGCAGCACAACCTGCTCGGCTCCTTGACGGCGATCCAGAACGTCGAGATGGGCTTCGCGGCGCGGCCGCGCCCGCCGCGCGGCGAGCGGCGCCGGCGCGCGGAGGCGATGCTCGCCGCGGTCGGCCTCGCCGGACGCGAGGGCGCGCGGCCCGACCGCCTCTCCGGCGGACAGCGCCAGCGCGTCGCGATCGCGCGCGCGCTCGTCGGCGAGCCGAAGCTCGTGCTCGCGGACGAGCCGACCGCGTCGCTCGACAAGAAGTCGGGGCGCGAGGTCGTCGAGATCCTGCGCGGGCTGGCGCGCGAGCGCGGCGCGTCGGTCGTGCTCGTCACGCACGACGCGCGCATCCTCGACGTGGCGGACCGCATCCTCCACCTCGAGGACGGGAAGCTCGTCAGCTTCGGCGACGCCGTGCTCGCGAGCACGCGCCACCTGATGGGCCTCTTCGCCGAGATGAGCCGGCGCGGCGAGCTC
>DASUFZ010000109.1:0-2800 GCA_036274295.1 Myxococcota bacterium
CAGCTGAAGGTGAGCTGCACCGTCGGCGCGACGCACTGGTCCGCCGCGAATCTCGGCGGCGCCGCGGATCTCTCCGGGCCGAAGCCCGAGTTCTTCTTCGCGCCGGCGCAGATCCAGCAGCGCCTGAAGGACGGGGGCCCGGCCGGCTTCCAGCAGCGCGCGCGCGACGCCTGGTTCGGCTTCCGCGACGCGAGCACCGCGTGGCTGCGCGTCGTGCGTGCGCGCGGGCGCGACGCATTGCTCCGCACCTATCAGGACACGCTGGCCGGCCGCACGCGTCCGCAGGACGGCCACGTGCTCTCGCTGTGGGAGAAGTAGCGATGGAGGTTCTTCGCACGCCCGACGAGCGCTTCGAAAAGCTCGAGGGCTACGACTTCGCGCCGCACTACATGGTGGTGAAGGGCGCGGCCGGCACGCCGCTGCGCATGCACTACGTCGACGAGGGCCCGCGCGACGCCGCGCCGGTGCTGCTGCTGCACGGCAACCCGGCCTGGTCGTTCCTCTACCGGAACATCATCCGCGCGCTCGTCGCGCGCGGGCACCGCGTCGTCGCGCCGGACCTCGTCGGCTTCGGGCGCTCCGACAAGCCGGCCGCGCGCACCGACTACACCCAGGACCGTCACATCGCCTGGCTCGAGGAGTGGTTCCTGCGCATGGACCTGCGCCGCGTGACGCTCTTCTGCCAGGACTGGGGCGGCCTGCTCGGCCTGCACCTCGTGGCCGATCATCCCGAGCGCTTCGCGGCGGTCGTCGCCGCGAACACGGGCCTGCCCGAGGGCCAGGGTGCGACACCCGGGCTCGAGCGCTGGCTCGCGTTCAGCCAGGGCGTGCCGGCGCTGCCGATCGCCGATCTGCTCCACGGCGGCACGATCCGCGGGCTCGGCGACGCCGAGCGGCGCGCCTACGAGGCGCCCTTCCCCGACGGCCGACACCAGTCGGCGGCGCTGCAATTCCCGCTGCTGATCCCGCTCCAGCCCGACAATCCGGGCGTCCCGCGCAACAAGGCCGCATGGAAGAAGCTCGAGCGCTTCGAGAAGCCCTTCCTCACCTTGTTCGGCGATCGCGATCCCATCTCGAAGGGCGGCGAGGCCGCGCTGAAGGAGCGCATCCCCGGCGCCAAGGGCCAGCCGCACCGCATCGTCGAGGCGCACCACTTCATCCAGGAGGATCAGCCCGAGCTGATCATCGAGACGCTCGACGGCTACGCGAGGGCCGCGCGATGACGCACCCGCTTCGCATCGTCGGCGCGCCGGGCTCCCCCTACAGCCGCAAGCTGCGCGCGGTGCTGCGCTACCGGCGCATTCCCCACGTGTGGATCCTCAACTTCTCGAAGGAATCGCGCGGGCTGCCGGAGCCGCCCGTGCGCCTGCTCCCCGTGCTGATCTACCCCGACGCGCAGGGCAATCCGCGCGAGGCCGCGATCGACTCGACGCCGCTGATCCGCCGGCTCGAGCGCGAGTTCGCGGGGCGGAGCGTCGTGCCGCCGCGCCCGGCGCTCGCGTTCCTCGACGCGCTGCTCGAGGACTACGCCGACGAGTGGCTGACGAAGTGCATGTTCCACTACCGCTGGGCTTACCCGGCGGACATCGAGTTCGCGTCGCAGGTGCTGCCGCGCTGGAGCGGCGTCGACAAGAGCGACGCCGAGATCGCGCCGCTCTCGAAGCAGTTCGCCGAGCGCCAGATCGGGCGGCTCGGCGTCGTCGGCTCGAACGCGACGACGGCGCCCGTCATCGAGGCGAGCTACCGGCGTCTGCTGGCGCTGCTGAACGCGCGGCTCTCCGAAGCGCCCTTCGTGCTCGGCCGACGACCCGGCGCGTGCGACTTCGGGCTCTACGGCCAGCTCACGCAGCTCGTCGGCTTCGATCCGACCCCCATGGCGATCGCGCGCGCGGAGGCGCCGCGCATCTGCGCGTGGATCGACGGCGTCGAGGATCTCTCGGGGCTCGCCGTCGGCGACGACGACGAGGGCTGGTTCGCCGCGGGCGACGCGCCCGACAGCCTGCGCGCGCTCTTCACCGAGGTCGGCCGCGTCTACGCGCCGTTCCTGCTCGCGAACGCGCGCGCGCTCGCGGAGAAGAAGCCGCGCGTCGAGTGCACGATCGACGCTGAGCCGTGGGTGCAGGACCCGTTCCCGTACCAGGGCAAGTGCCTGCGCGCGCTGCGCGAGGGCTACGCGGCGCTCTCAGGCGGCGAGCGCGCGCAGGTGGACGCCGTGCTGCGCGGCAGCGGATGCGAGGTCCTCTTCTGATGTCGTCGGGGTGGATCTGGGGCGCGGCGGTGCGCTCACGATCCAGGAAGGAATCGGCTCCAATCCCGTGACACGCGTGTGATCCGCACGATGCGGATCGGAAGCACGTCGCCCCGGTATGCGATGAAGCACGGCCCGGTGGGCCAGAAGCGATAGGGCGGAGGCCAGAGTTCAGGACGATGGCGACCGATCTCGGGATTCCTCGCGAGAAGCTCGAATCACTCTCCCCTGCGCAGCCGCTCGTCGATGCGACGTCGAACCTGCGCAACCGCCTCGGCGCCATCCCGGAGCTCACCTCGCTCCTCGGCTGCAACGCCTTCTGCAACCTGTGCGAGTACCTCGTCGCGATGAGAAGCGAAGAGTGTCTCGCGCTCGTGCAGGAGGCGAAGCGCCTCGCACACGACCTCATCGACCGATCGGAAGCGACCCGTCTCGATCTGCGCGCGCACCAGCTCTTTGACTTCATCGGGCAGCGATGCGATGTCCATGCGCGCAGTATATCAGCACGCATTGGCTCGCCCGCTCGCGCCAACGCAAGCAAGCGCGTCGGAT
>DASUFZ010000110.1:0-9103 GCA_036274295.1 Myxococcota bacterium
GTGCGCTGGGCATTCCCGGCGCCACGCGCGCGGCGGAACTCACCTTCGCGATCGACGGTGCGGTCGAATACGACAGCAACGTCTTCCGCTCCCACCGCGACGAGAAGGACGACTTCATCTTCCGGCTGCGGCCGTGGGTGCGGCTCGCCGAAGAGCGCGGCCAGGATCTCACCTACGGGATCACCTACGCGCTGCCGGTAGAGTTCGCGGTGGAGCACACCGAGGTCGACGACGTCGACCAGGAGTTCTACGGAAACCTCGGCTACCACGTCAACGACCGCTTCGAGCTGTATGCCAGCAACACGCTCCGCTACATCCGCAGCGAGCTGCGCACGAACTTCGACGGCACCGAGGGCGCATTCGACTCCCCGCTCGTCAACGACCAGCGCGACCGCGTCACCATCAACGACGCTCTCCTCGGCGCCACCTACCAGTTCACGCCCCGCCTCGGCGGCGGCCTCCAGGTGTCGCACGACTACTTCCACCCGAGCCGCGACGATCGCCAGGAGAACTGGCAGATCCAGGGCGCCGGCAACCTGCTCTACACGATCACGCCGAGGCACCGCGCCGGCGGCGGCGCCAGCGTCGCCTACCAGAAGTTCTACAACTCGAACGACATCGTCGGCAGCAACGCGCAGATCTACAACGTCTTCGGCAGCTGGCGCTGGTCGATCGACGAGAAGACCGAGCTCGGGGCGAGCGTGGGTCCTGCCGTCATCCACTCCGAGCAGGACGACGCCGACGCCACCGACGTACGGAACTGGATCCCCTTCACCCGAGTGAACGGGAACTTCACTCCGCCTCCCGGGTTCGTCGAAATCGACGGAACGCCAGCGGATCCGAACGGCTACTCGGGCGGCGTGCTCCTGATCTCGCAGTTCACGGACTGCCCGCTGCTCCAGAACTCCACGACCGAGCGGGTGCTCGTGAGCGACCAGTCGTGCAATCCGAGCGTCGTCGTGCCGTTGGTGGGCCCGGATGCGGACCTGGCCACCGAGATCCAGGGCGCCACGGCGACGGTCAACAACCAGAACCCGGACGGCGAGACCTCGACGGACGTGACCGTCTTCGCGGACGTGACGCTGACCCGCCACTGGAGCCCGACTCTGCACACGGGGCTCCACTACACCCGCGAGCAGGGCAACGCCTCGGGCCTCGGCGGCACCGTGGTCTCGGACTCGGTGACGCTCTCGAACACGTGGGACATCACGGAGAAATGGCAGCTCGCGGCGCGCGCCGAGTGGGGTCTGCGCAAGTCGCTGACCGAGCAGGGCCAGATCAATACCCTCGTCGAGGAGCTCGACCCCACGACCGCCTTCGCCAATTCCCCGGGGGCATCCACCATCTTTATTGCGGGCCTTGCCCCGGGCTTGAACGGTGTGGTCACAGCGGACGGCGAATCCTTCGTCCAGCGCGACGACACGACGGATATCGACACGATGCGCTGGGGCTTCGCCTCGCGAATCACCCGGATTTTTACCCGCAACACCTCCGGGTATCTTCAGTTCACTTACAACCAGCAGGGGTCCCAGAACGACTCACTGGGCGATCCCTCGGACTTCGAGGACTACCTCGTCACCCTCGGCGTCCAACACGTCTTCTCCCCGATCAAACTGTGGTAGACCGAGGCGCGGTGAACCCCTCCCATGAACGTTGAAGGCGACCTCCAGCTGGGCGATCTCGCCGGCATCCTGCGCCGGCGGGGCAAGATCGCTGCGTTCACGGCGCTGGTGGTGCTGCTGGCGAGCTACTGGGTGGCGATGGCGCTGCCCAACGTCTACACGAGCTACGCGACGGTCCTCGTCGAGCCCCAGTCTGTCGATGAGGAGCTGGTGCGCGCCGGCGTGCAGGGCAGCGACATCAACGCGCGCCTGCACATCATGAGCGCGCAGATCCTCTCGCGCCCGCGGCTGTCGGCCATCATCGACAAGGTCGGGCTCTACAAGCACGAGTCCGAGTACATGCTGCGCGAGGAGATCATCGACCTGATGCGCTCGCGCATCCGGGTCGAGCCGGTGATCCCCGAGCTCGAGCGCCAGTCGGCGCGGACCCGCGACGTCGCCATCAACGAGTTCCAGATCTTCTTCGACGACTTCGACGCGAAGACGGCGCGCGACGTCGCGCAGCTGCTCGGAAACGACTTCATCGAGAGCCACATCGACTCGCGCGTCGTGGTGTCGCAGAAGAGCCTCGAGTTCATCCAGGGCGAGCTCTCCCGTCTGGCCGAGCAGATCCGCGACGTCGAAGCGCAGATCGCGAAGGTCAAGAACGACAACACGGGCAAGCTTCCCGAGGATCTCGACCCGAACCAGCGCCGGCTCGAGCGCCTGCTCAGCGATCGCGCGATCGCGCAGCGCGAGATGGCCGAGGCGAGCAGCGACGAGGCCTTCTACCGCAGCCAGGTCGCGCAGGCGGCCGCCTTCGCGGCGCCGGGCGACGATGCCAGCCCGGGGCGGCGCCTCGAGCTCCTGAAGCTCAGCCTGACCGACCTGCGCTCGCGCGGCTACACCGAGAAGCACCCCGACATCGTCAAGGTCAAGGCCGAGCTCGCGGAGCTCGAGAAGACCGTCGCCGAGCTGAAGGAGAAGGGCGCCGCAGATCCGACCGGCTCGCTGATGGAGCAGACCGCGCAGGCGAGCCTGCAGCGCGCGACCTTGCGCAAGTCGCAGGCGGAGCAGGAGATCGAGCGCCTCCAGGACGCGGCCGACGAGGTGCAGGCGCTGATCAGCGCCACGCCCGCCGTCACCGAGCAGCTCGACGGGCTCGCGCGCGAGTACGAGCACCTGTTCACCAGCTTCCAGGACTTCAGCAAGCGCCAGCTCGAGGCGTCGGTGCAGGCGCAGCTCGAGCGCCGGCAGCTCGGCGAGCAGTTCCGGGTGATCGAGGCGGCGTTCATCGCACCCGAGCCGAGCTCCCCGAACCGCACCGTCATCATCGCGCTCGGCGGCGTCTTCGGGCTCTTCCTCGGGGCCGGCCTCGCGCTGCTGCTCGAGGTGCGGGATCGCTCGCCGCACGACGCCCGTCAGCTCCAGTCGCGGCTCGATCTGCCCGTGCTCGCGACGATTCCCCGCATCTGGCTCGAGGGCGATCGCGCGGTGCTGCGCCGGCAGCGGCTGCGCACGGCGATCGCCACGCTCGGGCTCGTGGTCTTCACCCTCGTCGGCGGCGCCGCCAGCTACTTCTGGGTGAACGGCGCCCCGGGCTTCCTGCGACCGTCGCCGGAGCAGCAGCAGGCCCCCGGGCAGAAGCCCGCGGCCACGGCGGCGGCGCCCGCCCAAGAGGGCTGAGCCGTGTATCGCGAGTTCTACGGCCTGATGCGCTCGCCCTTCGAGATGACGCCGGATCCGTCGTTTCTCGTGCTCGGCGAGACGCACCGCGAGGGCCTCGCGATGCTCGTCTACGCGGTGCGCGCGCGGAAGGGCTTCGTCGTGCTGACGGGCGAGGTGGGGACGGGCAAGACCACGTTGCTGCACGCGCTGCTCGGCCAGCTCGATCCGGAGATGCCGTCGGCGTTCCTCTTCAACCCGCGCCTCGAGCCGCTCGATTTCTTCCGCGTGCTCTTCGACGAGTTCCGCATCGACACGCCGTGCCGCACGAAGGCCGAGTACCTGCTCACCCTGAACCGCTTCCTGATCGATCAGCTGAAGGAGAATCGCACCGCCCTGCTGATCGTGGACGAGGCGCAGAACCTCTCGCCCGAGATGCTCGAGGAGATCCGCCTCCTCTCGAACCTCGAGACGCCGACCTCCAAGCTGCTCCAGATCATGCTGGTCGGGCAGCCGGAGCTCGACGCCATGCTCGACCGCCCCGACCTGCGCCAGCTTCGGCAGCGCGTGGTGCTGCGCCACCACCTCCGCCCCTTCGACGAGGCGGAGCTCGCTGCGTACGTCGACGAGCGGATGCGCCTCGCGGGCTACACGGGCAAGGGGGTCTTCAAGCGCTCTGCGCTGAAACGACTCCACGAAGTCACCGGTGGGGTGCCGCGTCTCGTCAACGTGCTCTGCGACGGGGCGCTGCTCAGCGGCTACACGCGCGAGCAGGCCACGCTCGATGCCGGCGCCATCGACGAGGTCGCTGGAGAGCTGCACCTGCTGAACGCCGAGGCGGCACTCAACGGCCAGCCGACTACTCTCTCGCCCGCTCCGCGCCGGCGGGGCTGGTTCGGACTGTTCAGGTAGGCGTGGGCGGGAAGGTATGGCCAAGGTCTACGATGCGCTGCGCAGGGCGGAGGCGGAACGGCGCCGCCGCTCGGGTGGCGAGCCCACCTCGAGCGGACCGCTCGAGTGGGAGCCCGAGGCCGCCACGAGCCCGACCCTCGCGCCGCCTGCCTCGGTGGACAAACCCTCTCTCCTGTCGCGCCTCTGGCCGCGCCGGCGGGCGCTGCTCGAGTCCACCGGCGACCTCAACAAGCGCCGCATCTCGCTGCTCCAGCCGGACTCGTACGTGGCGGAGCAGTTCCGCGCACTGCGCGGCCGCATCGACGCGCTCGCCGCCGACAAGCCGCTCCGCACCGTCGCCGTCACGAGCGCGACGCCGGGCGAGGGCAAGACCACGGCGGCGATCAACCTCGCGATCGTGACGTCCCTCTCGGTCGGGCGCCGCGTGCTGCTCGTCGACTGCGACCTGCGCCGCCCGAAGGTGCACAGCTCGCTCGGGCTCACTCCCGAGGCGGGGCTCGCCGAAGTGCTGACCGACCAGATCGGGCTCGAGCAGGCGATCGTGAAGCCGGAGGGCATGGGCCTCGAGATCCTCGCGGTGCGCGGGCGCCCGGCGAACCCGTCGGAGCTGCTCGGCTCCGCGCGCATGCGCGAGCTGATCGAAGAGGTGGCCGCGCGCTACGACCGGGTCATCCTCGACACGCCGGCGGCGCTCGGTCTCCCCGACGCCAAGGCTGTGGCGGATCTGTGCGACGGCATCGTCGTGGTGGTGCGGGCGGACGTCACGCCCCAGGAGGACGTCGAGACGGTCCTCGAGATCGTGGACCGCCGCAGGGTTCTCGGACTGGTGCTGAATGGAGCCATCGCGGACCAGGGCCGCTACGGCTACGCGAACTAGCCGGCGCACACTCGCCTCCCGGGTTGCACCATGGAACCGCTCGACATCGCCATTCCCGTCGCGAGCGCGTTCGCGGTGGCGGCCCTCGCGACGCCCTTCGTCGGGCGCTTCGCGCTCGCGATCGGCGCGATCGACCGGCCGAGCGACCGGGGCGTCAACCAGCGCCCCAACATGCCCCTGTGCGGCGGGCTCGCGGTCGCCGCGGGCTTCGCCGTCAGCCTGGTCGCGGCGACGGCGCTGTCCGCCGAGGGCCCGGACCCGGTGCGCATGCGCGGCCTGCTCCTCGGCGGGCTCGTCGTGCTGATCACGGGCGTGTGCGACGACCGCTTCGGGCTGAACGCCTGGCAGAAGCTGATCGGCCAGCTGATCGCGGCGGGCATCGCGATCGCGCACGGCTTCCAGTTCCCCTACTTCACGAATCCGTTCACGCAGGGGCTCGTGGACCTGCCCGAATGGGTGACGTGGGCGATCACGGTTCTCTGGATCGTCGGCATCACCAACGCGCTCAACCTGCTCGACGGCCTCGACGGCCTCGCCGCCGGCGTCGGCGCCATCATCGCGGCGACGCTCGCCGCCATCTCGTTCCAGAGCGACCAGCCGTTCGTGCTGCTCGCGGGCGTCGCGCTGGCCGCCGCGCTGCTCGGCTTCCTGCCCCACAACTTCGCGCCCGCGCGCATCTTCCTCGGCGACACCGGAGCGCTCTTCGTCGGCTTCACGCTCTCCGTGCTCGCGCTCGCCTGCTATCGGCGCGTCTCGATGATCACGATGATCGTGCCGATGCTCGCGCTCGCGGTGCCGATCCTCGACACGGCCATGTCGATCCTGCGCCGCATCGTGCAGCACAAGCCGATCTTCACGGCCGATCGCCAGCACATGCACCACCGGCTGCTGGCGAGCGAGGGCTCGCCGCGCGCGGCCGTCGTCCAGTTCTACATGCTGACCGCGGCGTTCTGCATGATCGCCGTCTCGTTCACGCGGCTCCAGGGCATCACCGCGTGGATCTTCCTCGTCACCGTGCTCGGCCTGACCGTGCGGCTCCTGTGGAACCTCGGAGTCATCGGCCGCGTCGACGAGACGGCGCCGCCCCGCAGCGCCGAGAAGGGCGCCTCGTGACTCGCGCGCTGATCACCGGCATCACCGGCCAGGACGGCTCGTACCTCGCGGAGCTGCTGCTCGAGAAGGGCTACGAGGTGCACGGCATGGTGCGGCGCTCGAGCACCGAGAGCTTCGAGCGCATCGCCCACATCGCCGAGCGCGTGACGCTCCACCAGGCCGACCTGCTCGACCAGAGCTCGCTGGTCAGCGTCCTGCGCGAGGTGCGGCCGCGCGAGCTCTACAACCTGGCGGCGCAGTCGTTCGTGCCGACGAGCTGGCTCCAGCCGTCGCTCACCGGCGAGTTCACCGCGCTCGGCGTCACCCGCATGCTCGACGCGGTGCGGCTCGTGGATCCCGAGATCCGCTTCTACCAGGCGTCGAGCTCGGAGATGTACGGGCGCGTGCGCGAGGTGCCGCAGAACGAATCGACGCCGTTCTACCCGAGAAGCCCCTACGCCGTCGCGAAGGCCTACGGCCACTGGATCACGGTCAACTACCGCGAGAGCTACGGACTCTTCGCGGTGTCGGGCATCCTGTTCAACCACGAGTCGCCGCGGCGCGGGCGCGAGTTCGTCACGCGCCGCATCAGCGAGGGCGTGGCGCGCATCAAGCTCGGGCTCCAGGACGAGCTGAAGCTCGGCAACCTCGACGCCCGCCGCGATTGGGGCTACGCGCCGGAGTACGTCGAGGCGATGTGGCGCATGCTGCAGAGCAAGACGGCCGTCGATTACGTGGTCGGCACGGGCGTGCACCACTCGGTGCAGCAGTGCGTCGACTTCGCCTTCGAGCACGTCGGCCTCGATCCGCGCGACTTCGTGCGCACGGACCCCGCGCTGCTGCGGCCAGCCGAGGTGGACACCCTGCTGGCGGACCCGACCAAGGCGCGCGAGGAGCTCGGCTGGACGGCGAAGACCGATTTCCGCGGGCTCGTCCGCATCATGGTCGAGGCGGATCTCGAGCGCAGCGAGGCCGTCAGCGGCGCGCGTCGCGGCAGGGGGCGCGCGCGGTGAGCCGTGCGGAGTGCGCGCTGGTCACCGGCGCGGCGGGGTTCATCGGCTCGACCCTGGTGGATCGCCTGCTGGCCGACGGACGCCGCGTCGTCGGCCTCGACTCCTTCGACCCGTTCTACGCGCCGGCGCTGAAGCGCCGCAACCTGCGCGCTGCGGAGAGCCACCGGAACTTCCGCCTGATCGAGGGCGACCTGCGCGATCCCGCGGCCGTGCGGCGCGCGTTCGAGGCGGGGCCCTGCGACGCCGTCGTCCACCTGGCCGCGCTCGCCGGTGTGCGCCCGAGCCTCGAGCGGCCCGCCGAGTACGCGGACGTGAACGTGCGCGGGACGTGCGTGCTCTTCGAGGAGGCGTGCCGGCGCGGCGCGCCGCGCGTGGTCTTTGCGTCGTCGTCGTCCGTCTACGGAGAGCAGCCCCGCGGCGGCGCCTTCCGCGAGGACGAGGCGGCCGCCTTGCCGGTCTCGCCCTACGCGGCCACGAAGCGCGCGGGCGAGCTCGTCGCGCACGCCTTCCACGCCGCGCGCGGGCTGCCCGTCGTGTGTGCGCGCATCTTCACCGCCTACGGGCCGCGCCAGCGCCCCGATCTCGCGATCCGCCGCTTCGCCGAGCGCATGCTCCGGGGGGACTCGGTGCCGGTCTTCGGCGACGGCACGGCGCTGCGCGACTTCACCTACGTCGACGATCTCGTCACGGGCTTGTGCGCCGCGCTCGACTCGGACCTCGGGTTCGCGCTGCTCAACTTCGGCGCCGGGCGGACGATCGCGGTGACGGAGGTGATCCAGGTGCTCGAGCGGGTGCTCGGCGTGAAGGCGCGCATCGAATGGCTGCCGGCGCAGCCGGGCGACGTCTCGCGCACGCTCGCCGACATCTCGGCCGCGCGGCGCGCGCTCGGCTACGACCCGCGCGTGCCCTTCGAGGAGGGCGTGCGCCGCTTCGCCGACTGGCTGAAGGAGGCCGCGTGAACGCGTCCCGCTCCGCGCTGGTCACGGGAGGAGCCGGCTTCATCGGCGGCCATCTGGTGGAGCGCCTGTGCGCCGACGGCTGGCGCGTGCGCGTGCTCGACGACTTCTCGAGCGGCAAGGCGGAGAACCTCGCCGCGGTGGACGGGCGGATCGAGCTCGTGCGCGGCGACATCCGCGACGCCGACCTGCTCGCGAAGGCGGTGCACGGCATGGAGGTCGTGTTCCACGAGGCCGCCATGGCGTCGGTCCCGAAGAGCGTGGCCGAGCCGATCCTCACCAACAGCGTGAACGTCGGCGGCACCCTGGCCGTGCTCGACGCCGCGCGCCTGGCCGGCGTGCGGCGCGTCGTCTACGCGGCCTCGTCGTCCGCCTACGGCGACGCGCCGGGCCTCCCGAAGGTCGAGACGATGCCGGTCGACCTGCTCTCACCCTACGCGCTGCAGAAGCACGCCGGCGAGTCGTACTGCCGCCTCTACACGCAGCTCTACGGCCTCGAGACCGTCTCGCTCCGCTACTTCAACGTCTACGGCCCGCGCCAGGACCCGAAGAGCGAGTACGCGGCGGTGATCCCGAAGTTCATCACCGCCTGCCTGCGCGGCGAGTCGCCGACGATCTTCGGCGACGGCGAGCAGACGCGGGACTTCGTCATGGTCTACGACGCCGTCCAGGCGAACCTGCTCGCCGCGGATGCGCCGGGCGCCGCCGGCAGGGTCTTCAACGTCGCCGCCGGCCGGCGCACCAGCCTGAACGATCTCATCGCCGTGATCCGCGAGCAGACCGGCGCGAAGGCGCAGCCGCGTCACGCACCGCCTCGCGAGGGCGACGTTCGGGACAGCGTCGCCTCGCTCGAGAGCACGCGCGAGCTGCTCGGCTACGAGCCGCGCATCGCGCTGCGCGAGGGGCTACGCATCACCGTCGAGAGCTTCAGCGCGAGGACCGCATGAACGTCTGCGTCATCGGCACCGGCTACGTCGGCCTCGTCAC
>DASUFZ010000111.1:0-6031 GCA_036274295.1 Myxococcota bacterium
TGCGATGTCTCTTGCCATCTGGCAGGCGGCATTCGGTTCGGGAACGTGGATCAACACGTTGGACGTATGAGTCAGGCAGCTCACGAGGAACAGGCCGGTGCACGGGATGACGTGTGTCCAAATCCGCAGCGGGACGCGACGAATCCAGCCCATGCCCGTGGCCTCGTCTTCCTGTTCCTACTCGAACGACGGAGGCTCGGCGCGACCCCAGGCTGCCCCTTCCTGAATCTCGAAGAGTTCCACGATGCGTCCGGTCGTGATTGCCTGCGTGCCCGGCAAGGGCGCCCGGAACCTTCCAGTGATCATCACGTACTTGCCATCGCAGTCAGTGAGCGGCGACCCATCCCACTTCTTGGTGAGATCGAGTTCGATGCCGTTCGGGACGATCGCGTGGACCGCGTCCTCCTTCGACGCATACAAGATCTCCTCGTGATCGTCGAAGACCAGGAATCCGATGAGGCTGACGGCTTGATCATATTTCTCGGGCACCACGAGCAGCCTCGCGATCGGCACGAAATGGCTGTTCGTGGTCAGCTGTTCAGCGCTCGGTCCAGCAATGGAAATGCAGAGACCGATCAGCCCGACGACGAACACCGCAGCCATCATTCTCAGGACCATGCTCCGTTGAACCAGCTCTTTCCCTTCAGGGGTGGCAGGCGAGAAGCTCAGGGTAACGGCGTGTCCTTCCAAATTCCGCTTGCTTCCGACGCGGCATCGGCTTCCGCCTCGATCACCGCGGCTCTGGCTCGCAGTCGCTGCGCTTCTTCGTGCCGACCCGTTTGATCGAGCAGGACTGCGTAGTGCTCCAGCACCCACGCCGTATGAAATCGATTCGATTTGCCCTCGAGCTCTGTCAGTGCCTCGATGTACTGCGCCTCGGCATCCGGGTAGGCCGACTGAGCCCGAAGCACGTCGGCAAGCGCGAGCCTGGCCAATGCCACGAAAGATCCTGAGGTGCCCCACGTCTTCTTGGCGAGATCGAGTGCTTCGAGTCGAACCTGCCGCGCTTCGTCCAGGCGTCCTAGCGCTTCCAGCGTTTCTGCTTTTGCGGAGAGCGCGCGAGCGAGCGTCAGATTTTCCCCCGATCTCTTCGTCCACTCCACCCATTCAGAGGCATATGCCAGCGCTTCGTCTGGCCGCTCCGAGCGCTCGCAGACTCGCAGAGCCAACTCCAAGGCTTCTCCCCGCTCCGAAGCTTGTGGATCCTGCAGTTCCTGAAGCTGAGACTGAAGGAGTGCTAGGGCCTCGTCGTAGTCTCGACGTGAGTACGCCGACCGAGCTCGATCGAGAGTGGCTTCCGCCGGAAGCTGCTGGGACTCACACTCGACACCTTGGCAGGTCTCGCGCACGAGTTGCCTGAAGCCTGGAATGCCGCAGCTCTCTTCGACCTTCTGTTCGACCGCCATCATCAAAGCGCGAGCTGCGTCGACGTCTGAGCGAGCCGGTCTCCTGTTTACGAAAGCGTAGGATTGAATCCACCGCGTTCGCTCGGGCGACTCCTCGAAGACACCGGGCTGCAGCTCTAGGGACCCCCGGCGGTACGAGATGTTCTGGGACCGTTTCTCAGCATGTTCTCCTTGGCTCGTTCGGTGAAATTCGTCGACGCTCTCGACCCCTTGAACCTGACGAACCGCCTGGACGACGCATTCCGGTGAGGGGTAACTCGTCAACGTCGCGCGGCGGACGACGCCGTACGTCTGCTCGCATGCCGCTAAAGCGAAGAGCAGCGCCACGTACGCGGCGCGCGAACGCCGGAGATGGCTGCAGATGCGAGGCGCGCCACCGAGGCCCGCGGAGACGTACTCAACGTACGTCGAGCAGGGCCGAGGGAGCGCAACGAAGCAGATGCGGCCAGATACGGCGTTCAGAGCTCGATCGACTCCTCGATCAGCATCACCGGGATGTCGTCGTCGACGATATAGAGGACCTTGCCGTCCTGGCGCACGAGGCCTTCGTCGATGCGCTTGCCGACCTTGTCGCCGCCGCGGCTCTTGAGGCGCCCCGCGTCGATCTCCGCGTTGAGGCGCGCGAGCAGGTCGGCGCCGGCCAGGGTCAGCGGCTGCCGCGTCTCGGGGCAGACCAGGATCTCGAGCAGCTCCGCGTCGACCGGCACGATCGTCCTCCCTAGCGCAGCACGCTCGACGAGTAGTCGAGGATGCGGCGGGCGACGATCAGCTGGTTGATCTGCTGCGTGCCCTCGTAGATGTCGTTGATCTTGGCGTCGCGCATCCACTTCTCGACCAGCAGCTTCTTCGAGTAGCCGGCGGGCCCGAGCAGCTCGACCGCCTTCTGCGTGATGCGCGTGACGACGAGGCCGGCCTTCGCCTTCGCCATCGAGGCCTCGAGGTTGTTGGGGCGGCCGCGCGAGATCAGCGCCGCGGCGCGCCAGGTGAGCAGGCGCGCCGCCTGGAGCTCCGCCTCCATGTCGATCACGTCGCGCTCGACGGCGCCGAGCGCGGACGCCGGGACGTCGTAGCGGATCGCGACACCCTGGCGCGTCAGCTCCTCGCGCAGGAAGTCGAGCGACGCACGCCCGACGCCGACCGCCATGGCCGCGACGATCGGGCGGCTGGCGTCGAAGGTGGCCATCGCGCCCTTGAAGCCCTTGTCGCCGGTCGACTTCGCGTCGTGTTTCTTGACCTCGGCGCTGCCGAGCAGGTTCGCCGCCGGCACGCGGCAGCCCTCGAACACGAGCGTCGCGGTGTCGGAGGCGCGGATGCCGAGCTTCTTCTCGGTGCCGACGAGGCGCATGCCCGGCGTCTTCGCCGGCACCACGAAGGCCTTGATGCCGCCGCGCCCCGCGCTGCGGTCGACCGTCGCCCACACGACGACGAAGCCGCCCTCGTGCTGCGAGGCGCCCTCGCCGGCGGTGCAGAAGATCTTCGTGCCGTTCAGCACGTACTCGTCGCCGTCGCGGTCGGCCGTCGTCTGGATCGCCGCAGAGTCCGAGCCGGCCTGCGGCTCGGTGATCGCCATGGCGCCCCAGATCGGATGGCCGTCGCCGCGGAAGGGCGTGAGGAACTTCTCCTTCTGCGCGGGCGTGCCCGCGGCCGCCACCGCCGAGCCGCCGAGCGCCGCCGTCGGCATGCGCAGATACAGGCCCGCGTCGCCCCAGCAGAGCTCCTCGGCCTGCACGCACACCTGCACCATGCCGTCGCCCGGCGCCGAGAGATCGGTGCCCTTGGCGCCGCCGCGGCCCTCCTTCCAGAACCAGTCCACCCACGGCGCCGGCAGCTCGTGCTCGCGGTCGTCGTATTCGCGCGAGTGCGGCCGCATGTGCTGCTCCGCCATCTCGTGGTAGTGGGCCTGTGCGACGCGCGCGTTCTTCGTGAGCTCGAAGTCGATCGTCACTGAATGGCTCCTAGACGAGCGAGAGTCCCTCGAAGCAGGTGAAGCCCCGCGCGTTGCGCAGGCACAGCTCCGGCAGGTACTCGCGCGTGTAGCCGTGTCCGCCGAGCACCTGCACCGCGCCGTCGCTGACCTCGAGCGCGACGCGCTGCGCCTGCCGGTGCGCGAGCGCCACGGCGCGCGCGGCGTCGCGGCCGGTATCGAGGTGCCAGGCGGCCTCCCACACGAGCAGGCGCGCGGCGTCGATCTCGATCGACATGTCCGCCAGCTTGAAGGCGATGGCCTGCTTGGTGGCGATCGGCGCGCCGAAGGCCTCGCGCTCCTTGGCGTAATCGCGCGCGGTCTCGTAGGCCGTGCGCGCGACGCCGACGGCCATGGCGCCCTGCGCGACGCGGCCGCGCTGCACGACCTGCGCGAGGCCCTGCTCGCCCGTGGCGAGCGCGTCGTCCGCCGTCACGCGCACGCCCTCGAGCGCGAGCTCGACGGTGGGCAGCGCCTGGATGCCCATGTAGCGCGCCTTCGTGGCGCGCAGGCCCTTCGCCTGGCGCGACACCATGAAGAGCTGCGGCCCCGACTCACCCGTGGCGGAGACGAGCACCTGCTCGCCGCCGTCGAGCCACGGCACCAGACACTTCTCTCCGTCGAGCACGTAGCCGCCGTCGGCGCGCCGCGCGCGCGTCGTCGGGCGGAGCGGATCCGCGCCGTAGTGCGGCTCGACGAGCGCGAGCGCGCCCGGCCGGAAGCGCTCGCCGACGAGCCCCGGCAGCCAGCGTCGCTTCTGTGCGTCGCTGCCGAAGTCCTGGACGGGCAGCGCCTCGAGCGACGGCGACAGGATCGCCAGCGCGATCGCCAGGTCGCCCCAGGCGAGCTCCTCGGCGACGAGCGCGCCGGTCAGCGCGCTGCGCGCGCCGCCGCCGCCGAACTTCTCCTCGATGCCGTTCGCGACGAGACCGAGCGCGTGCGCCTCGGAGAGCAGCTCCGCGGGCAGCTTCGCGGCCTCGTCGCACTCGCGCGCGCGCGCGCGCACCTCGTTCCGCGCGAACTGCCGCACGGTCTCGACGATCAGCTGCTGCTCTTCGCTGGGGTCGAAATCGATCACGTGTCCCCGCTGCGCGCCGAGCATCCGCGGGAGTTGCCGTGCGAGCCGACGATCTGCGCGAAATCGCTCACGAAAAAGCGCGCGCGAGTCTATCAGCTCGACGTCGCGGCCGCAGCGCGTTCGCGCACCTCGCGAAACGCGAATTTCTCCTTGACGTCACCGGGCTTCCGGGATATCACACCGCGCGTTTCAAGGTCGGCGCGCGAACCTCGTGCGTCGTCGGTCTCGGTCCCCGACAAGCGACGATCCGCTCGCTCCCGCCTTCCGCGGCGCGCTCGACGTTCGCGTACTCCATCCCAGCCATCCCATCCCAGGCCACCGACCCAGGATCAAACGCCCGCATGTGCGCGCTTCTCGCATCGGTCGCTCGACAGAGCCTCGACCTCGCATGACGAAGAATCCGCTCCGGGCTCTCGTCGTCGCGATGGCCGTCCTCGGCGCGTTCGCGCTCTGGTCCGGGCTCGGCGCCTCGCGCGTGCAGGCCGAGGACGCGCCGCTCGTCGCCAGGAGCGTGTGCGACGCCCAGGAGCTGAAGGCGCGCCAGCAGGCCGACCCGAGCCTGAAGATCGAGATCCCGGCGGAGTTCGACTCGCCCTGGCCGAGCCTCTCGGCCTGCCGCTCGCACGCGGCGGCGGAGGATCCGTCGACGCCCGGCCCGCTCCAGCCGATCCCGTTCAGCCACAAGCACCACGCGGGCAAGTTCAAGATCGACTGCCAGTACTGCCACACCGGTACGGACGCCTCCCCGTCGGCCGGCGTTCCCTCGGTCCAGCTGTGCATGGGCTGCCACGCGCAGTTCCCGCCGACCTACGACGAGCTCGCCGGCATCCGCACCCTGAAGGACCACTGGGAGAAGCAGGAGCCGATCGAGTGGGTGCAGGTCTACCGCCTGCCCGAGTACGTCCAGTTCCAGCACCGCGCCCACATCATGAAGGGCTTCGACTGCGCGACCTGCCACGGCAAGGTCCAGGACATGGACAAGGTCTTCATCACGCCCGACACCGTGTGGTGGCCGTGGCTGCTTCCCTCTTCCAAGCCCGAGATGGGCTGGTGCATCGACTGCCACCGCCAGAACGGCGCGACGCAGGACTGCTACGCCTGCCATTACTAGAAGGACGCGAGGCCACCCTCGGCAATGTCCGAAATCGATCGACGCGAGTTCCTGAAGCTCGTCGGAGTGAGTGCCGGCGCGGCAGCAGCCACCGGCTGCTACCGCTACTCCGACCTGCCCGAGAAGCTGATCCCCTACGTCATCCAGGCGGAGGAGATCATTCCCGGCATGCCGGTCGTCTACGCGTCGACCTGCCAGGAGTGCGCGTCCGCCTGCGGCCTGCACGTGCGCACGCGCGAGAGCCGTCCGATCAAGCTCGAGGGAAATCCCGAGCACCCGGTCAACCGCGGCAAGCTGTGCGCGCGCGGCCAGGCCTCGATCGGGCGCACCTTCCATCCGGACCGCCATCGCGGTCCGCAGAAGCGCGGCGCCGACGGCGCGCTCGCCGACGTCACCTGGGACGACGCGCAGCGCGAGATCGCCGCGCGCATCAGCGCCGCGCAGGGCAAGGTCGCCGTGCTCGGCTCGCCGAC
>DASUFZ010000112.1:0-3777 GCA_036274295.1 Myxococcota bacterium
TTGCCGAAGACCTCGAGCGGCCCGCGCATGCCCGCGAGCGCCTGGAGCGCCACGGGAATCAGGTGGATCTCCGGCTCGTGGCACTCGCCGACGCGGCCCTGCGGGTCGGCGCCGGAGGCGTTGAAGTAGCGGAGCGCCGCGTAGCGGAGTCCGTGCGCGCGCTCGGCGTCCGCGAGCATCCGCTCCATCATCATCTTGGAGGCGCCGTAAGGGTTGATCGGCGCGAGCGGGCTGTCCTCGGGGATCGGGACCTTCGCCGGGACGCCGTAGACCGCGCAGGTCGAGGAGAGCACGAAGGCGCGTATGCCGTGCTCGACGCAGGCCTCGATCAGATTGGCCGAGCCGCCGACGTTGTTCCGGTAGTACATGAGCGGCTTCACCATCGACTCCGGCACGAGCAGCGAGGCGGCGAAGTGGAGCACGCCGTCGAAGGGCCCGCGCCCGCGCAGCACACGATCGAGCGCGGGCCGGTCGGCGATGTCGACGCGCTCGAGCGGCGTGTCGCCCGCGAGGAAGGCGTGGCCGGTCCGCAGGTCGTCGACCACGACGGCCGTGTGGCCCGCGTCCCGCAGCGCGATCAGCGCATGCGAGCCGATGTAGCCAGCGCCGCCGGTCACGAGCAGGTGTGCCATGGCGGTCCTCACTCTCCGTTCTGGCAGCTGTCTCGCGCGAGACGATTCGCGGACGCGACGGCGGTGGTATTGTGACGGCCGCATGGAGATCGTCCACACGGCGCGCGTGGACTCGCCGGTCGGCACTCTGCGGCTCGCGTCCACTGCTGAAGGTCTCGCCTACGTGGAGCTGCCGCACGCCGACGGCCGCGGACTCTCCGGCTGGCTTCGCCGCGTCGCGCCGGATGCGAAGTGCGTCGAGGGCTACGCGCCGAATCGACAGGCGATCCGCGAGATCCAGGAGTACCTCGAGGGCAAGCGCACCGAATTCGGGCTCGCGCTCGATCTGCGCGGCACGCCGTTCCAGCTCGAGGTGTGGAGCGCGCTGCGCGAGATCCCCTACGGCGCGACGCGCAGCTATGCCGACATCGCGCGTGAGCTCGGACGTCCGGACGCGGTGCGCGCCGTCGGTGCCGCCAATGGCGCGAATCCGCTGGCGATCGTCGTCCCGTGCCATCGCGTGATCGGCAGCGACGGGCGCCTCGCGGGCTACGCCGGCGGCCTGCCGCTGAAGGCGCGCCTGCTGGCCATGGAGCAGTCGCGGCCGGCGCAGGGGCTGCTGCTCTAGCCATCGTCTCAGCGGCTTGCGACCTTGGCCGGCTCATGCCCCTCCGCCTGCCGAAGCCCCGCTACGTCGTCCCGCTGATCGTCGCCTGCGGTCTCTTCATGGAGAACATGGACGCGACGGTGATCGCCACCGCGCTGCCGACGATCGCGCACTCGTTCGGCGAGGATCCCCTGCGGCTCTCGCTCGCGATCACGACGTACCTGCTCTCGCTCGGCGTGTTCCTGCCGCTCTCGGGCTGGCTCGCCGATCGCTTCGGCGCGCGCAGCGTGTTCGCGTCGGCCATCACCCTCTTCACGGCGGGCTCGATCGCGTGCGCGCTCTCGGGCTCGCTGGTGCAGCTCGTGCTGGCGCGCGCGCTCCAGGGCGTCGGCGGCGCGATGATGGTGCCGGTCGGACGCCTCGTGGTGTTGCGCACGACGCCGAAGTCCGAGCTGGTCGCGGCGATGGCCTACCTCACCATCCCCGCGCTGCTCGGCCCGGTGATCGGGCCGCCGCTCGGCGGCTTCATCGCCACCTACTACACCTGGCACTGGATCTTCCTGATCAACATCCCGATCGGCCTGCTCGGGCTCGTGCTCACGTTCCTGCTCATCCCGAACATCCGCGAGCCGCGGCAGGAGCCGCTCGACCTGCTGGGATTCGCGCTCTCCGGCGTCGGGCTCGCCGCCACCATGCTCGGCTTCGAGAACCTCGGGCGGGGCGTGCTGCCGAGCGGCGTCATCGCCATCCTGATCGGCGTCGGCAGCCTGCTGCTGGCGCTCTTCGCGCGTCACGCGCGGCGCACCCCCGCGCCGATCCTCGACCTCTCGCTGTTTCGCCTGCCGACGTTCCGCGCCTCCGTGCTCGGCGGCTTCGCCTTCCGCGCCGGCATCGGCGCGCTGCCGTTCCTGCTGCCGCTGCTGCTCCAGGCGGGCTTCGGCTTCACGCCCTTCGAGTCGGGTCTCACCACCTGCGCGGCCGCCGCCGGCGCGATGCTGATGAAGATCACGGCGCCGCAGATCCTGCGCCGCAACGGCTTCCGCCGCGTGCTCGTCGCGAACACCGTGATCTGCGCGGCCTTCATGGCCGCGAACGGGCTCTTCCGCCCGAGCACGCCGCACGCCGTGATGCTCGCCGTGCTGCTCGCGGGCGGATTCTTCCGCTCGCTCCAGTTCACGAGCCTCAACACGCTCGCCTACGCGGAGATCGGGGCGCCGGTGATGAGCCGCGCGACGACCCTCTCGAGCGTCGGCCAGCAGCTCTCGCTCACCTTCGGCGTCGGCTTCGGCGCGCTGATGCTGCACCTCACCCTCGTCTTCACCGGACAGAGCGCGCTCGGCGCCGACACCTTCTGGCCGGCGTTCCTCGCCATCGCGTTGGTGAGCATGACCGCGCTCTTCTTCATCGTCCCGCTGCCGCGCGAGGCCGGCGCCGAGGTGTCCGGCTGGGAGAGCGCGCCGCCGCCGTCGCGCGCGCAGGCGATCCGCCCGGCGGAGTAGCGGGCGCAAAGGAGGACCCCCATGGCCTACGACTTCCAGCTCCTGCGCGTGAAGGTCGACGCTTGTGTCGCCACCGCGACGATCGCGAACCCGCCGATCAACCTGATCAGCTTGCCGCTGATGGGCGAGCTGCTGCGCTTCGCGCGCGAGGTCGCCGTCGACGACGCGGTGCGCGCCGTGGTGCTGCGCAGCGACGACCCCGAGTTCTGGCTCGCGCACTTCGACGTCGCGGCGATCCTCGACTTCCCGACCTCCGATGCGCCCGCGCGCGGCGCGCGCGTCGACGAGAACCCGTATCACGCCATGTGCGAGCTCTACCGCAGCATGCCGAAGGCGACGATCGCGGAGATCGGCGGGCGCGCGGGCGGCGGCGGCAGCGAGCTCGCGCTCTCGTTCGACATGCGCTTCGGCGCGCTCGGACGCACGATCGTGTCGCAGCCCGAGGTGGCGCTCGGCATCCTGCCCGGCGGCAGCGGCACGCAGCGCCTGCCGCGGCTGATCGGCCGCGGGCGCGCGCTCGAGATGATCCTCGGCTGCGAAGAGCTCGACGCGGCGACGGCCGAGCGCTGGGGCTACCTGAACCGCGCGCTGCCGGAGGGCGAGCTGCGCCCCTTCGTCGACCGCCTCGCGCGCCGCATCGCGAGCTTTCCGGCGCAGGCCATCGCGCTCGCGAAGCGCGCCGCGCTCGCGTCCGAGCCTTCGTGGGACGCCGGCCTGCTCGAGGAGAGCCATCTCTTCCAGACCCTGCTGCGCACGCCGGAGGCGCCGGCCCTGATGCGGCGTTTCCTCGAGGAGGGAGGCCAGACGCGCGAGGTCGAGCGGCATCTCGGCGAGCTGGCGGGCAGGCTCGCCACGACGCGGCGCCCGTGACGCGGCTCGATCCGGATGCGCTGCGCGAGATCGCGCGCGTCACCCTCGGCCACTACGACGCGCAGGCCGACGCGTTCCGCGCGGGCACGTGGGATCACGACGTCTCGCAGAACCTCGCGGCGCTCTGCGACGCGATCGAGGGCGAGCCGCCCTTCGCGATCCTCGACTTCGGCTGCGGCCCCGGCCGTGA
>DASUFZ010000113.1:0-13976 GCA_036274295.1 Myxococcota bacterium
CGCGGCTCGACGGCGAGGCGGTCGGCGACCCGTCGCACCCGTTCGCAGCGCGGCTCGCCGAGGCGCTCGCCCGAGACTAACGTCACCGACGGAGGAACCATGCAGATCCAGGGCATCACCGCGTTCGTCACCGGAGGCGCCTCCGGCCTCGGCGCCGCCACCACGCGCGCGCTGGCCGCGCGCGGCGCGCGCGTCGCCATCTACGACCTGCCGCGCTCGAAGGGCGCGGATCTCGAGAAGGAGCTCGGCGGCGCGGTGCGCTTCCTGCCGGGCGACGTCACCGACGAGGCCGGTCTCACGGCCGCGTTCGACGCCGCCATCGACGCGTTCGGACCGCTGCGCGCGCTCGTCAACTGCGCGGGCATCGGCAGCGCCATGCGCACCGTCGGCAAGGACGGCGAGCCCTTCCGCCTCGACGTCTTCACGCGCACGATCAACGTGAATCTGATCGGCACCTTCAACGCGATCCGCCTCGCGGCCGCGCGCATGGCGAAGAACGCGCCCGACGCCGGCGGCGAGCGCGGCGCCATCGTCAACACGGCGTCGATCGCCGCCTTCGACGGCCAGATCGGCCAGGCCGCCTACTCGGCCTCGAAGGGCGGCGTCGTCGGCATGACCCTGCCGATCGCGCGCGATCTCGCGCGCCTCGGCATCCGCGTCTGCACGATCGCGCCGGGCCTCTTCGAGACGCCGCTGCTGGCGGGTCTCCCCGAGCCCGCGCGCAAGGCGCTCGGCGACGCCGTCCCCTTCCCGCCGCGGCTCGGCCAGCCGCCCGAGTACGCCGCGCTCGCGGTTCACATCCTCGAGAACGCGATGCTGAACGGCGAGGTGATCCGGCTGGACGGCGCGCTGCGCATGGCGCCGCAGTAGCCGGTGCCCGCGCCGCGCCTCGTGGTCGTGACGGGCGCCACAGGGCTCGTCGGACGCCGGCTCGTGGCGGGCCTCTATGCCGACGGCAGTGCGGTGCGCGCGCTCACGCGCAGCCCCGAGCGCGCGCCGCTCCCCGGTGTGGAGCTGCGCGCCTGGGACGGCACCAGCGTCGATCGATCGCTGCTGCGCGGCGCCGACGCGATCGTGCACCTCGCGGGCGAGTCGATCTTCGGTGGCCTGCCCGACGCTTCGCGGCGCCAGCGCATGCGCGAGAGCCGCATCGACTCGGCGCGCGAGCTCGCGCATGCCTGCGGCGGCCTCGCGCCCGCGGAGCGCCCGCGCGTGTTCGTGTGCGCGTCGGCCGTCGGCTACTACGGCGACCGCGGCGAGGAGATCCTCGACGAGTCGTCGCCGCCGGGCAATGGCTTCCTCGCAGATCTCTGTGTCGACTGGGAGGCCGCCGCGGCGGACGTCGAGGCGCACGGCGTGCGGCGCGTGAGCCTTCGCTTCGCCGTCGTGCTCGCGCGCGAGGGCGGCGCGCTCGCGCAGCTCGCGCGCGTGTTCCGCCTCGGCCTCGGCGGGCGCGTCGGGAACGGACGCCAGTGGTTCCCGTGGATCCACGTCGACGACGTCGTCGGCCTCGTGCGCGCGGCGCTCGAGCGCGACGACTGGAGAGGACCGATCAACGCCGTGGCGCCCGAGTGCGTGCGCAACGCGGAGTTCACGCGCGCGCTCGCGCGGGCGGTGCGCCGCCCTGCTCTGTTCCCCGTGCCCGCCTTCGCCGTGCGCGCCGCGCTGCGCGATCTCGCGGGCGAGCTGCTCGGCAGCAAGCGCGTGGTGCCGCGGTTCGCGGAGACGCACGGCTACGCGTTTGCGTACCCGCAGCTCGAGGCCGCGCTGGCAGCCGAGGTCTAGTTCGCGCTCTCGCCCGGCGTCGGGAACAGGCGCGGCAGCACCTGCTTCAGGGTCAGCTCGATCGAGCTCGGCGCGACCTCGAAGCTCGCGACGTTCACCTCTGGCTCCTCGGCCATGGGGAAGCGGTCGCAGAACTCGCCGAGCAGACGGCGCACGATGGCTTCGGCCTGCTGCGCGTCGACGTCGGTCAAGAGCAGCACGGCGCGCTCGCGCGTCATGCGGAAGACCGAGTCGTCCATGCGGAGCCCGCTCTCGACGTAGGCGACGATCTCCGGGAAGAGCCGATCGCCCTCGCGGCCGGCGATGCCGACGAGCACCGAGGTCAGCGAGTGCCGCTCGGCGAGATCGAGCGCGCGGTCGAGGATCTCGCGCAGGCGACGCGGATCGTCCATGGCGGACAGATTCTGGGTCGGGGAGGCCACGAATGCACTATCGACGGAATTCGGCCCGGGCTGAAGCCTCGACTCGCAGGGGCCCGCAGAGCGTTCCGGGACGCGGAGTTGCGCGGGCGGCTCGCCTCGAAATGCGGATTCCGAACCACTAGCCTGCCGCTCCGATGCCGGCCGCGACCTCCACGCTCGAAGCCAGCGCGCGCCGGGGCGACGCGCGCGCGCTCGCCCCCGGCTTCGCGATCCTGACGGGCGTGACGGTCTGCCTGATCGTCCTCGGCGCGCTCGTGCGCGCCCACGAGGCGGGCCTCGCGTGCCCCGACTGGCCGCTCTGCTTCGGCGAGTTCGTGCCCGCCTTCGACCTGCGCGTGGCCTTCGAGTACTCGCACCGCGTGCTCGCCGGCAGTGTGTTGCTCGCCTTCGCCGCGCTCTCGATCGCGGCCTGGCGGCGCGGCGCCGGGGCCGGCGCGCGGCGCTGCATCGTCGTCGGCGCAGTGCTGCTCGGCATCCAGGCATTGCTCGGCGCGCTGACCGTCTGGCACCTGCTGGCGTCGTGGACGGTGACCTCACACCTCGTCACCGGGAACGCCTGCGCGCTGACCCTGCTGCTCACGGCCTTCACCTTGCGCGACGAGGGCGTCGTGCGCGCGCCGGCGACGCCGGCCGCGCGGCGCTGGATTCCGCTCGTCGCCTGCGTGCTCTTCCTCCAGCTCGTCCTCGGCGGACTCGTCTCGTCGCGCTACGCGGGGCTCTCGTGCCCCGAATGGCCGACCTGCAACGGCGGCGTCTGGTTCCCGACGTGGCACGGCCCGGTCGGGATCCACCTGATGCACCGGAGCAACGGCTACCTGCTCGCCCTGCTGCTCTGCGCGTCGGCGTGGATGCTGCGCGGCGACCCGCGCGTCGGGCGCGGCGTGCGCCTCGCGGCCGCGCTCGTGCTCGCGCAGGTCGTCGTCGGCGTCGCGAACGTGCGCTTCGGGATCCCCGTCGAGATCACGGCGCTCCACTCGCTGCTGGCCGCGCTGCTCGTGTTGACCGTCGGAAGCGCCGTGCGCAACGCGTTCATCGGCGCGAGGCGCGCTTGAGATCTGCGCGTCTCGCCGGGGTCCTGCTCGCCATCACCCTGTGCGCCTGGGGCTGCCGCTCGACCTTGAAGGCGACGCGCCAGCAGGCGGAGATGCCGGCCGTCGACGCGCAGCAGCGTCCCACGGCAGCCGCGTTCTTCCGCTCGCCGCTGATCTCCCACCCGGCGCTCTCGCCCGACGGCAAGAGCATCGCGGGCATCCTCGAGAGCGGCGGTGTCGAGCTCGTGTTCGTGCGGGCGCTGGCGGGCGGCCAGATCCGTCCGCTCGGCAAGCTCGAGCGCACGGAGTTCCGCGGCAGCAAGTCGATCCGCGCGCTCGGCTGGGGCGGCAACGAGCGCATCCTCGTCAGCCTCGAGAGCCCGAGCACGAGGGCCATCGGCGTGCGCGCGCGCCAGACGCGCATGATGGTCGTCGAGGTCGACGGCAGCGGCGCGAAGTACCTCGGCAAGAACTGGCCCTGGCAGCAGTACTCGCAGTACCAGGACGACGTCATCGCGTGGCGCCTGCCGGACGACCCCGACCACATCCTGATGAACTGGTGGCAGCCCGATCAGAACGGAGTCAGCGCGCGCCGCGTCGACGTCCGCAGCGGCAGCATGCAGACGGATGCGTACGCGCGTTTCGGCATGCGGCGCTGGCATGCGAACCATCTCGGGCAGGTGATGGCGGGCTCGGGCGCCTCGCGCTCGGGCACCGACGTCTTCACCGTCGCGCGCAGCGCGCCGGACGCGCGCTTCGACGAGCTGGTGCGCTTCGACGCGTTCGACGAGTCGGGCTTCGAGTTCGCGGCCTTCAGCGAGCGGCCGGAAGAGATCTACGTGTGGTCGAACGCGGGAACGGGGCGCGCCGCGCTCCACACGTACGACCTGCGCCAGAAGCTGATCGGGCCGGTCGTGTTCGCGCATCCCGAGGTCGACGCCAACCGGGTGTGGAGCTCTTCGCTGGACGGGCATCTCGTCGCGGTCGGCTACGTGACCGACCGGCCGCACTGGCACTTCCTCGACGAATCCATGGCGCGCGAGCAGGAGGCGATCGACCGCGCGCTGCCCGGCACCTGGAACGCGATCGTCGACATGGACGCCGCGGAGCGCCTCGCGCTGATCCGCGCGAGCTCCGACGTGCAGCCGCCGCGCTACCTCGTCTACAACCGCGCGCGCCGCGAGATGCACCCGCTCTTCGTGCAGTACCCCGACCTGAAGACCGAGTGGATGTCGCCGATGGAGCCGATCGAGTTCCAGGCGCGCGACGGCCTCACGATCCACGGCTATCTCACGCGGCCGAGAGGCGCGGCGCCGGGCCCGCTGCCGGCGATCGTGCTGCCGCACGGCGGTCCGAGCGCGCGCGACGTGTGGGGCTGGGATCCCGAGGTGCAGTTCCTGGCGAGCCGCGGCTTCGCGGTGCTCCAGGTGAACTTCCGCGGCTCGACCGGCTACGGCTCGCGCCACCGCCGCCTCGGCTACAAGCAGTGGGGCCTGGCGATGCAGGACGACATCACCGACGCGACGCGCTGGATGATCGCCGAGGGCATCGCGGATCCCGCGCGCATCGGCATCTACGGCGCGAGCTACGGCGGCTACGCCGCGCTGATGGCGCTCGTCGCGACGCCGGATCTCTTCCGCGCCGGCGCCAGCCTCGCGGGCGTGAGCGACATCATCGAGATGCTCGACAACGTCGATGCCTACGCGTTCTCGGACTTCAACGCGCCCGTGCACGGCGACACCTCGAAGGACCGCGACCAGCTCGCCGCGACGTCGCCGGCGCGCCACGCCGACCGCATCCGCGCGCCCGTGCTGATCGCGCACGGCACCGAGGATCCGATCGTGCACGTGAAGCAGGCGCACCTCATGATCGACGCGATCGAGGCCGCGGGCGGCCAGGTCGAGTACTCCCTCTACGAGGGCGAGGTGCACGGCTTCATCGATGAGCGCAACCAGATCGATTTCTACACGAAGCTCGCGGCCTTCTTCGAGCGGAATCTCCTCGGCCCCTAGCATCTCTCGCGGCGCCGCCGCAAACTACCGCGTTCCGGAGGCCGCATGCGCTCGTATGAAGTGTTCGCCGCCATGACGCCCGAGCGGGCCGTGGAGGTGATGCGCAGTCTGTCGAAGAAGTCGCCCGCGCTGTTCCGCCAGGCGGTCGACGCGGCCGCCGTCGTGATGCGCGCGCGGCCCGTGTACCTGCGCAACCAGCCCTTCGAGAAGCGCGCGGAGGCCATCCGCCGCACGTTCTCGAGGGTCGCGGCGAATCCGGTGGCCGACGAGCTGCTGGCCGTCTACTTCCTCGAGTGTCGCAAGGAGCTGCTCGTCGAGTGGCTCGACCTGCTCGGCGTGAAGCACGAGGACGGCATGCTGAGCGAGGACGCGCCGGCCGAGCCCCCCGAGGCGAAGCTGCGCGACGCGGTGAAGAAGTACCTCGCCGCCAGCGACGACCCCGACCGCGACCTGCTGCTGCGCGCCTTCGCGGCGCAGCACTCGATCGAGTGGCCGACGCTCGACGCCCTGCTCGGGGCGCCTCCGGCCTAGCGGACGAAGTGGCCCCCGCGACGCGACCGGCGATCAGCGCCTGCATCGTCGCGTGCGACGAGGAGGACCGGCTGCCGGCCTGCCTCGACTCGCTCGGCTTCTGCGACGAGATCCTGGTGGTCGACTCGCACTCGCGCGACCGCACGCGCGAGCTCGCGGCCGCGCGCGGCGCGCGCGTGCTCGAGCGCGACTGGCCCGGCCACGTCGCGCAGAAGGAGTTCGCGATCCGCCAGGCCGCGCACGATTGGGTGCTGTGCGTCGACGCCGACGAGCGCATCTCGGAAGCGCTCGCCGCGGAGATCGCACGGCTGCGCGAGGCCGGCTTCGACGGCTGCTCGGGCTACGCCTTCCCGCGCCTCTCGCGCTACCTCGGCCGCGAGATCCGCCACGGCACCTGGTATCCCGACTGGAAGCTGCGCCTCTTCGACCGCCGGCGCGGTCGCTGGGGCGGACGCGATCCGCACGACCGCGTCGAGGTCGAGGGGCCGACGCGGCGCCTCGCCGGCGACCTGCTCCACGATCCCTACCGCAGCTTCGGCGAGCACCTCGCCACGATCGATCGCTACACCACCCTCATGGCCGAGCAGCTCCACGCCGACGGGCGCCGCGCGGGATTCGTCGACCTGCTGCTCCGTCCTCCCCTGCGCTTCCTCGATTTCTACGTCTGGCGGCGCGGCTTCCTCGACGGCTGGCGCGGCTTCCTGCTGGCGCTCTGCGCCGCGCACTACGTCCGCTCGAAGTACTGGAAGCTCTTCGTGCGGGCGCGCGCGTGATCGCGCTCGAGCGCGTCTGCAAGCGCTACGGCGAGCGGCTCGCGGTGGGCCCGCTCGATCTCGAGGTCGCGCGCGGCGAGCTCCTCGTGCTGTGCGGCGGCTCCGGCTCGGGCAAGACCACGACGCTCAAGATGGTGAACCGCCTGATCGCGCCGTCGGAGGGCCGCGTGCGCGTCGGCGGCCTCGACACGCGCGAGCTGCCGGGGCCGACGCTGCGCCGCCGCATCGGCTACTGCTTCCAGCACGTCGGACTCTTCCCGCACTTCAGCGTCGCCGAGAACGTCGCGGTGACGCCGAAGCTCCTCGGCTGGGACGCGGCGCGCATCGCGGCGCGCGTCGACGCGCTGCTCGAGCAGGTCGAGCTCGAGCCCGCCGCGTTCCGCGAGCGGCGTCCGCACGAGCTCTCGGGCGGACAGGCGCAGCGGGTCGGGCTCGCGCGCGCGCTCGCGGCGGAGCCGGAGGTGCTCCTCCTCGACGAGCCCTTCGCCGCGCTCGACCCGCCGACCCGCGATCGCCTCCAGCAAGCGTTCGCGCGCATCCGCCGCCTGCTCGGCCTGACCGTCGTCTTCGTCACGCACGATCTCGTCGAGGCGCTGCTCCTCGCGGACCGCATCGCCGTGCTCGACGCGGGCCAGCTCGTGCAGGTCGGTGCGCCGGCGGAGCTGATGCAGCGCCCCGCCGATGCGCGCGTCGCGGAGCTCTTCGCAACGCCGCGGCGCCAGGCCGAGGCGGTCGATCGCCTGCTCGCCGCGAGCCCTGCCTGATGTCGGGCCTGCAGGAGCAGCTCGCGCTGCTGCCGGGCTACGCGATTGCGCATCTCCAGCTCTCGCTCGTCGCGCTCTTCGTCGGCGCGGGCATCTCGATCCCGCTCGGCATCTACCTGGCGCGGCGCCCGCGGCTCGAGCCGGGCGTGCTCGGCGTGGCGTCGGCGCTCCAGACGATTCCCTCGCTGGCGCTGCTCGCCATCGCGGTCCCGCTGCTCGCGGCCGCGGGCGCGCTGCTCGCGAGGGTCGGCGTGCCGATCCGCGGCATCGGCTACCTGCCCGCCCTGCTCGCGCTCGCGCTCTACTCGGTGCTGCCGATCCTGCGCAACACCGTCGCGGGTCTGCACGGGGTCGACGCCGCGGTGCTCGAGGCGGCGCGCGCCGTCGGCATGACGAAGCGCCAGCGCCTGCTCCAGGTGGAGCTGCCGCTCGCGCTGCCCGTGATCGTCGCAGGGCTGCGCACGTCGGCCGTGTGGGTCGTCGGCACGGCGACGCTCTCCACGCCGGTCGGCGCGACGAGCCTCGGCAACTTCATCTTCAGCGGGCTCGCCACGCGCAACGACGCGGCGGTGCTCGTCGGCTGCGTCGCGTCGGCCGCGCTCGCGCTCGGCCTCGACGGCCTCATCCGCGCGCTCGAACGCGGCGTCCGCACGGGGCAGAGGGCGTGGACCTTCGGCGCTGCGGCGGGGCTCGCGCTGCTCTGCCTCGTGACGTTCGGCTCGCTCGCGTTCACGCGCCGCGCGGGCCCGGAAGAGATCGCGATCGGCTCGAAGGTCTTCACCGAGCAGTACGTGCTGGCCGAGCTGCTCGCGCGCCGGGTGACGGCGGCGGGCTACACGCCGCGGCTGGTGCCCTCGCTCGGCTCGACCGTCGGCTTCGACGCGCTGCGAAACGACGAGATCGATCTCTTCGTCGACTACACCGGCACGATCTGGGCGACGATCATGCACCGCGACGGCCTGCCGCCGCGCCGCGAGGATGTCCTCCCGGTGGTCAAGCGATACCTCGCCGACGAGTACGGCGTGCGCGTCGTCTGCGCGCTGGGCTTCGAGAACACGTACGCGCTCGCGATCCGCGAGGGCGAAGCCCTCACGGATCGCGTCCGGAAGATCTCGGAGCTCGCGCCCCTGAGTCCGCAGCTCGCGCTCGGCAGCGACTACGAGTTCCTCCAGCGCGCCGAGTGGCGCGCGCTGCGCGATCGCTACGGCCTGCGCTTCCGCGAGGAGCGCAGCATGGACCCGGCGCTGATGGTGCAGGCCGTCGCCACGGGGCAGGTCGACGTCATCAGCGCGTTCTCGACCGACGGCCGGCTCGCCGCCGAGCGCCTCGTCGTGCTCGAGGACGACCGCGGCGTCATTCCGCCCTACGACGCAATTCTCCTGGCGAGCCCGCGCCTGGCGAAAGAGCGCCCCGACCTCGTCGCGAGGCTCGCAACGCTCGAAGGCGCGATCGACGCCGACACCATGCGGCGCATGAACCTCGCCGTCGACGGCGCCGGCCGCTCGCCGGCGGAGGTGGCGCGGGAGCTCGACGCGCAGCTGCGGTGAGAGGAGGAGTGTCTATGCGAGGAACACGGCGGTCTCGACGCCGTGCCTCACCTCCCGCCGGACCTGATGCCGCGTACAGGCGATGCGCGCATCGCGCTCGGATAGATGCCCCAGACGCCGCTCGTTCTTCACGAGCCTTCGGATCGAACCGAGATCCGTAGGGTGTCCGCGCGGGAGCATGACCCGCACGACCGGCGTATCGCCGCAGGAGAACACGCTCACACTCGACGGTTCGAACGCGTCCGACTGGTGCTCCTCGCTCACCTGCGCGACGACTTTCCTCACGCGACCGAGCCTGGCGCACAGCTGCTGGGTTCTCCGTCGCCGGCGCTCGCTCTGCGCTGCGAGCTCGATGAGGTACGGGTCATCGGGCGACATCCTGGGCGTGGCCGTTGGCGCGTCCACCGGGATGATCTGGCCGTCGGGTACGTGCAGATTGCTGTCGAGGAACACTTCGACGAACCGCGCCGAGACCAAGCCCTCGAGAGGAACCATGATCGGGCCGACCGGCATGTCCCTCAGAGGTGCATCGCTCGGGACGGCGAACTGGATCGCGCAAGCGACCCTCTCCCCGCATTCGAGTCGCCTCCGCGAGCTCCGAAAGACACGGCAGATCTCGCCCTCGACCGCCCATTCATAAGGGTTTTCTTCCGAACGCGTGTCTCGGACGTGCGATACACGAACCTGGATGTGATGCGTAGCCTCGCGCCGCGCCTTCAGCTGCAAGATTCCCAGGTCGTCGAGTCGCATCGGGAGTCCTCTCTTCGCAGGTGAACCTATCACCGACCTGCATACGAGGCTCCGGGCAGCTAGGCACCCCTCCGGAGGAACTCCACATAGAATCGCACGCGGCCCACCGGCTCGACCTCGTGCGGGACCTCGGGCTCCACGATCCCCGGCCGCGCGGGCGAGAGCACGTGCTCCTCGCGCGCCGGCTCGAGGATGCGGTAGCGGAGCTCGCCCTCGAGCACCTGGATCCGCCCCCACACGCCGGGCTTCGTCGTGTGCCGGCGCCGCAGCCCATCCGGGACGGTCGCCTCGGTGAACTCCGCTGTGCGCCGATACGCCGCGACGTCGGGCGGCAGGCTCTTCATGCGAGGACCTTCTCGAGGCGGCTCCGCACCTCGTCCTCGGAGAGCCCCGCGATCTCGACGACCTTGCGCGGCGACGCCGTGCCGCTCGCGATGCGCACGCGGTCGCGCGGCACGCCGAGTACGCCGGCGAGCAGCGCCTCGACGGCCGCGTTCGCCTTGCCCTGCTCCGCGGGCGCGGTCACGCGAATCTTGAGCGTGTCGCCGAGCCAGCCCGCGATGCCCTCGCGCGAGGCCCCGGGCACGACCTTCACCGCCAGCCGCGTCGCGCTCATGCCGAGGCCTGCGCGAGCGCCCGCGCGGAATCCGCCGCGAAGCGCGCCTGGACCCGTCGCGCGAACGGATAGCCGAGCTTCGTCGCGAGGAGCGCGGGCCGCGAGAACGCAGACAGGCGGTAGACGACTTCCTCCGTTCCGCGGTCGAACGAAACCTCGAAGCGCTCCTCTCCGGACTCCACGTGGCCGCGCAGGGTGCCGTACGCGAACGCGACCGCGTCCTCGCGCTGGGGCTCCAGGTAGACCACACGGCACGGGTTCAGGAACCACAGGCCCGCGAAGGAGACGACGCTGGCGACGCTCTGGCCGAGCGCGGCCGGGCCCGCGTGGTGGAACTCGACCCACGGCACCCCGAAGTGTCGCCAGGCGAGCAGCGCCGCCCGCGCACGTTCGAAGAGCGCGCGCCCCTTGCCGAGGTGGAACGCGCGCAGGTCGACGTCGTAGCGCGACGCAAGCTTCTCGCGCACGGCGGCAGAGCCCAGCTCCGCGGACAGGCCCACCTCCGGGTAGGTGAAGGCATTGCCGGCGCCGAGGGCCGTCGCGATCTCGTCGGCAGTGGGACGTCGGAATCGGAGCAGATCGATCGCCTTCGCAGGGTTGGCGCCAGTATCGTGTAGCCCATGGCAGGTCCCAGAGTCCCCCGCTCCCTCCGCGTGCTGCTCGCGCGCGCGGTTCGCGCGGCGCAGGCCGAGCCCAGCGATCCCGCCGCGGAAGGCAGGGCCTGGGCCGACGCGCGTCCCGCGGAGGTGGCGCTCGGCACCGGTGTACGCGTGCTCGGACGCCCGCGCGTGCGCGCGATCGCCGGCGCTCGCATCGAGCTGGCGGCGGGGGTCGTGCTCAACTCCAACCCCGACGGCTACCACGCGGGCATGCCCTTCCCCGTGACCCTGCTCGCCGATCGCGCCGGCGCGCGCATCACGATCGGCGAGGGATCGCGCCTGCACGGGTGCTGCATCCACGCGTGGAGCGCGGTCACCCTCGGCCGGCGCTGTCTCGTCGCCGCCGGCGCGCAGCTCCTCGACGCGCACGGCCATGCGGCCGAGCTGCGCTACGCGCGCGTCCGCACGCGACTTCGCGACGAGCCCGAGCCGATCCATCTCGGCGACCACGTGTGGATCGGACTCGGCGCCCTCGTGTTGAAGGGAGCCCGGCTCGGGGAAGGCTGCGCGGTCGCGGCGCACAGCGTCGTGGGCGCGGGCGAGTACCCGCCCTTCTCCCTGCTGGCCGGCGCGCCTGCGCGCGTCGTCCAGACCCTGGATCCGGGCGAGGTTCTCGCGGAGGACGCAGCCCTCGAGGAGCTCGCGAACCTCCGGTACGAGTACTGACCGTCGTCCGAGGGCGTAAGCCGAGTGCAACGCCGTTGATCCCACGCGTCACGCACCGCCCAGGCCCGAAACGTGTCACCCATGTCCGTAGAACAATCGGACACCCGGTCACCGATCTCTTGAACATCACCTGTCACCTATGTATAGAGATCGAACCCGCCCATGTAGCCGGTCTGTACCCCGTCCTTCTCTTCGAACATCGCGCAATTCAAGTCGCGTGTGACCGTCCCTGTCACACCTGCATGTCATAGTGCCGAGCATGGCACGGCGGGATCGACAGCTCGAGTTCGATCTACGCGAGCGCGCGCGTTGGGGCGGAAGACGCGTGGGTGCGGGCCGCAAGTGCGGCCCGAGTCCGCGGCATGCGCACCGGCCGCGCGAGGCTCTTGCGAGGCAGTTCCCTTGCCACGTCACCTTGAAGGTGCGGCGCGGGCTCCCTTCGCTGCGAAGCGCGAAGCTGGTGCGCGAGCTCGAGCGCAGCTTCGCTGCGGCGTGCGACCGCGGGCGCTTCCGGCTCGTGCAGTACTCGATCCAACACGATCACCTGCACGCGATCGTCGAGGCAACGAGCAAGCGACATCTTGCCTCAGGAATGAAATCCATCGGTTCACGGCTCGCGCGAGCCGTGAACCGAGTGTTTCGTCTTCGCGGCCGCGTGCTCGCCGACCGCTACCACCTCCACGTCCTGCGCACGCCGCGCGAGGTGCGGAATGCGCTGGCATACGTCCTGATGAATGCGCGGCGGCATCTTGCAAAGACCGGACGCCGCCCGCTACCGCGGTCGGCGGTCGATCCTGCTTCGAGCGGGCGCTGGTTCTCCGGTTGGAATCGAAGATTCCAACCGGCCTCTTCTCTCCATCCCCCGCCGGTCGCCCCTCCGCACTCGTGGCTCCTCTGCATCGGCTGGCGCAGACACGGCCTGCTCGATCCCAGAGAGATCCCCGGCGCTCGGTGACTAGCTATGGCGAATCGTGAAGGGAAAAACAGGAGCGGCGGTCAGGATCCGGGGGCTTCTCGACAGCGAGCGAACCGAGCCTGCGCATCCGATGGACTGCCAGGTGCCCGCCAAAGATCTTCAACGAGCCTGTCCTGGAGAACCGCCCCACGACCTCCAGCTGGCCGCAGTACGGAAACGGCAGCTCGCGGAAGAGAGACTCGGGCCCGTCGATTTCGACCGCCTTCTCGGCGTCGAGGTGCCCCTGTTCGTCAGGCTCCAGGATCAGCGCAGCGAGCTCGTGCTCGAAAGCGACCCGCGCCGTGACGATCACGAGCTGGCCCTCGTAGGGCCCGGGGCTCGCGAGCAAGGTGGCGAGCGGTACGCGGACGGGCTCCTCGGCAGCTCCCGTCGCACAGCGATACACCTCGCAATCGCACTTCAGAAGCGCGAACTCTGCCGACTCCGAGGCCTTCTCGACGATCGCGCGGAACACGAGAACGTGTCCATCCCACTCCCGGGCAATCCGTCTCGCCATCTTCAGGAGATCGGGCTCGAGAGCCTCCGGAGATTCGGGCGGATCGGCGATCCCGATGGGGACGGCGCCAACGAGCCTGCACGCGTCGGGAACGTCTTCGCGCGAGTCGACGACGGATATCGAGTCCGCCGACGCGGCCGAGCAGCCGACGAGGGCGACGAGGCCCGCAGCAACACCGCGCAGCATCCCTTGCCTCCAGGAGACGAGGTTAGCCGGCGGAATGCGAGATCCCAGGCGCGCGCTGAGCGGCCGCGCGCGCTCAATCCAACGGCCACCACGGGAACGCTGCGTTCACCGCGCTCGCGGCGATGAGTGCCACGGAGGTGGTGTCTCGAACGCGCAGAGGCCGGAGCTGCGCATGGGCCATCGCCAGGGTCGCGATGACGACGAGGCTTGCGAGGCTGAAGGGCACGTTGTCGAGATAGCTGTATCCGGGAAACAGGTTCCGGTGAACTCCGACCATGCCCGGCAACGTACCGACCGCCGCGACCCCGAGCGGAATCCACCACGCGATTCCCGGAGGCCAGCGAGAGAAGAAAACCCGCAGGACGACGACGGCCGCCGCCACGAACGGGAGAGTGGCGATCCAGACGATGGGTACGGTCGCGATCAGCAGACCCGGGGAGAGCTTCATGAACCGCTCTTCGGACCGAGCCAGCACGAGCGGCGCCAGGAACACAAGCGCCACACACAGCGCCGCGGACGCAGGAAGGGCTCTCATGCGAACGAGCGGCCGCCCGGCTTCGAGCGGCCGCTCTCGAGTTCGCCTTACCGCAGCTCCACCACCGCGTTCGTGATGATCGGCGCGCCGCGCTCTGCGCTCTTCGCCTCGAGCAGGATCTGCTTGCCCTGCTTCCAGTACGAGACCTGGTAGGTCTCGCCCGGGAACGCCACGCCGGCGAAGCGCGCCTGGTAGCGCGCGACCTGCGCGACGTCGCCGCCGAGCAC
>DASUFZ010000114.1:0-2818 GCA_036274295.1 Myxococcota bacterium
GAAGCGCTCGTCGCGCGGCAGCGGCTCGCGCGACGCGAACTCCACGACCGCGACGACCTCGCCGTGCGCGAGCACGGGGATGGCGAAGCCGGCGCGCAGACCGAGCGACCGCGCGAGCTCCATGCGCGGACCCGAATCCGTCTCGAACTCCTCCGCGCGCAGCTCGACCGGCCGGCGCGTCGCGAACGCGCGGCCGGGCAGGCCCTGGCCGGACTCGAACGTGAGCTGGGTCGTCAGATCGACGAGCGGCCCGAGCGACTCGTCCTCGCTGACGACGATGCGGCGCGAGACGAGCACGCCGCGCTCGTTCACGGCGTAGACGTGCCCCGCCGCCCAGCCCATCGCGTGGCAGACGCTCTTCGCGCATTCGCGCAGCGCCTCGTCGAGCGTGGCGGCCTGGTTGGCGGCGACGGCCGCGTGCATGAGCAGGCGCACGTAGGCGCTCTCGCGCTCGAGCTCGTCATTGGCGCGCAGCTGGTCGCGCTCGGCGCGCCGCTGGCCCGAGACGAACGAGACGCCGATGGCCGCGAGGCCGAACATCACCATCACGCGGTCGAAGAGCGCCTGTCCGGCGATGCGCGTCTCGGGGACGCGGCTCACGAGGTCGACACCGAGCAGCGGGAGCGCCCAGAAGCCGAGCATCAGCTCGAGCGTGATGCCGACCCAGATCAGCACGCCGCGCAGGTCGAGCGACACCGCGGCCGCGACCGGCAAGGCGTAGAGCCAGGCCGCGTACGAGCTCTGGAATCCGCCGGTCAGCCAGCTGCCGACGCAGATCAGCGCGGAGAGCAGCGCGAGCCCGATGTGCGCGCCGAGCCGCGGGTCGTGCGTGTGCTGGAGCAGCGCGAGGTTGGCGAACGCCAGCATCGACGTGATGACGATGGCCAGCATGATCTCCGGCACGCCGAGCAGGTAGAACTCGACGGCGTGCAGGACGCCCGTGCCGATCAGCAGGAAGGTCGCGCCGGAGAGGACGCGGATGCGCCGCAGCTCGTCGCTCGAGATCTCCGACGGATCGATGCCGAGGGTGAGCCACGCCGCGACGCGCGCGGCCGCGACCTGCGGAGCCGAGGCATGGCGGTTCCGAGTCATGCTTCCCCGAAGGGGAGAGATCGGCCGACGGCAGAAGCGGCTTGATTCGAAGAAACCCACGATTTGCGGAGTCACGTTCGTGCTCTAGTGAACTACTTCTCTGAGATCGCCCTTTGCTCGGGGTGAGGTACGGACGTGTGCGGAATCGTCGGAATCGCCCAGGAGGCGGGGACCCGGATCGACCGGGAGATCCTCGTCCGCATGCGCGATTCGATGCGCCACCGCGGCCCCGACGGCGCGGGCCTCGAGCTCGACGACGGCATCGGCCTCGGCCATCGCCGCCTGGCGATCCTCGACCTCTCCGAAGCCGGCCGGCAACCCATGAGCAACGAGGACGGCTCGATCTGGCTCGTCGCCAACGGGGAGATCTTCAACTACGTCGAGCTCGGCCGGGAGCTGCGCGAGAAGGGACACCAGCTGCGCTCCGCCTGCGACAGCGAGGTGATCCTGCATCTCTACGAGGATCACGGCGTCGAGTGCCTGCGCTTCCTGAACGGCATGTTCGCATTCGCGCTGTGGGACCGGCGCCGCCGGCGCCTGTTCGCCGCGCGCGACCGCATGGGCGTGAAGCCCTTCTACTTCCACCAGCGGCCGCAGGGCATCGCCTTCGCGTCGGAGATCAAGGCGCTGCTGGAGGATCCGTCGGTGCCGCGCCGCCCCGATCCGCGCGGCATCGCCGACTTCCTCTTCTGCGGTCAGCCGCTCGGCGGCAAGACCTTGTTCGAGGGCATCTCCGAGCTGCGGCCCGGCCACGCGCTCCTCTTCGAGGAGGGCCGCACGCGCATCTGGCCCTACTGGCGCCCGGACTACAACAAGATCGACCGCCCCGACGCGCAGGTGCTCGACGAGATCGGCGCGCTGCTGCACGACTCCGTGCGCCTGCGCGTGCGCAGCGACGTCGCGCTCGGCAGCCAGCTCTCGGGCGGCATCGATTCGGGCGTCATCACGGCGCTGACGAACCACTTCCATCCCGGCAGCAAGACCTTCACGATCCGCTCCGGCAAGGAGGGCTATTACGACGAGACGCCGCAGGCGCGCATGGTCGCGCGCCACCTCGGCACCCTGCACCACGAGAGCATGGTCGAATCCGCCGATCTCGACCGCGATCTCACCAAGCTCGCCTGGCACATGGACATGCCGATGCCGACACCGGGCGGCTTCAACTACCACGCCGTCGCGCGCCTCGAGGCCGAGCACGTCAAGGTCGTGATGACGGGTCACGGCGGCGACGAGCTCTTCGCGGGCTATCCGGCGCAGTTCCAGGCGTGCTTCGGACACCAGTCGATGTTCGACCACCGCCACACGCCGCCGCCGCACCGCACGCCCCCGGCGGGATACCGGCTGCGGCGAGTCATCCAGCGGCTCGGCTCGCGCGGCGTGATGGACCGCATCTGGCGCCGGCTGGCGCCGCCGCGCGAGGGCCTCGAAGAGGATTGGGTGCGCCTGCACTGCTCGCCGCTCGAGGCGGATCCCGATCTGCACCCGGGCTTCATCGAGTCGCTCGCGGGCTACTCGCCCGTCGACGAGTACCTCGACCAGTTCCGCAACGGCGGCGCGACGGAGCCGCTCGACCGCTGCCTGAACCACGACCTGCGCTGCTACCTGCCGAGCCTGCTCTTCATGGAAGATCGCGCGAGCATGGCGGTGTCGATCGAGTCGCGCACGCCGCTGCTCGACTACCGCATCGCGGACTTCCTCGCGCGCCTGCCGGTCGAGCAGCGCGTGC
>DASUFZ010000115.1:0-18900 GCA_036274295.1 Myxococcota bacterium
GGCCGGCCCGCCGCTCTGGCGTTCTCCGCGTGCGCGTCAGCTCGCCGCGGTCGGCGTCGCCACCACGCGCGGGGTCACGAACATCAGCAGCTCCTTGCGGCTGTCCCTGACGATGCTGTTCTTGAACAGGTTCCCGAGGAAGGGAATCGCGTGCATGTACGGCGTGCGCGACTGCGTGTTCGACTTGTCGACCACGTAGATGCCGCCGAGCACCAGGGTCTGACCGTCCTTCACGAGCGTCTCGGTCTTGACCTGGTTCTTGGCGATGGCGGGCGTGCCGGTCACCGTCACCACGCTGTCATCCGGGGCGTTCCGCGATACCTCGATGACCATGATGATGCTCTGGTCCGCCGTGATGTGCGGCGTCACCTTGAGCTTCAGCACCGCGTCGACGAACTCGAGGTTCACGTCGCCGTTCTCCGAGGTCTGGAACGGCAGCGAGATGCCCTGCTCGATCTCGGCGGGGCTGTTGTCGATGGTGACGACGCGCGGGCTCGAGATCACCTTGCCGTCGCCGTTCGCCTCGGCGGCCTGCAGCTGCAGGTTGTAGTCGAACTTGTCGTCGAGCACGCTCGCGGCCAGCGAGACCAGGCCCGTCGCCTTCGCCGCGATCGGGTTGCCCATGGTGAGCTGGTTGCCCTCGCCGTTCTCGAAGCCGCCCTGGTTGAACACGTAGTCGCGGCCGCCGAGGGTCGACTCGGTGAGCGGGTTGGTGCCGAAGCTCCACACCGCGCCGAGCTCGCGCGAGAAGTCGAGGCTCGCCTCGACGATCTTCGCCTCGATCATCACCTGCGGCGTCATCGTGTCCACCGCCTTGACGAGCGCGGTGGCCTCGTCGATCACGGAGGCGATGTCCTTGATGATCAGCGTGTTCGTGCGCTTGTCCTTGTTGACCGATCCGCGCTCCGTCAGCAGCTTGGTCACCATGGTGGCCACCTGGTCGACGTCGGCGTAGTTGACCGGCTGGAGCTTGACCACGAGATCCTCGAGCTTCTCCTTGTTGCGGCGCTCCTGCAGGCGCAGCTCCTCTTCCTGGGCCAGCACGTCGTTGGCGGCGATGCGCAGCACGTTGCCGATGCGCGCGAAGCCGAGGCCCTTGGTCAGGAGGATCACGTCGAGGGCCTGGTCCCAGGGGACGTCCACCAGGCGGATCGTCACCTTGCCCTTCACCTCGTCGCCGGCGATCACGTTGAGGTCCGAGACCTCGGCCACGAGGCGCAGCACGTCCGCGATCTCGACCTCCTTGAAGTCGAGCGAGATGCGGCGGCCGACGTACTCCTTGCCGTCCATCAGACCGCCTTCGTTGAGGATCTCGATGGCGGCCGGCGGGTCCATCGACGCGGGGCCGGCCATGGAGCGGCCCGACGGCGCGATCGCGGCCGGAGCCGCGGACGCGAGCGGCGCGCTGCCGCTCTCCGCCAGGGTCGCGACGGCGCTGCCGATCGACGTGCCGGTCGAGGCGCTGCTCGAGCCGTCCGTCATCGCCAGCACCGGCGGCGGGGTCGCCTGACCGCTGTGCGGGAACTCGACCACCAGGTTCGAGCCCTCGCGGGTCACGGCCGGCTTCAGGTTCGGCGCTCGCTTCATGACGACGCGCACCTCGGGCGTCTTCACGTCCGGCTGCTCGAACGCCGTCACCAGGGAGACGGGGCCCACCACCTCGGGCGTGATGCGCACGTTGCCCTCGGGCGCGAGCGTCGCGCTCGTGATCGACAACACGACGGTGTCGGGATCCGGCTCGTAGATCAGGTAGTCGACGGCCTGCTCGCCGCGGATCAGCACGCGGTCGTGGTCGGCCTGGGTCTCGAACTCGACGCCCTGGATCGACGCGATGCCGGTGTGCGCGGGCACGACCGCCTCCGCGGTCTCCGTCTCCGGCGGCAGGCTCTCGTCCAGCGCGATCGGCGCCGCGCTCGGCACCTGCGCGGTGGCATCGGCGAGCGCCTGCTCGATCTCGTCGCCCTCGCCGAGCGCGATCAGCAGACCGCTCGGCACGGGCATCACGCGGCGGCCGTCGAACGGATCGCCGCCCGAGGGCTGGCCGTCGACGACGACGCGCACCTTGTCCTCGTGCGCGCCGACGCGCACCTGCTGCACCAGATCGCCGCCCACGGCGACCTTCTGCTTCGGCACCGCGCTCTTCACGTGCTCGAGGTCGATCACCAGGCGCGGCGGGTTCTCCAGGGTGAAGCTCGCGGCGTTCTCTACGCTGCCGTCGGCGACCAGGTGGATGACCACGCCCTTGCCGGCCTGGCGCGCGTCGATGCGCTCCAGCTTGGAGGCGGGGCGCGGCGCGGGACCCGTCACGGGCGCGTCGGTCGCGACCACGTCGCTCGCAGCGGGCTCGCCCGCGTCCAGCGCGGCCGACTCGTCGGCCGGCGTCGAGGGCGTCGACCACGGGTCGACGTCACTCGCCATGGTGTCGCCGTGCGGCTCGTCCAGCGAGCCCATCTCGGCGAGCGGAGACACCTCGATCACGAGACCGCGCGGGCCGGGCCGCACGTCGTAGTCGGCGGCCGACACCAGCGCGAGCTCGACGCGCATCATCGGCTCCTCGGCGCCCGTCGCGAACGGAGCGACCGTCACCTCCTTGATGGTGCCGTCGTTCACCGCGACCGGGTCCTCGGACGCCTTCCACTCGACGCCCGCGAGGTCCACGATCAGCCGATCGGGGTCCGCCTGCTGGAACGCGGTGAAGACCGGCTCCTCGAGGCCGACCAGGATGACGCGCGAGAGCCCGGCCTCGGTCTCGACCACGACGTCCTGAACCTGCTCGGTCCCGGCCGCAGACGATTCCTCGGGCGTCGAGGAACCGGCGCACGCCAGGATTCCCCACGCGATGACGGCGGCGGTCCACGCCCCCGCGACCAGGATTCGACCATTGGCTGCCATGGAACTCATCCCCCCTCGTTCCGACGCATCCGCATTTCGATGTCCTTGGTCGTCTCGCGACCGAGGTAATCGACGTACGTCTCCTTGACGCGGACCATGTTGTCTTCGATCGAGATCACCCGACCGTCGTTCTTCCCGATGCGCGCACCCTCGGCGATGATGTAGGTCTCACCGGAGGGGTCGGCGACCAGCGCGCGCGCGTTCCCCGTCTGCCACACGACACCTTCGAGCGACAGCTGCGAAAGGTCGAACTGCTCGAGCGGACCGCGCACCTGGGCCTCGAGGGCCAGCCGCTCCGCGCGCTCCATCAGGAAGCTGCGGAACGGGTCGCGCTTTCCGGTCTCGTCGTAGCTGTAGCCGGCCTCGATGCCGCCGAGATCGCCCGAGGGCGCATTGGCCGCCTGCTGCGGCGCGGCCTTGGCCGCGCCGGCGGGCTTCCCCGGTGCGCCCTTGTTGTCCTTGGCGACGCGTTCCTTCAGCGCCTCGCGGCCCTGGGCGTAGTCGGCGGCGCTCGGACCGTCGGACTGCTCCTTGCAGCCGGCCACGGCGATCAGCGCCAGCGACAGCGCGGCGTATACGATCTTCACGGTTGCCCTCCTCGTGGCCACCGCTCAGCCCTTCCCGTTGCCCACGAAGCGGAAGGCCGTCGCCTTCCCCGTGACCTTGAGGCGTGTCTCCAGGCTGGTCTGGCTCAGCACGCTCATGTTGATCGCGCCCATGTTCACGATCCGCGGCAGCTTCGCGACCAGGTCGAAGAAGTGCGCGATGTCGTGATACCGGCCTTCGAAGGAGACCGAGATCGGAACCTCGGCGTAGAAGTCGTGCACCAGCTCATCTTCGCGCCTGAACGACTTGATCTCGATGCCGGCCGTCTTGCCGAGATTCGAGATGTCGGTCAGGAGCGCATCGAGCTGCTGCTCGTTCGGCAGCTGGCGGAGCGCGGCGGAGAGCTTGACCTCGAGCTCCGCGATCTCGGCCTCGAAGGCGGCGATGTTCGCCGCGATCGAGCGGACCTCGGTGAGCTTGCGCTGGAGCTCGAGCTCCTTGGCGTTGAGGCTGGAGAGCTCCTCCATGCGCGCCTGGTAGAACCCGAAGAAGTACCCGGCGCCGAGGATCGCGACGATGCCGGCGAGCGTGCCGATGCGCGCCGCGCGCGGCAGCTTCGAGAACTGCTCGAGCCTGCCCGTGATTTCCGGTGAAAGTTCCATGCGTCCTCCGGCTCAGCTCGGCTCGCCGGCCCGCGCCTTGGCGGGGCGCTTACCGGGCTTGGGCGCCTCGGGCTTCGCGGGCTTCGGCGATGTCACCATCGCGTCGACGTTGAACTTGACGAGCTTGAGGCCTTCCTTGCTGTTCCCGAGCTCGGTACCGCGCAGGTCGACCTTCTCGAAGTAGGGCGACTCGTTCAGCGAGCGCATCAGCACCGCCACCAGCTCGTTGTCCATGCCCTCGCCCTTCAGCGAGATCGAGTTGCCCTCGGTCGTGAGGCTGGTCAGCCACAGCTTCTCGGGCATGTGCGAGGCGAGCTCGTCCATCACGCGGACGGGGCCGCTGCGCGCGCGGTCGAGGTCTTCGATCACCTCGATCTTCTTCTCCAGCGCCGCCTTCTTCTTGCGGAAGGCCGCGACCTGGTCGAGCTGCGGCTGGAACTGCTTGATGTCCGCCTCCATCTGGCGGATGCGCTGCTCGGACGCGCTGATGCGGGTCACGATGTGCGAGTGGGTGAAGCCGATTCCCGCGCCCGCCAGGATGAAGGCGAGCAGGAACTGCATCCCGAGCTGGCGCACGTCGGCCTTGCGCTTCGCCTCGCGTACCGGAAGTAGATTGATGTCGATCATCTAGCGGCGCTCCAGCTTTCGCAGCGCGAGGCCGACGCCCACGCCGAGCGAGGGGGACACGTCGTCGAGGTATCCCTGCTCGAACTTGTTGCTCGGCAGCATGCGCGAGAGCGGGTTCATCACCTCGACCGGCAGCCCGCTGCGCTGCGCGAAGGCGTTCTTCAGGCCGGAGACCCGCGCCGCGCCGCCCGAGAGGAAGACGCGCTCGATGCGCGTGTCCGAGGAGGTCGCGGCGAAGAAGTCGAGCGAGCGGCTGATCTCTCCGATCACCGTCTCCGTCACGCTCTGCATCGCCTGCTCGACTTCCTGGGGCACCACGTCCTGGCCGCTGCCGCCGTCGCCGCCGAGCTTGATGCGCTCCGCCTCGTCGAACGAGATCGACAGCGCCTTCTGGATCTCCTCGGTGTACTGGTTGCCCGCGGTCGTGATGTCGCGCGTGAAGCACGGCACGCCGCCCGAGATGATCGAGATGTTGACGACCTGCGCGCCGAGGTTGACGAGCGCGACCGTCTCCTGCTTGCCGACCTGGTAGTTCGCCTCGAAGGCGTTCTCGACCGCGAAGGCGGCCACGTCGATCGCGACCGGGATCAGCCCCGCCTCGCTGATCACCTGCACGTAGTCGTCGATCAGGTCCTTCTTGGCGGCCACGAGCAGCACGTCCATCTGGCCCTGGTCGTCGGCCGAATCGAGGATCTGGAAGTCGAGGTTCACCTCGTTCACGTCGAACGGGATGTACTGCTCGGCCTCCCAGCGGATCTGCTCGTCGAGCTCCTCCCGGGTCATCACCGGGAGGCTCACCTTCTTGACGATGACCGAGTGGCCGCACACCGCCGCCGCGACGTTCTTGTTGCGGATCTTGGCGTTGTCGATGGCCTCGCGGATCGCCTCGGTGATCGCGCCCGCGTTCAGGAACGCGCCCTGCACGATCGCCTCGGCCGGCACTTTCGCGACGCCGAGATGCGACAGCTCGAAGCCGCGGTTGCGGCCGCGCTGCGTCAGCTCGACGGCCTTGACGGTCGACGAGCCCACGTCGAGCCCGACGACCGATTTCTTCGAGGAGAAGCTGGGAAGAGAGAATTTCACTTCATGGGCCTCCGCCGGCACACGCCGGCGTCAAGACAACCGCGCGCCGTCGACGACTCCGAACACGCGATCCTTGTCGGACACGCGCATGCCGAGCGCGAGCAGCACCTTGCGCTTGGTGTCGAGGCGGCAGGGGCGGCCAGCCTCCAGCCGGTCGATCGTCAAGGTCGAGAGCCCGGCCTTCCGGGCCAGCTCCGCCTTGCTCATCATCTGCGCCTCGCGAAAGCGCTGGACGTTGTTCGCCACGCCTCGCCCCCTCCCCCGAAAAACACCCCGCGCGGAGTCCGCGCGAGACCTCCTGATTGCGCGTTCGCAAGTATCGGCGAGCGGTTATGCGGACTTGAGGACCCTGGAACGCCGCTTCCCGCACGCGCGGGACGTGTGCAGCTCCGCTCCGCGAGCGATGCGCAGCTTGCGCCGCCGGGAGTGCGCAGCTTCAAGTCGCCCGGCGCCGTCGGCCGATGCATCCCGCGATGGCACGCGCCCTGATCGCCGCCGTCGACCGCGACCTGGCCGACGCCCTCGCCACCGCGCTCGCCGAGCGCGGCTGGGAGACGGCCGTGGCGCACGACGCGGACGCCGCGCTGCGCGCCGGCCAGGACGTCGAGCTCGTGTGCTGGGCCCTGCCCCGCCCGGCCGGCGCCTCGCCCGGCCAGCGCCTGCCGGGCGCACAACTCGTCGGTGTCGCCTCGCGCGGCCAGGGCGCCGTCGCGGCCGCCGCGCTCGGCGCCGACGACTGCCTCGAGCTGCCGCTCGAGCCTTCGGAGCTCGCGCTGCTCCTGCGCCGCGCCGGCGAGCGCACGCGCGAGCGGCGCGCGCGCCGCCTGCAAGGGCGCGAGCTGCGCCGCGCCGTCGGCGACCGCCCGATCGTGGCGGCGTCGCCCGTGATGATCGAGCTGCTCGAGGCGCTCGAGCGCGTCGCTGCGCTCGAGGCCGGCGTGCTCCTCCACGGCGAGCGCGGCACCGGCAAGGAGACGCTCGCGCGCGCGTTGCACGCGCTCTCGCCGCGGCGCGCGGAGCCCTTCGTCGCGCTGGCGTGCGCGGAGCTCGGGGCGCGCGAGCTCGCCACCGAGCTCTTCGGGCGGCCCGCGGCGTCGCCGGGCGACACCTCGCGGCCGGGCCTCCTCCAGGACGCGGACGGCGGCACGCTCTTCCTCGACGACGTCCACGCGCTGCCCGCCGCGCTGCAGGACGAGCTCGCCGCGGTGCTGCGGCGCGACGCCGACGCCAGCGCGCGCGCGCCGTCGCGTCGTCTCGACCTGCGCGTGCTGGCCGCCACCTCGGCCGACCTCGGCGGCGAGGTCGCCGCGGGGCGCTTCCGCAAGGACCTCTACGAGTGCATCGCCGCGCTCGCGCTCGAGGTGCCGCCGCTGCGCGCGCGCGGCCTCGACCTGCCCCTGCTGCTCGACCACCTGCTCGCCCAGGCCTGCCGGCGACACAACCGCGCGCCGCTGGTGGTCGGTGAGGAGACCCTGGCGCGCATCGTCGCCTACGCCTGGCCCGGCAACCTGCCCGAGCTCGAGAGCGCGCTGGCGCGCGCGGTGGCGCGCGCGACCGGCGGCCGCCTCGGCCTCGAGCACCTGCCCGCCGAGGTGTCGAGCCCGAGCCCGTCGGATCCCGGCCTCGGGCTGCGCGCCGCGCGCAAGCGCTTCGAGGTGGAGCTGATCCGGCGCGCGCTGCGTGCCACCGGCGGCAACCGCACGCACGCCGCGCGGCTGCTGAAGATCAGCCACCGCGCGCTCCTCTACAAATTGAAAGAGCACGGGATCGAGTAGCGATCCGATCAGCGCTCGTCTTCATCTGCGCCGCCGTCGAGCCCCAGCTTCTCCAGCCGATAGCGGAACGAGCGGAACGAGATGCCGAGACGCGCCGCGGCGCGCTTCTTCACGCCGCCCGCTTGCTCGAGCGCGTCGAGCAGCAGGCCGCGCTCGTAGGAGCTGACGAGCTCGTCGAGGTTCGCGCCGCGCGCGGCCGACGCCGGCGGGCGCGGCACGCTGCGCCGCTCCATCAGCGCGGGCGGCAGCAGGTCGAGGCCGATGCGCGGACCGCGGCAGAGCGCGACCGCGCGCTCGATCACGTTCTCGAGCTCGCGCACGTTGCCCGGGAAGGGGTGGCCCTGGAGGCGCCCGAGCGCGTCGGCGTCCATGCCCTCCACGGTCTTGCCGAGCTCGCGGCTGTACTTCTCGATGAAGTGCTCGACGAGCAGCGGGATGTCGTCGCGGCGCTCGCGCAACGGCGGCAGCGGAATCTCGATCACGTTGAGGCGGTAGTAGAGGTCCTCGCGGAAGCGGCCCTCGCGCACCTCGTCGGCGAGCTTGCGGTTGGTGGCGGCGACGATGCGCGCGTCGAAGCGGACGTCCGAGGTGCCGCCGACGCGGCGGAACACGCGCTCCTGGATCACGCGCAGGAGCTTCACCTGGAGCTGGAGGCCGAGCTCCGCGATCTCGTCGAGGAAGACGGTGCCGGACTGCGCGACCTCGAAGAGGCCCGCCTTGTTGTGCACGGCGCCCGTGAAGGATCCCTTCACGTGACCGAAGAGCTCCGATTCGAGCAGGTTCTCGGGGATGGCGCCGCAGTTCAGCGCCGTGAAGGGCGCGTCTCGCCGCTCGCTCGCGCGGTGGATCGCGCGCGCGACGACTTCCTTGCCGGTTCCGCTCTCGCCGCTGATCAGCACGTTCGCGCGCGTGTCCGCGACCTGCGCCACGAACTCGAAGACGCGCCGCATGGCGGGGCTGCTGCCGACGACCTGGCGATCGCGCCCCTGCGAGAGCTCCTTGCGCAGGCGCCGGTTCTCGCTGGAGAGCAGCTTCTTCTCGAGCGCCTTCTCCACGACGACGCGCATCTCGTCGACCTTGAAGGGCTTGCTCACGTAGTCGTAGGCGCCGGCCTTCATCGCCTCGATGGCCGTCTCGGTGGAGGCGAAGGCCGTCATCACGATCACGACGGTCTCCGGCGACTCCGCCTGCACGAGGCGCAGCAGGTCGAGGCCCGTGCCCTCGGGCATCTGCACGTCCGTGATGACGACGTCGAAGTCGTCGGCCGCGAGCTCGGCGCGCGCGGCCGCGACGCCGTCGGCGGTGCGGACGGCATGGCCCTCGCTGCGCAGGAAGATCTCGAGGAACTCCCGCATGCTGCGTTCGTCATCGACGACGAGGACGCGCGCGCTCATGCCTGGAGCTCCGCGGAGGGCAGCAGCACGCGCACCACCGTCGACCAGGGCGCGCGGCCGCGCTCGATGCGCACGCTGCCTCCGTGCTCCGACACGACGCGGTGGACGATCGCGAGGCCGAGGCCCGAGCCGTCCGGCTTGGTGGTGAAGAAGGGATCGAAGACGTGCTCCAGCGCGTCCTCGGCGATCCCCACACCCTGATCCATCACCGCGATCTCCGCGCCTGCGGGCTTCGCCTCGGGCTCCATTCGGCCCGCTCTTCCTCCCCCTTGAGCCGTGGCGGCGACGCGCAGCACGCCGCCCTGCGGCATGGCCTGACAGGCGTTGATCACGAGATTCCAGAGCACCTGCCGGAGCTGGCCCGGATCGGCCTGCACCGCCAGGCGTTCGTCGACCGCGCGCTCGATGCGCACGTTCGGCGGGCGCGCGGCCTCGAAGGCCTCGAGCGTCTCGTCCACCACGCGCGCGAGCGACACGCTCTCGGCCCGCAGCGGCGCCGGCCGCGCGAAGGTCAGGAAGTCCGCGATCAGGCGGTCGAGCCGCAGGGTCTCGCGCAGCGCGATGTCCATCAGCCGGTGCGCTTCGTCCCCGTGCGCGCTCTGCGCGTCGTCCCCGTGCGCGCTGTGCGCGTTTTCCCCGTGCGCGCCCTTCATCTTCTGGAGGATCTGCACCGAGCCGGAGATGGCGGCCAGCGGATTGCGGATCTCGTGGGCGATGCTCGCCGAGAGCTCGCCCACCGCCGCCAGCCGCTCCGAACGGCGCAGCTCGCGCTCCATCTGCACCACGGACGAGAGGTCCTGGAAGATGACGACGAGGCCGGCGTCGCCCTGCTCGTCGCCGCGCAGCAGGTAGGCGCCGATGCCGAGGTGGCGCTCGGCGCCGCTGCGGTCGAGGAAGCGCATGCGCATGCGCGAGCGCAGATCGCTGCCGGGGGCGCCCGCCGCGCCGATCAGCTCGCGCAGCCCGGGCAGCACCGCGTCGAGATCGCGGCCGCACGCCTCGACGCGGCCGAGCCCGGTGATGCGCTCCGCCTCGAGGTTGAACGAGGTGATGCGGCCCTGCGCATCCGTCGTCAGCAGGCCGCTCATCAGGCTCTCGACCGTGCGCTCGTGCAGGTTCTGGAGCTGCGCCAGCGCGCTCGTGCGCTGCGACAGCGCCGCGCCGGCGCGCTCGAGCTCGCCGACCAGCCGCGTCGCCAGCACCGACACGAGCAGCAGCGCGCCGCCGTGCAGCACCCAACGGATCAGCAGCAGGCCGCCCGGCTCCTCGGACGATCCCGAGGCGAGCCCCGCGTAGTCCGCCAGCAGCACCGCGGCGTAGGCGGCGGCCGCCGCCAGCGCCGCGATGATCGCGCCGCCGCGCTCGAGCAGCATGGCCGCGTAGGCGATCACCGCGACGTAGAGGAAGGTGAACACCGACTCGCCGCCGCCCGAGAACAGCACGAGCGCAGACACCAGCGCGGTGTCGGTCGCGATGTTCACCGCCGCGAAGCGGCGCAGGTCGCGCACGCGGTTCTGGAGCGGCCAGTAGACGAGCGTCGCCATGAAGGCGACCACGACGGCGCCGTAGAAGCCGTGCCACTCGGTGCTGGTGATGTGGCCGCCGACGGACTCGAGCGCGAGCCCGAGCACGAGGCTCCCGGTGGCGAGCGCGAGGCGCGCCGCCATCAGGATGAGGATCTGCCTCTCGATGCGGCTGTCGCCCTGCCGCTCGCTGCGCGCGTCGCCCGACACGTGCGGGCTTAGCCGACCGTCTCCGCGATCTTGAAGATCGGCAGGTACATCGCGATGAGCAGGCCGCCGACGGTGCCGCCGAGGAACACCATCATGAGAGGCTCGAGCATCGCGGTGAGCGCCTCGACCGCGGCGTCGACCTCCTCGTCGTAGAAGTCGGCGATCTTGGAGAGCATGCTCTCCATCGCGCCGGTCTCTTCGCCGACGGCGATCATCTGCACGACCATGCCCGGGAAGACGCCCGATTCCTGCAGCGGCTCGGCGATCGTCTTGCCCTCGGAGATGGCGGTGCGCACCGCCATCAGCGCCTCCTCGATCACGACGTTGCCCGCCGTGCGGGCGACGATCTCGAGGCCGTCGAGGATCGGCACGCCCGACGCGATCATGGTGCCGAGCGTGCGGGTGAAGCGCGCGACCGCGACCTTCTGGAGCAGCGGTCCGAAGATCCACATCTTGAGGAAGGCCGCGTCGGTTGCGCGGCGAAAGTTCAGGTTCTTCTTGCGCGCCGTGAGAAACGCGTAGACGGCGACGCCGATGACGATCAGGGCCAGCCACACCCACTGCTGCATGAAGTTGCTGATCATGATGACCATCTTCGTGGGCCCGGGGAGCTCGCCGCCGAAGTCCTCGAACATCTTCGCGAAGGTCGGGATGACCTTGACGAGCATCAACACGACGACGCCGATCGCGACGACGAGAACGGTGGTCGGGTAGACCATCGCGCCCTTCACCTTGCGCGCGAGGGCGTCGGCCTTCTCCAGGTAGACCGCGAGGCGGTTCAGGATGGTGTCGAGGATGCCGCCGATCTCGCCGGCCTGGACCAGGTTCGTGTAGAGCGGGTCGAACGGCTTCGGGTGCTTGCGCAGCGCCTCGGCGAAGGTGGAGCCCTGCTCCACGTCCTGGCGCACCGTGCGGATGATCTCCTTGAAGCGCTTGTTCGGGTTCTGCTCCGCGAGGATGTCCAGGCACTGCACGAGCGGCAGGCCGGCGTCGATCATGGTGGCGAACTGGCGCGTGAAGATGACCAGCTCGCGGATCTTGATGCCTTGCTTGAGGAACTTGAGGTACTCGGTGACGTCCTTTGCCTTTTCCTTCACCGAGACGGGCATGAGGAGCTGCGAGCGCAGCTGGGCCATCACGGCCTGATCGTTGACGGCCTCGATCTCGCCCTTCTTCAGGGTTCCCTGGCGCGTGCGCGCCTTCCACTGATAGATCGGCATCTGGTCCCCCCCTCGGCCGCGTGCGCGCGCCTAGGACGTCTTTCCCCCGCCGCCGGCGCTCATGCGCGAGGGCTGCTGGATGGCGGCGCCCGCTCCCTTGCTGATGATCGAGCGCAGCTCGTCCGGATCGGAGCTGCGCGCCACGGCGGTCTCGAGCGAGATCAGCCGGCGCTGGTAGAGGCTCGCGAGCGACTGATTCATCGTCTGCATCCCGAACTTCTCCTGGCCGACCTGCATCGAGGAATAGATCTGGTGGATCTTGTCCTCGCGGATCAGGTTCCGGATCGCGGCGTTCGGCACCATGATCTCGAGCGACATCGCGCGGCCCGGACCGTTCGCGCGCGGCAGCAGCGCCTGGCACAGCACGCCCTCGAGCACGAACGAGAGCTGCGCGCGGATCTGCGCCTGCTGGTACGGCGGGAAGACGTCGACGATGCGGTTGATGGTCTGCACCGTCGAGTTCGTGTGCAGGGTGGCGAAGGCCAGGTGGCCGGTCTCGGCGACGGTCAGCGCGGCCTCGATCGTCTCGAGATCGCGCATCTCGCCGATCAGCACCACGTCCGGGTCCTGGCGCAGGATGTACTTCAGCGCGTTCTTGAAGCTCTGCGTGTCGGCGCCGACCTCGCGCTGGTTCACCACGCAGCCCTTGTGCTGGTGCAGGTACTCGATCGGGTCCTCGATCGTGACGATGTGCTCGTTCCGCTCGGTGTTGATCTTGTCGATCATGGTCGCGAGCGTGGTCGACTTGCCCGAGCCCGTCGGGCCCGTCACCAGCACGAGGCCGCGCGGCTTGGACGAGAGCTCGGCGACGACCTTCGGCAGGCCCAGCTCGTCGAAGGTCTTGATCTTGTACGGGATCGCGCGGAAGGCGCCGGCGACGTTGCCGCGCTGCACGAAGACGTTGGCGCGGAAGCGCGAGAGCTTCTGCACGCTGAACGAGAGGTCGAGCTCGTTCATCTCCTCGAAGCGGTGCTTCTGCGCGTCGGTCAGCACCGAGTAGCAGAGCTGCTTCGTCTCCGGCGGCGAGAGCGGAGGCATCCGGAGCGGATGGAGCTTGCCGTCGATGCGCAGCTGCGGCGCCGTGCCCGTCGTGATGTGAAGGTCGGACGCGCCCTTCTCGATCATCGCCTTCAGCAGCTGGTGCATGTTCGCCATGGCGCGTTCCTACTGGTGATCCGCCGCCGAGACGCGGAGGACCTCTTTGAGCGTGGTGTGACCCTCGACGAGCTTGGAGAGCGCGCTCTGGCGCAGGGTCTTCATGCCGAGCCGGATGGCCTCGCGCTTGAGCTCGAGCGCGGAGGCGCCGTTCAGCACGAACTCCTTCAGCTCCTCGCGGAGCTCCATCACCTCGTACACGGCGAAGCGGCCCTTGTACCCGGTCTCCGAGCACTCGCGGCAGCCCTTGCCCTTCACGGGCGCGACGTTCTGGGCGACGTCCTCCGCCAGGCCGGCCTCGACGAGCGCCTCCTGCGTGACCTCGTTGTCGGTGTCCTTGCAGGCCTCGCAGACGCGGCGCGCGAGCCGCTGCGCCACGATGCAGTTGACCGACGACGAGACCAGGAACGGCTCGATGCCCATGTTGAGCAGCCGGTTCACGGTGGAGGGCGCGTCGTTCGTGTGGAGCGTCGAGAGCACCATGTGGCCGGTGAGCGCGGCCTTCACGGCGATCTCGGCGGTCTCGAAGTCTCGGATCTCGCCGACCATGATGATGTCGGGGTCCTGGCGCAGGAAGGAGCGCAGGGCCGCGGCGAAGTTCAGCCCGATCTCCTCGTGCATCTGCACCTGGTTGATGCCCATCAGGTTGAACTCGACGGGGTCTTCCGCGGTGGAGAGGTTCTCGCTGATCTTGTTCAGCTCGGAGAGCGCGGAGTAGAGCGTCGTCGTCTTGCCGGAGCCGGTGGGGCCCGTCACGAGCACCATGCCGTAGGGCTGGTGGATGCAGTGCTGGAACACCGTCAGCTGGTTCTGCTCGAAGCCGAGCTTCGTCATGTCGAGCTGCAGGTTCGACTTGTCGAGGAGCCGGAGCACCACCTTCTCGCCGAAGAGCGTCGGCAGCACGCTCACGCGGAAGTCCATCTCCTTGCCGCGCCCCATCTTCAGCTTGATGCGGCCGTCCTGCGGCAGCCGGCGCTCGGCGATGTCGAGCTCCGACATGATCTTGAGGCGCGAGGTGATCGCCGCCTTCAGCTTGAGCGGCGGCTTCATCACCTCGTAGAGCACGCCGTCGATGCGGTAGCGCACGCGGAAGCTCTTCTCGTAGGGCTCGATGTGGATGTCCGACGCGTTCTTCTTCACCGCGTCGGTGAGCACGAGGTTCACGAGCTTGACGACGGGCGCATCCTCGGACGCCTTCGCGAGCTCCGCCGCGTCGAAGTCGTCGGACGCCTGGATCAGGTCGATGTCCGAGTCGTCGAAGTCCCCCATCACCGCTTCGAGGGACGCGGAGTCGTCGTAGTAGCGCTCGATGGCGCGCTTGATCGCGGCCTCGGCGGCGACGACCGGCTGGATGTTGTAGCCGGTGAGGAACTTGATGTCGTCGAGCGCGAAGATGTTCGAGGGATCCGCGGTGGCGAGCACGAGCGTCGAGCCGGCGCGGTTCACCGGCAGCACCGTGTGCTTCTGCGCGACCTCCTCGGGGATCAGCTCGATGACGGCGCGATCGATCTCGAACTCGTCGAGGTTGATCGACGGCACGCCGTACTGCTTGGCGACGAACTCGGTGAGCTCGGCCTCGTCGAGGTAGCCGAGCTGCGTGATCTCGGCGCCGAGCCGCGATCCCTTGGTGCGCGCGCCGTCGCGCGCTTCGCGCAGCTGCTGCGCGGTGAGGAGGTTCTCCTTGACGAGAAGCTCGCCGATCCGCTCGTTCACCCTCAGCCTCCGCGCCCGCGCCCGCGAGTCGCCCTCGGGCGCAATCCGCCCCGTCACGGGCGCATCCGCCCGCAATTCCGGGGATTTCTGGGCTGGAGGATCGGCGCGTCGGCGAGCGGGCTTTACGGTCCGGCGTCCGGATCGAGGTCGGCGAGGTGCGCGCCGGCCCCGCGCAGGGCCAGCAGGCCGAGTCCCGAGGTCGTCAGCCAGAAGACGGCGTGGAGCAACGTGCCGGCCGCGACGGCCGTTTCCGCAGGGAATCCGAAGCGCTCCAGGGCCAGCCTGCAGGCGGAGTGATAGACCCCGAAGAAGCCCGGCGCGGACGGCAGCGCCACGGCGAGCGCCAGCGCGCCGAGGGTCACCCAGCCGGCCGCCAGCTCGGCGAGCCGGGACGGGAAGGCGAGGCCGAGCGACGCGAAGCCCGCGAGGATGGGAATCGTCGAGGCGACCAGCCAGATCGTCAGCGTGTGGAAGGCGATCCAGAAGAGATGGCTGCCGCCGCGCAGCGCGCCGAGGCCGTCGCCCACGCGCTCGAGCTGGTCGAAGGCGAAGCGCTGCAGGCGCTCCGGGAAGAGGCGTAGCGGCACGCCGAGCACGTGCCGCACCTGCGCGGGGGCGAGTCGCAGCCACGCCAGCCCGAGCGCCGGCACGAACGCCAGCGGCAGCAGCCAGATCGCCCCGCGCTGCCAGGTCCCGCCGGCGTCGCCCGCGAGCCAGAGCGCGCCGGCCAGCATGGTGATCACCATGAAGCTGTCGAGCACGCGCTCGATCACCACGGTGCCGATCACGGAGGCCGGCGCCAGGCGGCACTCGCGCGCCAGCAGCAGCGAGCGCAGCACCTCGCCGACGCGCAGCGGCAGCACGTTGTTGGCGAGGAAGCCGATGGCGGTGGCGCGGCAGAGCGCGAGCCGCGGCAGCGGGCGGATCGCGTTGGTGAGATGGCGCCAGCGCAGCCCGCGCAGCCACATCACCGCGGTGTAGGCCGGCAACGACGGCAGGATCAGCCACCAGAGATCCGCGCGCCGGAACTCGCGCGCGACCGCGTGGAGGTCCACGCCGCGCAGGGCGAAGGCCACGGCCGCGATCGTCACCGCGAAGCCGAGCCACAGGCGCGGGTCGCGCCAGCGAGACGTCAGGAGGTCGCGAGGCGCCGGCGCGCCTCGTCCACATCGGCCGCGATCTGGCGCTTCAGCGCGTCGACGTTCTCGAAGCGGCGCTCGGCGCGCAGGCGCAGCTCGAAGGAGATCTCGACGCGGCGGCCGTAGAGATCGCCGCTCCAGTCGAGCGCGTGCGCCTCGACGCGCAACGCCTCGCCGTCGAAGGTCGGCCGCCGGCCGACGTTGGTGACGGCGCGGAGCCGCGTGCTCTTCGCGGGATCGCCGTCGTCGAGCAGGCGCAGGGTTCCCGCGTAGACGCCGGCGGCGGGCAGCACCTCGTTCTCGGGCTCGAGGTTCGCGGTCGGGAAGCCGATGCCGCGGCCGCGCTCGTCGCCGCGCACGACCTTGCCGCGCACGCAGTACGGACGCCCGAGCATGCGCGCCGCGCGCTCGGGCTCGCCGTCCGCCAGGCACTGGCGGATGCGCGTCGAGTTCACGTCGCCCTCGTCGACTTCGACCTCCGGGATGATCGTGACGGCGAAGCCGAGCCGCGGGCCGAGCTCCGTCAGCAGGCGCATCGAGCCCTCGCGGTCGCGCCCGAAGTGGAAGTCGTAGCCGACGTAGACCTCCTGCGGCGCGAGCCGCCGGTGCAGGCACTCGCGCACGAAGACGTCGGGCGCCGTGCGCGCGAACTCGGGCGTGAAGGGCTCGAGCACGACCGCGTCGATGCCCGTCGCGGCGATCAGCTCCAGCTTCTGCTCGAGGGTCGTCAGCAGCGCCGGCGCCGAGTCCGGCCGCAGCACCTTGCGCGGATGCGGCTCGAACGTGTAGACGACGGCCGGCGCGGACAGCGCGCCCGCGCGCGACACGACGGTCGCAAGGATGGCCTGGTGGCCCCGGTGGATGCCGTCGAAGTTCCCGATGGTGACGACGGGGCGTCGCAGCTTCGCGTCGGCGAACGCTGCGCTTCCCTCGATGACTCGCACTGCCAGGTGACTCCGCCCCACTGCTAGGTTCCGGCCCCGTGAGGATCCTCTCGCGTCGCTTTCTCGCCAGCTATCTCGGCTTCTACGCCGGCATCCTGGTCGCCTCGATCCTCGTCATCGCGATCATCGAGATGATGGTCAACATGGAGCGGGCGCTCGAGTTCCAGCGCGGCGCGCAGGGCGTGGTGACCTACCTCCTGCTGCGGCTGCCCTCCTATTATCTCCCGTATCTCGTTCCCGTCACCTCCTTCGCGGCCGCCTTCCTGGCGGTCGGTCTCGCGGCGCGCGCGCAGGAGATCCTGGCCGCGAAGGCCGGCGGCATCCGCCCTCAGCGCATCGCCCTGCCCCTGCTGTGCGCCGCCGCGCTGCTCTCGGCCGCCGCGCTGCTCGTGTTCGAGACGGTCGTGCGCGAGAGCGGCAGCGCCTTCGCCGCCGCCAGGCAGGGCGACCCGAACGCGCGTCTGTTCAGCTCGAAGGGCACCTTCTGGTACCACCACGGGCGCTTCCTCTACAACGTCCGCGACGCCGACCGCGCGACGCGGACCCTGCACGACGTGCGCGTCTACGAGCGCGACGACGCGGGCCGCCTGCGCCGCTCCATCTTTGCTTCGCGCGCGCGCATCGACGCGCAGGAGCAGTGGGAGCTCCTGGACGCCACCGTGCGCTCCTTCGACGGCACGGACATGGCGGCCGCCCCGCGCGTGGAGCGGCTCGCGCGCACCGTGCTGCCGGTCGCGTCGCAGAGCGACCTCGCGCTGCTCGACGCCGATGCCGGCACCCTGCCGCTGCCCGAGCTGCGCGCCTACGTCGAGGCGATGGAGCGCAGCGGACGCGAGTCCACGCGCTACCGCGCGCTCCTGCACGCGCGCATGACCGAGCCGATCACGGTGCTCCTCTTCGCGGGGCTCGCCATTCCCGTCGGCCTGGCCGTCGAACGCTCGCGCAGCCTGGCCGTCGCCGCGCTCCAAGGCGTCGCGCTGGTCGCGCTCTACTACGCGCTCCAGGGGACCGCGCAGGTCCTGGCCGCGGGCGGCGTCGCGGCCGCGGTGCCGGCGCCGTGGGTGCTGCTCGGCGTCTTCTCGGCCTTCGCGGTCTGGCGGCTCTTCCGCGTTCCCGCCTGACGAGCCGCTATTTCCCGCTGCTGCCTTGCAGGAACTGGAAGAACTCCGAGTCGGGCGAGAGCACGAGCGTGGTCTCCTCGCCGATCGTCTTGCGGTACGCCTCCAGCGAGCGCAGGAACGCGTAGAACTCGGCGTCGCTCGAGTAGGCCTCGGCGTAGATGCGCGTCGCCTCGGCGTCGCCCTGCCCGCGCGCGATCTCGGCGTCGCGGCGCGCGTTCGCGATGATGATCTGGGCGTCGCGGTCGGCCTCCGCGCGGATCTTGCGCGCGCGCTCCTCGCCCTCGGCGCGGTTCTTCTTCGCCAGCCGCTCGCGCTCGGTCTTCATGCGCGCGTAGACCGATTCCTCGGTGCCGGGCGGCAGCTCGGTGCGGTTGATGCGCACCTCGGCGACGCCGATGCCGACCCGCGCGAGCGTCTCGCGCGTGTTCTTCGTGATGTCGGCCATGATCGGCTGGCGCTGGTCGCTCAGGACCTCCTCGAGCGTGTGGCGGCCGATCACCTCGCGGACGTCGTCCGCGACGACGCGGTCGATGCGCTCCTCGGCGGCGCGGATGCCGGCCTCTCCGCCGTACGGGAAGGACTGCTGGAACTGCTCCGCGTTCTCGATGCGCCAGATCGCGTAGTTGTCGACGACGAGCTGCTCGCCGTCCTTCGTCTGGATCGGCAGTGCGTCGGTGTTGAGGTAGAGCCAGCGCCTCTCGTACTTCCGCACGGTGTCGAAGACCGGCCAGCGCAAGGTCCAGCCGGGTGTGGTGACCTTCCGCACCTCGTTGAGGAAGAGGATCATCTTCTGCTCGCCCTCGCGGGTGATGACGAGCGGACCTACGCCGACGTTTCCGGCCGCGACGAGCCCGACGAGCACGGCGACGATCACGAGCAGGAGCGTGACCAGCCGC
>DASUFZ010000116.1:0-8267 GCA_036274295.1 Myxococcota bacterium
GCGAATGCGCTGGTGCGCTCCGGCATCCGGCCGGGCGAGCGCGTGGCGATCCTCGCCAAGAACTGCATCGAGTACATGCTCTTCTACTTCGCGGCGTCGAAGGCGGGCGTCGTGCCCGTGCCGCTCAACTACCGGCTCGCCGCGCCCGAGTGGCGCGCGATCGTGCAGGACGCCGCGCCGAGGCTGCTGCTCGCGCGCGGCGATCTCGTGCGCGCGCTCGAGCCCGTGCGCGCGGAGATGCGGTCGGTCGCCCACTGGATCGCGCTCGATGCGGCGGCGCCCGGCTGGACCGGCTTCGAGGACTGGACGCGCGGCGCGGGCGAGACGCCGCCGGCGCGCGAGGTCTCCGCGGACGACGACCTCTACCAGATGTACACGAGCGGCACGACGGGGCGGCCGAAGGGCGCCATGCTGACGCATCGTGCGGTGAATGCGCAGCTCCAGCAGATCTCGGCGATCCTGCCGATCCTGCGCGGCGACCGCTATCTGATCGTCGCGCCCGTCTACCACGCGGCCGGCGCGCTCGCGGCCTTCTGGACGATCCGCCAGGGCGGGACGCTCGTCGTCATGGAGGACTTCGACCCGGCCGCCGTCGTGAAGGTGCTGTCCGAGGGCGACATCTCCGTCGCGACGCTCGTGCCGGCGATGATCCAGGCCTGCCTCGTCGCGGTGCCGGACGTCGCCAGCCGCAAGTACGAGAAGCTCCGCCTCGTGGTGTACGGCGCGTCGCCGATCGGCGCGGAGACGTTGCGCCGCGCGATCGACGTGTTCGGCTGCGGCTTCGCGCAGGGCTACGGCATGACGGAGACCACCGCCGGCGCGACCTTCCTGATGCCGGAAGAGCACCTGCGCGCGCTCGGCGACAAGCCGGCGCTGCTGCTCTCGTGCGGGCGTCCGCTGCCGGGCTGCGAGGTGCGCGTGGTCGACGCGGAGGGACGCGATCTGCCGCGCGGGCAGACCGGCGAGATCTGGCTGCGCGGCCCGCAGCTGATGCGGGGCTACTGGAACATGCCGGAGGCGACCGCCGAGGCGCTCCAGGGCGGCTGGATGCACACCGGCGACGCCGGCTCGCTCGACGACGAGGGCTTCCTCTACATCCAGGACCGCGTGAAGGACATGATCGTGTCGGGCGCGGAGAACGTGTACCCGCGCGAGGTCGAGAACGCGCTCTTCGAGCACCCGTGCGTCGCCGACGTCGCCGTGATCGGCGTGCCCGATCCGCGCTGGGGCGAGGTCGTGAAGGCGCTGGTGGTGCTGCGCCCGGGAAAGTCCGCGACGGAGGACGAGCTGATCGACTTCTGCCGCGCGCGCCTGGCCGGCTTCAAACGCCCGCGCTCCGTCGAGTTCGTGAGCGACCTGCCGCGCAACCCGAGCGGCAAGGTGCTGAAGAAGGACCTGCGCGAGAAGTACTGGAAGGGCCACACCCGCCGCGTGGGCTGAGCAAGGAGGCCGACGAAGAGTCGGCCGACGCGCAGCGAGGCGCAGCCGAGCGAAGGCCGGAATGCCCGAGCGCGAGCGATCAGCGAGCGCGAAGGCCCGGCAGAGGTGGGCTCTACTCCGGCTCCTGCGACGCCGGCGGCGGGTCGCCGTCCTCGACCGCGAGGATGTGGCCGTTCGCGACGGTCACGACGCGCACCAGGGTCCCCGGGCCGACGCTGTAGGTCCACTGCTCGATGGCCGTCGTCGGCCCCGAGACGTCCTGTGGATCGACCCCGGCCCGCGTCAGCGGCTGCCCGCAGAGCTGGAGCAGCTCGGCGACGCTGTCGCCGATCTCGACGAGATCGGGGTTGCAGCGCACACCGCTCGCGTAGGCGGGCAGCCCGAGCAAGGTGAGCCAGGCGGTCAGCGCGAGGGCGCGCAGCGTCACGATCGGACCTCCGCCGTTCGATCGGAGCGACGCCGGACCGCCTTGAGCCTTGCCGGCCTTCTCGTGCTGGGCCTGCTAGGACTCGGCGTCGGGGGTCAGCAGCGGCGCGGTCGGCGCGGGGATGTGCTCGCCGGGATGGAGCGCGTCGGGACCGGTGACGAAGGCGAGGACGCCGGCCGCCGTGAAGGCGAGCCCGAGCCACTGGCGGTGGGACGCGACCTCGCCGAGCAGCACGAAGCTCGCCGCGAACGACAGCAGCGGGATCGACGGCACCACGATCGCCGTCGTGCGCGCGAGGTCGAGCCGCGAGATCGCCTGGTACCAGAGGTTGGTGCCGACGTAGGCGAGCACGACGCCTTGCAGCGCGAGCAGCGGGATCAGCTCGGGCAGGATGCCCGGCCGCGGGAGCCCGGCGCTCGCGGGCTCGAGCAGCGCGCGCGCCGTGAAGAAGAGCGAGAGCAGGAGCCCGCCGTAGACGTAGCGCGCGCCCGTCAGCACCGGCGGCGAGATGCCGCGCAGCTTGCGCAGCACGACGACGTGCGAGGCCTGCCAGCACAGCGGCGTCGCGAGCAGCAGCAGGATGCCGGTGCCGACGCGCGCGCGGTGCGCGCCGATCGCGAGGGCGATGCCGGAGAGCGCGACGAGCGCCGCGAGGAGCCGGCGTCGCGTGACGGCGTGTCCGAGGAAGATGCGCGAGACGATCAGCGAGTAGACCGGCTCGACCTGCACGCAGAGCGCGGCCTCGATCGCGCTGGTGCGCTCGGCGCCGAGGAAGAACAGGGAGTGCGCGAGGGCGGTGCCGAGCAGGCCGATCAGCAGCAGCCACGGACCCCGGTCGCGCTGCCAGAGCACGCGGATCTCGCCGCGCAGCGCGAGCACGATCAGCGCGGCGGTCGCCGCGAAGAGGCTCGACACGGTCGCGACGAAGAGCGCGTTCGCACGCGCCGTCGTCAGCACGGCGAAGGCGGGCACGAAGGCGCCGTTCAGCGCGCACAGGCCGGCGAAGATCAGCCCCCACTTCTCCCGTGACGCCGGCATGGCCGGCGTGGTTAGCACGGGGGCCGCGCTCAGGGCAGGTGGGTGGCGAGATAGCCCTTCGCGAGGCGCTGGCATTCGACGATCGCGCTCTCGAAGTCGAGGCTCTCGTCGGCGATGGCGCGGTCCTGGAGCGCGTTCACGGCGGTCACGACCGTGCGGCAGATCGCCAGCGCGGCGGCGCGCGAGAGTCCGGCGCGCCCGAACGCGGGGTGGAGCGAGAACAGGTCGGCGACGCGCTCGTTCGACGCCGCGGTGATCTCGGCGAACTCGGGGGTGAAGCGCAGCGCGCGCAGCAGGGCGCGGTAGTCGGGCGAGGCGCGCAGGAACTCGAGCGTGATGCGGATGATGCGGTCGACGCTCTCGCGCCACGCGAGCCCGTGGCACTCGGCCAGCACGCGCGAGGTGAGCCCGTCCGCCTCGGCCATCACGGCCTCGGCCACGGCGGCGAGCAGCGCCGACTTGCTCGCGAAGTACTGGTAGAGCGAGCCGACCGGCACGTCGGCGCGCGCGGCGATCGCCTCGATGGTCACGTCGGCGATCGGCCGCATCTCCAGCTCGCGGCGCGCCGCATCGAGGATGCGGCCGAAGCGCTCACGCGCGCGCGCCTGCTTGGGGATCCTGCGGAGCGTGGAGGGCGTCTCGAGAGCGGTCACGCGCGCCATTCTACTCGAAGCGCGCTCTCTCGCGGCCGCAAGGAGGCCGACACAAGTCGGCCGACGCGCAGCGAGGCGAAGCCGAGCGAAGGCCGGAATGCCCGAGCGCGAGCGATCAGCGAGCGCGAAGGCCCGGCAGGGTGGTTGATCTCGCGACACGCGTCGGGATAAGGTCGGCCAATGCGCAGAGCTCTTCGCGCGCTCGGGATCGTCGCGGGGGTCGCGGTCGCCGCGTACGGCGCCCTCTGGCTCGCCGCGCGCGCGCGCGCGCCGGAGGCCGAGCCCGCGCTCGCGGCGACACCAGCGCCCGCGCCGCCCGCCGCGCCGGAGGCGCCGGCAGCCGCGGATGCCGAGGGCTCGCCGGAGCTCGACCCGCTGCGGGGCACCTGGGAGCACGTCGACATGGAGGCGATGCGGCGCGCGCTGCCCGACAACCTCTACTGGACGCTCGCCGTGCCGAGCGACGACCCGCGCGTGCAGGAGCAGCGCGAGGCGGAGCGCGCGCACTGGAACGACGAGTACGGGAAGGTGCTATCGGGCACGGCGACCGACGCGGAGATCGACGCCTACTACGACCACCGCTACCGCGTGTCGAGCGACTACGTCGAGATCACCCGCTACCTGCTCTCGCACCACCAGGGCGAGCTGCCCGAGCAGGACGTCGCCTTGATCGCGCTGGCCGAGCGCCTGCAGCTCGCGCGTCTCGCGGAGCTGCCGCGCAAGCTCGAGGAATCGCGCGAGCGCAAGCGCCAGCAGGACGCCGCGCGCGAGGCCTGGAAGCGCGACGAGGCGGCCTTCGCGGGCCAGCCGGAAGAGTGACTGACGTTCACTTTTCTTGTTGACGCCGTTCTAGAAGCGCGCGGACTCGAAGTCCGCGCCGGTTTTTCTTGAGTCCTCCTCACGTTTCGTGGTACCTCGGATGCATCATCTCGGGAGGGGAACCCATGGATGCGAACGGACGCTCGGGAAGGCGTGCGGGAGCGAAGCTCGCGCTCGCCGCTCTGGTGGGCGTGCTCGCCGTCGGTGGCGCGCACGCGATCGGGATCGAGGACGTCGTCGACGGCGGCAACACCTATGCGTGGCAGCAGATCGAGCTGCCGGGGACGCTCTGCGGCAACGGCTCGCAGTATCGCTTCTACGTATACGACAGCCCCAGCTCCAACAACCTGTTGCTCCACTTCGAGGGCGGCGGCGCGTGCTGGGACTACGACACCTGCAGCGGGCGCGCGGGCATCCTCGGCGCGGCGCACCCCAACGGCATCCCCAACAACTACATGGCGGAGTTCCAGCCGCAGTACGTCTCGCCGCTCGTGAACGGCGCGGATCCCGGCATCCCGCTGCGCGCGAAGAAGGACATCGCGACGAAGGGCTTCGACGTCGTGTACATGCCGTACTGCACGGGCGACGTGCACGTGGGCAACAACGTCGTCACCTACACGGACCCGACGGGCGCGAACCCGCCGATCGTGTGGCGCCACGTCGGCTACCAGAACACGACGGCGGCGCTGAACTACCTGCGCGCGCGCTTCCCCAGCATCAACAAGCTGCTGGTGACGGGCTTTTCCGCGGGCGGCACGGCGACGCACGCCACCTACTACAAGGCGCGCCGCACCCTGCTGCCCGCCAAGGGCTACCTGCTGAACGACTCCGGACCGATCTTCCCGGCGCCGAACGCGACCTACCGCTCGCGGCCGCTGCACGATCTCATCACCGTGCAGTGGGCGCTCTCGTCGCTCTACTCCGAGCTGCCCGGGAGCTTCAGCCCGAGCGATTTCGGCAGCATGACCGACATGGTCGCCACCGAGTTCCCGACGGATCAGCTGGCCTACACGGGGTACTCGAGCGACTACAACTACTCGCGCTTCTCGTACGAGCGCTTCTACTCGGGCATCACGAAGGACACGGTGCTCGCGTACTGGCGCCAGGACCAGGCCAACCTGGTCAACAAGATGAAGGCGCGGGCGAACTTCAGCTATCACATTCCCTGGCACCGCCCGATCAACGACAGCCACTGCTCGTCGATCATCACCTTCATCGGGAGCCACGCCTGCTCGGCGATCCGCAAGAAGTACTGGTACGAGATCCCGTGGCCGCAGTCCTGGAAGTGCACGGGCACGTTCCGGCCGTTCGAGACGTTCCTGGCGAACTGGCTGACCAACAATCAGCAGCAGCGGATCGTCGAGACGGAGAACTACTACAACAACGACGACCCGGGCATGTCGATCGTCGCGCCGCTCATCAACGACGCGATCTCGGGTGGCTGATCCAAGGTGTGTTCGGAAGGGATGCAACGCGACTCTTGCTGTGTGGTGTCTGGACTTCCCTGCTGCTGCTGAGCTCGGCTTGCGGCGGGAGCGAGCAGGGCGCTCCCGCCGCGGATCCCGCTGAGCACGTCTCCGCGCCTGCGCCCGCCGCGCAGGTGGCGCAGGCCGCGCCGGCCGAGCCGCGTCGCGGGCCGCCGCTCGGCATCGGCGAGCCGCTCGCGCCGTCGCCCTTCACGCTCGAGCAGCGCTATCTCGAGGCCGCGCGCCAGGGCGACCTGCCGAAGCTCGAGCGCGCGCTCGAGCTCGGCGTCGACGTGAACGCGAAGGACGATCTCCAGCGCTCGGCGCTGCTGCTCGCCGCGCGCGACGCGGGCAGCCTCGAGGCGGTGGTCTTCCTCGAATCGCGCGGCGCGAAGATCGACGAGCCCGACGCCGGCGGCCGCACCGCGCTCTCGTGGGCGGCTGGCGGCGGTCACCTCGCGCTGGTGAAGCAGCTCGCGTCGAAGGGCGCGCTGGTCGACCAGCCCGACGTGGAGCAGCGGCGCCCGCTCTTCCACGCGGTGGCGGCGGAGCAGCCCGAGGTGGCCGAGTGGCTGCTCGACGCCGGAGCCAAGGTGAATGCCGCGGATCAGTTCGGCGACACGCCGCTGATGCTCGCCTGCGCGAAGGGCTACGGAGACATGGCGTCGCTGCTGCTCGCGCGCGGAGCCGACCCCGCGCTCCGCAACCAGGAGGGCCGCACCGCGGGCGACCGCGCAGCGGCCGGTGCGGAAGTCTGCCGCGCGCCCGCGAGGATCTAGGCGCGCGGCTCGCGCGCTGGCGGCCCTCCGGCGTCGCGGCGGCGGGCGGTGCGCTGCACTTCCTCGGCTTCGTCGGCTACGGCATCTGGCCGCTGTCGCTCGTCTCGCTCGCACTCCTCTTCGAGGCGCTCGAGGCTGCTGGCGGCGCGTGGCGCGCGTTCCGCCTCGGTGCGCTCTTCGGCTGGATCGCGTACCTCGGCGGCTACCTCTGGCTCTGGCGCATCGTCGACGCCTTCCTCTCCGGCAACGTGTGGCTCGGCGGCGCGCTGTGGCTCGCCTACTCGCTCTGGTTCGCGGGCCGCTTCGCGCTCTTCGCCCTCGGGTACCGCTTCCTGCGCGGGCGCGGCGCGCCCGTCGCGCTCGCGGCACTGCTGCCGCTGCTGGCGATCGAGGGGCTCTACCCGGATCTCTTCCCGGTCCATGTCGGTGTTGCGCTGATCGATCAGATCGCGTGGATCCAGGTGGCCGATCTCGGCGGGCCGCTGGCGCTCTCGGCGCTCGTGGTGCTGGCCAACGCCGCGCTCTTCGAGACCTGGCGCTACGCGCGCGACCGGCGTCCACGACCCGTGCTCGTGTGGGTGCTGACGCCGGCCCTCGCGCTCGGCGTGTGGGGCTACGGCAGGCAACGCATCCGCGAGGTCGAGCGCGAGATGGCGGCCGCTCCCGCGCTGCGCCTCGGCATCGTGCAGGGGAATCTCAGCACCCTGAGCAAGCGCAGCGATCCCGAGGCCGTCGCGCGCGCCTACCTCGCGCAGACGCGCGAGCTGCTCGCGGCGGGCGACGTCGATCTCGTGATCTGGCCCGAGACCGTCGTTGCGCGCGGGCTCCAGCGTCCGCTGCCGCTCTCGGGGCGCTACGTGCGCGGCGAGCTCCAGGTGCCGATCCTCTTCGGCGCCGCGACGACCGAGGTCCAGGGCGGCCGCCGCGAGACCTGGAACTCGGCGCTGCTGCTCGGCGCCGACGGCACGATCCGCGCGGCCTACGACAAGAACCTGCTGATCCCGTTCGCGGAGTACGTGCCCTTCGACGCGCGCGCGCCCGAGCTGCTCGAGCTCTTTCCGTCCGGCCGCCACTTCGCCGCGTCGCGCGAGACGCCGGCGCTCGCGCTCGGTCCGTGGCGCATCTCGACGCCGATCTGTTACGAGGCCGTGCGTCCCGACTTCGTGCGCCGCATGGTCGCGGCGGCGCGCCCGCACCTCCTCGTCAGCCTCGCGAACGACGCCTGGTTCGGGGACAGCCAGGAGCCGCGCCTCCACGACGCCATGGCGCGTCTGCGCGCGGTCGAGCACCGGCGCTACTTCGTGCGCGCGACCAACAGCGGCATCTCTTCGGTCGTCGATCCGCTCGGCCGCGTCGTCGCGCGGACGCAGCTCCTCGCGCGCGAGAACCTCGTCGCGGAGGTGCGCCTGCTCGACGGCGCGACGCTCTACGGGCGCTCGTTCTCGTTCTCGGGCGACGCGTCCGGCAGCAGATCCGGCGCCTTGCGCTCCATCGGCTCGACGCCCGGCACGGGGATGTCGAGCCTCGAGCGCTCCTCTTCACCGAGGTACTTGCGGCTCTCGTCGCCGTAGTCGCGCCGCACGCCGTCGAGGTAGGACTCGATGTCCTGCTCGCGCGCAGCCTTCGCGGCCTTCTCGAGCGCGTC
>DASUFZ010000117.1:0-4573 GCA_036274295.1 Myxococcota bacterium
CGTATTCGGCGTCGCGCGTGCGCACGCCGCGCGGCGTGATCGCCTCGATCGGCGCGTCGCGCAGGTCGACGAGCGTGACGTTCGCGCGGTTGAAGGTCTCGTAGTAGCCGCTGTCGATGCACAGGCGCTTGCAGCCGAGCACCTGCTCCGGCGAGAGCCGCTTGGCGAGCTGCGGGTCGCGCACGAGCTCGCGGATCTTCGCGCGCACGAACTCGGCGGCGGTGTCGTTGGCCTCGCGGTGGGTCAGCAGGTCGGCGAAGCCCGAGAGGAAGGGCAGGCCGCCCTGGCTCCAGCGCTCCTCGTACTCCGCGCGCCGCTCCTCCTCGCTCGAGCTCAGCGCGAGCCGCTCCGTCGCCCGCGTGTCGAGTCCGAAGGGCATCTGCGCGGCGCGCTTGCGCAGCCCCGCGTAGTCGGCCTTGATGCGGTCGCGCTCCGCGGGATCGAGCGGGTGGTTGTGAGCCGGGATCGTGTAGGTCGGCGTGCGCTGGAAGACGAAGAGCTGCGCCGCCTGCTCGGCGATCAACGGGATCGACTGCACGGCGGAGGAGCCGGTGCCGATGACGCCGACCCGCTTGCCGCGGAAGTCGACCGGCTCGTGCGGCCAGCGGCCCGTGTGGAAGGTCTCGCCGGTGAAGGACTCGAGGCCCGGGAAGCGCGGCGTGACGGGCGACGACAGGCAGCCCGTCGCGAAGATGCAGAAGCGCGCGCGCACCTTGTCGCCGCCCGAGGTCTCGATCTCCCAGCGGCTCGCGGCCTCGTCGAAGACGGCCGCGCGCACCGCGGTGTCGAAGCTGATGTCGCGGCGCAGGTCGAAACGGTCGGTGACGTGCTCGAGGTAGCGGAGGATCTCGGGCTGCGCGGCGTAGCGCTCGCTCCAGCACCACTCCTGCTGGAGCTCGTCCGAGAACTGGTACGAGTACTCCATGCTCTCGACGTCGCAGCGGGCGCCCGGATAGCGGTTCCAGTACCAGGTCCCGCCGACCCCTCCGCCGCGCTCGAAGACCCGGGCCGAGAATCCGAGCTCGCGCAGGCGTAGAAGCGTGCAGAGACCCGCGAAGCCGGCGCCGACGATCACCGCATCGAGCTCTTGCACACGGCCATCATGCCACGGGTTATGCTCCGCGCGGCATGGGTCGCCCGAAGCGGATGTGGAAGCTGCTCCTCGGCGGGCTGGCGGCGCTGGCGGCCATCTGGATCGCGGCGCCGATCGTCGCCGGCAGCCGCGGCGCCGACGGGCGCTTCGAGAAGCGCACCTCCGCGCACTTCGTCCTGCACCAGGACGTCGACATCGACGAGGTGGGCGGCTTCAACGGCTCGCGCCGCTTCGAGGACGAGGTGCTCGGCGAGCTCGAGCGCGCCTACGACGCCCTCGAGGAGGCGACCGGGCTGCGGCCCCAGCGGCGCCTCGAGGTCGTGATCGACGATCCCGGCCTCTACGACCAGCAGTTCGCCGCGTTCTTCCGCTTCCAGTCGGCCGGCTTCTACGCGGGCTTCATCCGCGTGCGCGGCGACACGCGGCTGACCGCGCCGCTCTCGCGAACGCTCCACCACGAGCTCTTCCACGCCGCGCTCGACGCGGTGTCGCCCTCGGTCGTCTACCCGGCGTGGGTGAACGAGGGCACGGCGGAGTGGTTCGAGTACCGCACCGCGGGCGTGCGCAACCTGCCCGTGCGCGGCAAGCAGATCCTCGCCGAGCTGGCGTCGCAGAACGCGCTGATGCCGATGCAGACCCTGTCCCTGCCGAACTACGCGCGCCTCGACAACAACGCGGCGCAGGTCGCGTACCTCCAGTCCTACGCGATGATCGACTACCTCGTGCGCAGCGGCGGCGAGCGCAGCCTGCCGCGCTTCCTCGAAGAGCTCGTGCGCAGCCGCGATCCGAATCGCGCGCTCCAGCGCGTCTACCGCCTGGACGTGCGGAAGCTCGAGGAAGGCTTCCTGAGCGAGCTCCGCTAGCGGGGCTCCTTCGCCGGCGCGTCCGCCGGCGGCACCGGCAGCTCCTCGCTGATGCGGATCGAGCGCATCGAGTTCGCCGCGCGGTGCAGCGCCGCGAAGATGCGCTCGAAGAGCACGCTGCCGAGGATCGCGCGGCGCGTCGGCTCGGCGAGATCGTCGCGGCGCGCGCGCAGCGGCACGCGCGGTCCGCCGGGCGCGTGCTCGAACTCGACCTCCGACAGCAGCCACGCGACACGCGCGAGTGGCAAGAGCGCGGCGACGGGATAGTCGGGATAGAGGTACTGGCGCACCTGGAGGAGCGTCCCGGCGATCTCCTCCGCGAAGAAGTGCCGCTCGTCGCCGGTGGTCCACGGCAGGCCGCGCATCAGCTCGTACACCTCGGCGCGGAGCTTCTCGAGCTCGGCCGCGTCGCCCTTCGCGCGCTCGGACGTGGCCGGCGCGTGGATGGCGAGCAGCGCCTCGCCGATCGGGTCGCCGTCGAAGCCGCGGTCGAGCTGCGCCGTCACGCGCGCGACGACCTCGAGGCGCAGGCCCGCGACCTCGCGCAGCGCGCGGATCAGGGCGAGGCGCTCGAGGTGCGCGGGGCCGTAGGTCGCCTGGTTGCGCGCGCGGGGCTCGCCGGCCGGGAGCATCCCCTCGCGGATATAGAACTTGATCGTCGACCGGGGGACGCCGGACTGGCGTGCGAGCTCCGCGAGGCGCATGGGCGCGAAGTTGACTGCGGTGAGTGGATATGTCTAGTATCCATTTTATGGATAGCTCAGCTATCCAGGTGACGCGAGAGAGAAGAAAGAGAGGGACCCATGACCCGCCCGTCCGCCCCCGCGATCCACGGCACCTGCCATCCCCGCTACGCCCGCGTGCGCGACGCCTTCGCCGAGGGCTTCCGCGCGCGCGACGAGATCGGCGCGAGCGTCGCGGTCGTCGCGGACGGCGAGACGGTCGTCGAGCTGTGGGCCGGCCACGCGGATCCCGCGCGCAGCCGTCCGTGGGAGCGCGACACGATCGTGCACATGTACTCGGCCACGAAGGGCATGACGGCGCTCTGCGCGCTGCGCCTCGTCGCGCGCGGCGCGCTGGATCTCGATGCGCCCGTCGCTCGCTACTGGCCGGAGTTCGCGCAGGCGGGCAAGGGCGACATCAGCGTGCGCTGGCTGATCTCGCATCGCGCCGGTCTGCCGGCGCTGCGCCGGCGCATGCCGCCCGGATCGCTCTACGACTGGGACGCCATGTGCGCGGCGCTCGCGGAGGCCGAGCCCTGTGTGACACCGGGCCAGGTCGCCTATCACCCGGTGACGTTCGGCTGGCTCGTCGGCGAGCTGGTGCGGCGGGTCGACGGCCGCAGCCTCGGCCGCTTCTTCCGCGAGGAGATCGGCGAGCCGCTCGGCGCCGACCTCCACATCGGGCTCGGCCCCGCGGAGGAGAAGCGCGCGGCCGACATCACGCTGGTGACGCCGCCGCCCGAGATCGCGGCGGCCTTCGCCGGCGGAGAGGGCGGCGAGCTGCCGCTGGTCGCGCTCGCGTTCATGAATCCGCAGGGCACGGGAGACCACAACTGCGCGGCGCACCGGCGCGCCGAGATCCCGGCCATCAACGCGCACGGGACGGCCCTGGCGCTGGCAAAGGTCTATGGCGCGCTCGCGCGCGGCGGCGAGCTCGATGGCGTGCGCGTGCTCGCGCCGTCGGTCGTCGAGGCGGCGCGCACGGAGCAGGTGCGCGGCATCGATCCGCTGATGGCCGCGCCGATCCGCATGGGCCTCGGCTACTGGATCACGCAGCCGGGTGTGCCCGGCTACGCCTACGGGCCCGGTGAGCGCTCGTTCGGACACCCCGGCGCCGGCGGCTCGCTCGGCTTCGCGGACCCCGATGCCCGGCTCGGTTTCGGCTACGTGACGAACCGCATGGGGCGTAGCATCGAGGTGGACGAGCGGCCGCAGGCGCTGATCGACGCGTTGTACGCCTGCTGACGTATCCCCCGCGCCGGCTCGTCCGTCCACACAGGGAAAGGAGGGAGCATGAAGTTCCTGATCTCGATGGTCGACGTGGAGGACGAGTGGGACGGGCTCGCGCCCGAGGAGCAGGCGCGCATCGAGCGCTGTCACGAGGCGTTCAAGCGCGAGCTCGGCGCTCGCTTCGTCTGCTGCTACGGGCTGCGTCCGAGCGGCGAGGCGCGCACCCTGCGCCTCCACGCGGACGGTCGCACCAGCGTGACGCCGTCGCTCGCGACGCCGACCAAGGAGCCGCTCGGCGGCTTCTACGTCATCGAGGCCGACTCGCTCGAGGAGGCGGTCGAGTGGGCGAAGAAGGGCCGCTTCCGCCCGGGACCGAACGAGGTGCGCGAGATCCGCGAGGCGTAGATCACGCGGCCGGAGGTGGATCTGGCGGCAGGCCCAGCTCCTCCAGCTCGCTCCGCCGCAGCGGCGCGTCCCACGCCAGGAAGAACTCGTCGAGCTGCGGCGGCGGGACGCTCGTGCCCGCGAGCATCGCGTGCGCCTGCCCGCGGTGGTGGATCTGATGTGCGAACAGATGCGAGAGCACGGCGTGCACGCACTCCTGCGTCAGCCCGTGCTCGCCGCGGTCGAGCGCGACCTGGCGCAGCAGGTCGTCCTCGCCGAGT
>DASUFZ010000118.1:0-4814 GCA_036274295.1 Myxococcota bacterium
AGTTCCTCGACCACGCCGAGATCGAGGCGGAGCTCGCGTTCGACCCGCGCGACACCTATGGGCTCGGACACGGGCACAGCCTCTTCGACGAGCTCCTACGCGTGCCGCTGCGCGTGTGGCACCCGGCCGTCGTGCCGGGGCCGAACGACGCGCCGGCGAGCGTCGTCGACATCACGCCGACCCTGCTCGATTTCCTCGGCGTTCCCGGACCGGCCGGCGACGGCCAGAGCCTGCGCTCCGCGCTCGAGGGCGGCGCGTTCGACCCGAAGCGCCCGCTCTACGCGGGCTCGCTCGCCTTCGGGCCGCGCATGCACGCCGTCGTGCGCGGCGGCTGGAAGGGCATCGGCGGCGACGGCGCGCGCGCTCTCTACTACGACGTCGCGCACGACCCGCACGAGCGCAGGCCGCGCGCGGATCCCGGCGGCGTCGCGGAGCTGATCGCGGCGTACGGCGCGCAGGCCGGCAGGGCGAGCACGCCGCTCTCGCTCGACGACGAATCCGTGCGCGCGCTCCAGGCGATCGGCTACCTGGAGCAGGCGACGGACGAATCGGAGATGGGGCGTTAGAGCTTCGCCAGGATCGCGTCGGCGCTGCTGACCTCGAACTTCATCGGCTGCTCGACCGCGAGCTGCTTCACCACGCCGTCGTCCGCGACGAGCGCGTAGCGCTGCGAGCGCACGCCGAAGCCGATGCCCGAGCCGTCGAAATCGAGCCCGAGCGCCTTCGCGAACTCGGCGTTGCCGTCGGCGAGCATCAGCACCTTGCCCTCGGCGCCCTTGTCCTTGCCCCACGCGCCCATCACGAACGCGTCGTTCACCGAGATGCATGCGATCGTGTCGACGCCCTTCGCGCGGATCTCGCCGGCCTTCTCCACGAAGCCCGGCAGGTGCTGCATCGAGCAGGTGGGCGTGAACGCGCCCGGCACCGCGAACAGCACGACCTTCTTGCCGCGGAAGATCTCGTCGGTGGTGATGTCGGACATCTTGCCGTCCTTCATCGTCTTGAGCTTCACGCTGGGGATCTTGTCGCCGACCTTGATGGCCATGAGGGGTTCTCCTGTGCTCGGGTTGGAAAAGAGGCGCGTAGTGTAACCTGCCATGGCTTCGAGGCCCCCATGTCCCACTACAGCTACGACCGTCTCAGCGCGCTCGACACCTCCTTCCTGATCCTCGAGAAGCCGAACGGATACACGCACGTCGCCTCGACGCAGATCTTCGAGGCGGGCCCGCTCCGCACCGAGGACGGCGGCATCGATTTCGAGGCGATCCGCAAGGCGCACGCCTCCGTGCTCCACCGGATCCCGCGCTATCGCCAGGTGCTGCGCTTCGTCCCGCTCGAGAGCCATCCGGTCTGGGTCGACGACCACCACTTCGACCTCGACTACCACCTGCGCCACACGAGCCTGCCGCGGCCCGGCAGCGACGCGCAGCTGAAGCGCCTGTCCGCGCGCATCATGCAGCAGCACCTCGATCGCGAGCGCCCGCTGTGGGAGACGTGGGTCGTCGAGGGACTCGAGGGCGACCGCTTCGCGCTGATCTCGAAGGTCCACCACTGCATGATCGACGGCGTCTCCGGCGTCGACCTGCTCCAGATCCTGCTCTCGCCGGATCCGCAGGCGCAGCCCCAGCCGCCGCCGCAGTGGATCCCGCGGCCGGTGCCCTCGGGCTTCCAGCTCCTGCGCGACGAGGTCGTGCGACGGGCGCGCATGCCGTTCGATGCGGTCGGCGACTTCCGCTCGTTCCTGCGCAACGCGGAGGACGTCGGCCGCGAGCTGCGCGTGCGCGCGCGCGCCGTGCGCGAGACGCTCGGCGAGACCTTGCACAATGCGTCCGACACGCCGATCAACGGCCGCATCGGCCCGCACCGGCGCTTCGACTGGTTCGCCGTCGAGATCGCCGACGTGCGCAGGATCCGCGACGCGTTCGGCGGCAGCCTCAACGACGTCGTGCTGGCGATCGCGACCGGCGCGTTCCGGCGCTTCCTCGGCGAGCGCGGCGTGGACGTCTCGCACCTCGACTTCCGCGTGCTCGCGCCCGTCAGCGTGCGCAGCGAGAGCGAGCGCGGCGCGCTCGGAAACCGCGTCTCGGCGTGGGTGCTGCCGCTGCCGCTCGCGCTGCGCGATCCGCGCGCGCAGCTCGCCGCGATCAGCAGCCGCACCGCCGAGCTGAAGGAGTCGAAGCGCGCCGTCGGCGCCGAGGTGCTGACGCGCGTGGCCGAGTGGACGCCGACGACCCTGCTCTCGCTCGGCGCGCGAAACTCGAGCCGGCTGCTGCCGTTCAACAGCGTGATCACGAACGTGCCGGGCCCGCGCATTCCGATGTACCTGCTCGGCGCGCGCCTGTGCGAGGCGTACCCGCACGTGCCGCTCGTCGACCACATGGGCCTCGGCATCGCGCTGCTCTCGTGCGAGGGACGCCTGCACTGGGGCATCAACGCCGACTACGACCTCGTGCCCGACCTGACGGATTTCGTCGCGGCGCTCCAGGCGAGCTTCGCGGAGCTGTGCTCGCTCGCCGCCGAGTCCGCGCAGTCGCGGCGCGGCGCGCGCGCCGACGCGCAGCGCGGCGACAGCGCCTAGCCGGGCGGTGCGCGCGGGCGAGGTGCGTCACCCGGAGCGCGCGCGCTCCGGCAAGCCGCTCGACGGCGTGCGCGTGCTCGCGCTCGAGCAGATGCAGGCCCTGCCCTTCGCGACGCAGCTGCTCGCGCACCTCGGCGCCGACGTCGTCAAGGTGGAGCCGCCCGAGGGAGGCGAGTCCGGCCGCGGCTCGCGCCCGCAGATCCCCGACGCCGACGGCCGCCTCGTCGGCGCCACCTATCTGCGCAACAACCTCTCGAAGCGGAGCCTCGCGCTCGACTGGAAGCAGCCCGCGGGCCGCGCGCTGCTGCTCCGGCTGGTGCCGCACTTCGACGTCGTGGCGGAGAACTTCCGGCCGGGCGCGCTCGCGAAGCACGGGATCGACTACGCGACGCTCGCCGCGCAGAACCCGCGCCTCGTCTACGTCTCGATCTCCGGCTTCGGGCACCTGGAGGAGACGCCCTACGCGACGTGGCCGGCCTACGCGCCCGTGGCCGAGGCGATGGCCGGCCTCTACGAGCCGCTGCGCAAGCCCGGCGAGCCGCCGCCCGTCGTGGTGGCGGGCGCCCTCGGCGACAACGCCGCCGCGCTCTACGCCGTCGTCGGCACCCTGGCGGCGCTGCGCCAGCGCGAGCACACGGGGCGCGGCCAGCACGTCGACGTCGCCATGTTCGACGCGATGATCGCGATGGCGGACATGGTCCCGTTCATGTGGTCGCTCGGCGAGCCGCCGAGCGCCGCCACCGCGGGCCGCACCGGACTCGTCGCGGCCTTCGCCGCACGCGACGGACACTTCGTGGTGGCGGTCTTCCGCGATCACCAGTTCGAGCGCCTGGCGAACCTGGTGGGCCGTCCCGAGTGGCTGCGCGATCCGCGCTTCGCCACGCGCGAGGGCTGGGCCGAGCACCGCGAAGAGGTCGTGCGCCCGGCGCTCGAGGCCTGGGCGCGCGAGCTCTCGAAGCACGAGGCCGCGGCGAGGCTCTGCGCGCTCGGCATTCCGGCGGGCCCGTCCAACGAGGCGCCGGACCTCGTCGCGGATCCGCACGTGCGCAGCCGCGACATGCTGATCGAGGTGCCGCGCGCCGACGGCGGCCGTCCGATGCTCGTGTCCGGGAACCCGGTGAAGCTCTCCGACGTCTCCGAGGGGCCCGTGCGCGAGTCGCCGCGCCTCGGCGAGCACACGGACGCGGTGCTGCGCGAGCTGCTCGACCTGGGCGACGCGGAGCTCGAGCAGCTCCGTGCCGACGGCGCGATCGGACGGCCTCGCGCGAGGAGGTGATCTGCATGGCACGCCCGCAGAAGCTCGAGGAGGCGGCGATCCGTGAGGCGCTCGCGGGGCTGCCCGGCTGGAGCTACGCCGGCGGCAAGCTCCACCGCGAGCTGCGCTTCGCCGATTTCGTGCAGGCCTTCGGCTTCATGAGCAGCGCCGCGCTGGTGGCCGAGTCGATGAACCACCACCCGGAGTGGAGCAACGTCTACAACCGCGTGGTCGTCGACCTCGTCACCCACGACGCGAAGGGCGTCACCTCGCTCGATCTCGAGCTCGCGCGGCGCATGAACGAGCTGGCGGGCGCGGCTCGCTAGGCGCGCTGGACCGGAAGCCGCAGCACGAAGCGCGCGCCGCCGAGCGGCGAGCTCTCGGCGACGAGCTCACCCCCGTGGAGCCTCGCGACCGCCCGCGCGATCGCGAGTCCGAGCCCGTGGCTCGCGCGGCCGGCCGTGCTGCCGCGCTCGAAGCGCTCGAAGATGCGCTCGCGCTCGGCTTCGGGGATGCCCGGCCCGGAGTCGTCGACCTGAACCACGACTCCGCCCGGCGAGCGCTGCGCGAGCACCTCCACGCGCCCGCCGCGCGGGACGCAGCCGAGCGCGTTGTCGAACAGGTTCACCAGGATGCGGTCGAGGAGCGTGCGGTCGCCTTCGATGCGGCCGGCGTCGCTCTTCGCGGCGAGCGTCACGCCCTGCTCTTCGAAGGACGGCGCGTACATCTCGACGCTGCGCGCGATCCACTCGTCGACGTCGAGCGTCGGCCACGGGAGCGCCATGCGCCGGTCGCCGAGCTCGGCCAGCAGCAGCAGCGACTGCACCATCTGCGAGAGCTCCTCGGTGGTCGCGCGGATCGTCTCGAGCGCGGATTCCTGCTCGTCGCCATCGCCGCTGTCCAGCGCGACCTCCGCCACGTTGGCGATGCGGTTGAGCGGCGTGCGCAGCTCGTGCGCCGCGTCGGAGCTGAAGGCGCGCA
>DASUFZ010000119.1:0-2495 GCA_036274295.1 Myxococcota bacterium
ACGCGGGGACGCCGAGGTCTTTCAGGTAGCGCGAGACGACTCCCGCACGGCGCTCGCCGAGCGCCAGGTTGTACTCCTCGCTGCCGCGCTCGTCGCAGTGACCCTCGATGGTGAGGCGCGTCCACTGCGCGCTCTCCTTCAACTCCTGCGCATTCTGCTTGAGCGCGCTGCGGGCGTCGTCGCGCAGCTCCCAGCGCTCGAAGTCGAAGTACACCACGTCGAGCTGCGGAACCTTCGCCGAAACCATCGGCGCGGGCGCCTCGCTGCGGGTCATCGGCTCGCTCGGCGCCGTGCTCTGGGGCATCGGCTTGGGCTTCGACTGGCACCCGAAGGCGCCGATCAGGCAAAGCGTCGCGATCGCACTCGCACTCGCGCGTGTCGCGCGTCGAAACGTGCTCATCTCCCGACCACCTCTCTCTCCGCCGAGTCGCCCCGTCCCGATCGATCCGGTGGGGGGCGGAATCGGAAGGGCGCGCGGGCGCCCTTGTGGTCGGGGTCACACGCGGCGTCGTTGCGTGACGGGGCGCACTCAATGCGGGCCGCGGGCGCGCCGAAATCCTCCGGGGAGGTCGATCGCATGCAGGACTGGCGATGCATGGTGCTCGCGGGGCTCGGCCTCGCGTTCGGCGCTGCCTGTCCGGGTCCGCGCGATCTCCTGGTCGAGCGCTGCACCGAGGTGATCCAGTACCGGAGTCCCGACCTGAAGGGCATCTCCATCGAAGAGGTCGAGAGGGGTCCGCGCGCCAACGAGGTCGCGCTCCAGTACGAGGGGCGCGACGCTGCCGCGGAGCAGAAGCTCGTGAGCCGCATCGCCTGCGAGTTCGATCCGGCGAATCGCTGGTCGCTCGTCGCGGTGAAGCTCGACGGGCGCGAGCTCACGGAGGCGGAGGTCGCGCTGGTGAACTCCGAGTTCCTGCTGCGCGATCTCTCCGAGAGCCCGGAGCGCCTCGGCGGCGGCTCGTAGCGCTGAGCGGCGAGAAGCGTCAGACCTCCTCGACCACCTCCGAGACGATCGAGGGCAGCGCGCCGGGCTCGCCCTCGGCATCGGCGACGAGCTGCGGCAGCCGCGCGGTCCAGGCGCCGAGCTCCGCCGCGGCCTCGGGCGCGACGTCCTCGAAGCGCAGCACGAAGCCGTCCGCGCCGTCGTCGCGCGACACCACCGAGCGGAGCAGCAGCGGCGCGGCGCCGGCCGGTCCGTAGACCACGAGCTTCAGCTCGTCGCCGACGAGGAGGTCGGGGTCGGGCGCGACCCGCATGCCCCCGCTCGAGAGGTCGCGCCCGATCAGGACGCGCGCGGCCCCGCCGCTCGATGCCAGCACGGGGCGCGCGTACGCGCTGCGCGGAGCGCGGCGCCGCTCGCGTCCCTTCGACGGCGTCTCCGGGGCCGCTGCCTTCTTCTTCTGCTTCTTCTTGCCCGCGGGCTTCGCCTCCGCGAGCGTCCCGGGGCGCAGCGCCAGGGTGGTGCCGCCGGACGCGAGCCTGCCCATGATGGCGCGCAGGCTGCGTCGCTTCTCCGTGTCGAGCATCTCGAAGGCGACCGAGCAGGCCTGCTCGCCGGGCTCGAAGCCGCCGGCGGGGTCGGCGCCGACGATGCGGCCGGAGAGCGAGAGCGGGTCGCCCCCCGTCAGCTCCCGCGGCAGCACCACCGTCGCGGCTTCGCCCGGCGCCGGGACGCGCTCCGCGATCAGGCGGCAGCCGCCGCGCGAGAGCTCGACGAGCGTCGCCCCGCGCGAGAAGACGCCGGCGCGGAAGCGGATCGCAACGGTCAGCGCGACCCGCGCGGCGCTGCGCCGCTCGGGGCCGACGTAGAGCGCGTGCAGGATCAGGAGCCGCAGCGCCGCGGCGTGGAAGGGCCGCGTCACCACGAAGTCGGGGCGCGCGCGGTCGAGCTCGCGCTGGAGTCCCTTCGTCATCTTGTCGGCGACGGCGATGCGGAACGCGGCGGGCGGCGCGGAAGGCAACGACTGCGCGCGCGCGCCGACCATGCGACTCGGCGTCGCGACGAGCAGGGCCGTGGGGCGCTCCGGCGTCTCGTCGGCGGACATCCACTCGACGCCGAGCTGCTCGAAGAGCTCGCGGACGTCGGTGAGCTCACCGTCGTCGGCGATGCGGACGACGGGCAGCGATCCGGGATCCATCGGGCCGGCCTCCTGCTGACGCTGTATCAGCCCGGTGTATCGACCGGCCCCGAGCCGACTGTAGGACGGCACGCCGTCGCGACCTGTGACGGTGTAGCGAGGTTCGCGCGGGCTACGTCCGGGTCTCGACGCAGCCGATTCCGCTGACGCTGCCGGTTTTCGGCCGCGCTGCACGAGTGCGGCCGAGTCCGAGCAGGCCGGCGATCACGAGGAGGCCGGTGCTGGGCTCGGGGATCATTGCGAGGCGGAAGCCGAGGAATGGCCCTTCCGTCGGCTCGTCAGAACCTCTTGGACTCAAGCGTTCGGACCAGAAGCCAGACTCAGAGAAGTTTCCGCCGCGCGTCGCCCGGTCGCCGG
>DASUFZ010000120.1:0-5290 GCA_036274295.1 Myxococcota bacterium
CAGCGCGACGGCGGAGCCGTCGCCGCCGCGCTGGTCCAACGCCTTGCCGAGCAGAGCGCGCGCCGGTCGCAACGCCTGCTGCTGGTCGCGGGATGGCATCCCGGCGCACGCAGCGAGCTGCTCGAGCCGCTGCGCGTGCGCGCGCGCGCGCTCGACATCGAGTGGGTCGAGCTCGAGCCCGTGCTGGTGCGCGAGATCGAGGCGCGCGGCGGCGACTGGACGCACCTGTTCAACGAGGCGACCGCCTTCGGCGGCGTCGCCGGCCACCTGACGCCGCTCGGGAACGACCGCGTCGCCGCGGTGATCGCGGAGAGATTGCGCGGGCTCTAGCACGCTAGGGGGCGCGGTCGGCGAAGAACACCAGGAGCTGGTCCAGCGCGCGCAGCAGTTCGTCGCGGCGGCGCTTGCCGGCCGGTGCGAGCACGTCGGCCTGCGCCGCCAGCAGCGCGCCGAACGACTGCTCGGCCAGCTCGCGCCCGCGCGCGCTGAGGATGACGTCGCGGCGGCGGCCGTCGCCGCGGCCGGGCGCGCGGCGCACCCAGCCCTCGTCCTCGAGCTTGGCGAGGATGCGGGTCATGCCGGCCGACGACTGGCCGACGAGACGGCGCAGCTCCGTCGGTGAGCGCCGGAAGGCCGGCGGCGACGTGCGCAGCATGCCGATCGTGGTGAACTCCGCGTAGTTGAGGCCGTAGGGCGCGAGCGCGTCGCGCTGGAGCGAGGCCTGGAAGCGCGCGAGCGCCTCGAGCCGGCCGAAGAGCCCGAGCGCCGCGCCGTCGACCTCGCCGGCGATCTCCTGCCACGCCGACGCGTTCTCCTCGAGATGGAGCGCGAGCTGGGCGGGATCGGAGAGGCCTCGCACGCTGCGCCTCAGAGCTTCGGGAGCGGGAACGCGACCGGCACCGATCCCGCGCCGACGCCGCCGTCGACGTGGAAGCTGTGGCCCGTCACCCAGCTCGAGGCCGGCGACGCGAGGTAGAGCGCGCAGGCGGCGATGTCGTCCGGAGCGCCGATCCGCTTCAGCGGGATGTTCTCCGCCGCCTGCCGCTTCATCTCGGGCGTCAGCACCGAGGACGCGCCCGGCGTGTCGATCTGCCCGACGACGATCGCGTTCACGCGCACCTTCGGCGCGAACTCGGCGGCGAGGATGCGCGTCAGCTGGTTGAGCCCCGCCTTCGCGCTGCCGTAGGCGGCCATGCCGCCGACGGCCAGGGTCGACGCGCCCGACGAGATGTTCACGACGGCGCCGCCGCCCGTGGTCTCCACCATGCGCGGGACGGCCATGCGGGTCAGCAGGAACGGGCTCGTCAGGTTGAAGCGCAGGATCTTCTCGAAGGCGCGCTCCGAGAGCTCGAGCGCCGCGCGCGGCAGCGCGCCGCCCGCGTTGTTGCAGAGCACGTCGAGGCGGCCGAAGCGCTCGAAGGTGGCGGCGAGCAGGGCCTCGAGCTGCTCCGCGTGGAGCACGTCGCAGCGCACGGCCAGCGCCTCGCGGCCGCGCGCGCGCACCTGCGCGGCCGTCTCGTCGATGTCGGCCTGCGTGCGCGCCGCACAGACGACGTGCGCGCCGGCGTCCGCGAAGGCCAGCGCGATGGCGCGCCCGATGCCGTGGCCCGAGCCGGTCACCAGCGCGACCTGCCCGGCCAGCCGGAAGGCGTCGAGGATCACGGTTTTTCTCCTTGCCCTGCGCGAAGTCTCTCATGGAGAATAGGTAGCCAGCTACTCAATTTTCGGAGACCCGGGATGCGGCGCTACCGCGTGGTGCAGTGGTCGACGGGCGGCGCGGGACGCCTCGCGCTGCGCGCGATCGCAGATCGCCCGGATCTGGATCTGTGCGGCGTGTGGGTGCACGATCCGGCGAAGCTCGGGCGCGACGCCGCAGAGCTGTGCGGGCTCGCACGGCCGACGGGCGTGCGCGCGACGCACGACGCGAGCGCGCTGATCGCGCTGGCGCCCGACTGCGTCTGCTACACGGCCGTCGGCGAGTCGCGCCCGAAGGAATGCGTCGACGATTTCTGCCGCATGCTCGCGGCGGGCATCGACGTGGTGACGACGTCGGTGCCCGGGCTCGTGCACCCCGCCGCCTACGACCCGAAGGCGCGCGCGCGCCTCGAGGAGGCGTGCGCGGCCGGCGGCGCCACGCTCTACGCGTCCGGCCTCGAGCCGGGCTTCGCGGGCGATCAGCTCGTGCTGACCCTGGCGACGCTCACGCAGCGCATCCGCACGGTGCGCACGCAGGAGATCTTCAGCTACGCGGACTACCCCGTCGCCTTCACGATGTTCGAGGTGTTCGGCTTCGGGAAGCCGCTCGAGCACCGCTGCATCATGCAGCTCCCGGGCATCCAGACCTCGTCGTGGGGGCCGCCCGTGCGCATGGTGGCCGACCGCCTCGGCGCAAAGCTCGAAAGCATTAGAGAGACCTACGAGAAGCGCGCGACGCCGCGTCGGCTCGAAGTGGCGGCGGGGGTTATCGAGGCCGGCACGGTCGGCGCGGTGCGCTTCGAGACGATCGGCGTGGTGGACGGCCGCGACGCCATCGTGATCGAGCACGTGAACCGCATGGCCGACGATCTCGCGCCCGAGTGGCCGACGGCCGCGCGCGACGGCACGTACCGCATCCTCTTCGACGGCGAACCCTCGCTCACCTGCGAGCTCCAGCTCGGCACGCCCTCCGACTTCACCGCGCAGGGCATGCTCGCGACGGCGATGCGCGTCGTGAACGCGATTCCGTATGTGTGCGAGGCGCCGCCCGGCGTTGCGTCGTCGGCCGAGCTGCCGCCGACCCTGCCGCGCGCAGCGTTCGCGGAGGCGAACTAGCATGGGCGGCGTGCTCGACGGCAAGATCGCGATCGTCACGGGCACGAGCCGCGGCGTCGGCATCGGCATCGCGCGCGCGCTGCTCGAGGCGGGCGCCACGGTCGTCGGCTGCTCGCGCCGCGAGCTGCCGGCGCTGCCCGCCGCCGAGGGTCTGCCCGGCGCAGCCGCGCGCTCGGCGCAGTGGGTGTGCGACCAGGGCGACTTCCGCCAGATCGATGCCTTCGTCGCGCGGGTCGCGCGCGAGTTCGGCCGCGTCGACATCCTCGTCAACAACGCGGGCGGCACCGTGCCGACGCCTCACGCCGAGGACGTGCCCGCGCTCGTCGCGAAGATCCAGGGCGCCCCCAAGGCCGACGACGACTTCGAGCGCACCGCGCTCTACCACGCCTTCGCCGTGCAGATGAACCTCGTCTCGCCGCTCTGGTTCGCCCTGCGCGTCGCGCGGCAGATGCTCACGCAGGACACCGGCACGGGCTCGATCGTCAACATCTCGAGCGGCGCCTCGCACTCGGCCGGCGCGCCGACCCTCGTCTCCTACGGCGCGGCCAAGTCCGGCATGAACCACATGACGAAGTCGCTCGCGCAGGAGTGGGGGCCGCGCATCCGGGTCAACTGCCTCGCGCTCGGCCCCACGACGACGGAGAACTTCCGCCGCATCGTGCTCGGCAAGGACGATCCCGACGGGGCCGAGTACTTCAAGAACCTGCCGCTGCGGCGCGCCGGCGAGCCCGAGGAGGTCGGCCGCACGGTCGTCTTCCTGTGCTCCGGCGCGGCCGACGTGATCAACGGCGCCACCCTCCTGATGGACGGTGGCATGCTGCCCGGCGTGCTCTACGAGCCGGGCATCGCGCCGATCCGCCAGATGCTGGCGGCGGCAGGACAGAAAGGACGCAACGCATGACGGCGAAGACGCGACGGCCCCTGCGCGTGATCCAGTGGTCCACGGGCAACGCCGGCAAGAAGGCGCTGCGCGGCATCCTGCGCCACCCCGAGCTCGAGCTCGTCGGCGTGCACGCGCACTCGCCCGACAAGGTGGGCAAGGATGCGGCCGAGCTCTGCGGGCTCGCGAAGCCGACCGGCATCCGCGCAACGAACGACGTCGATCAGCTTCTCGCGCTCGATGCGGACTGCGTCTGCTACACGGCGCAGGGCGAGACGCGCATCCGCGAGACGATCGGCGACCTGTGCCGGATCCTCGCGTCGGGCAAGAACGTCGTGAACACCGCCATCGTCTCGCTGGTGTACCCGCCCTTCGCGAGCCCGAAGCTGCGCGAGCGCCTCGAGCAGGCCTGCGCGGCGGGCAGGTCCACGTTCCTCACCACCGGCTTCGACCCGGGCTGGTCGGGCGACTGGATCCCGCTCTCGCTCGCGTCGTGCTGCGAGCGCGTGGATCAGATCCGCGTCAGCGAGCTGATGGACTACTCCACCTACGAGGATCCCGGCTTCACGGGCGTCTACTTCGGCTACGGCCGTCCGCTGGATTTCGCGGCGCCGCTGCTCCAGCCCGGCATGCTGAAGGGCGGCTGGGGAGGCATGGTGCGGATGCTGGCCGACGCGCTGGGCCTCTCGCTCGACGAGATCCGCGAGGAGCACGAGCGGCTGCCCGCCCCCGAGAGCTTCGAGACGAAGATGGGAAAGATCGAGAAGGGCACCTGCGCGGCGGTGCGCTTCGAGGTGCAGGGTATCGTCGACGGCAAGCCCATGGTCGTCGCGGCGCACGTGAACCGGCTGCGCGACGACGTCGGCCCGCAGTGGGATCGCCTCAGCGGCGGCAAGAAGAGCGGCTACAAGATCGAGGTGAAGGGCTCCCCCTCGTTCACCTGCGAGATCGAGCCGATGGGCGAGGACGGCGACCACAACACCGCGGGCATCACCGGCACGGCGATGCGCGTGGTGAACGCCATCCCCGTCGTGTGTGACGCGCCCCCCGGCGTGGTCTCGACGCTCGATCTCCCGATCTTCACGGCGCGGGTGCCGAAGCGGTAGGCTAGGCGGCTCGAAAGGAGCTCCCGCTGCTCCGCGACCACCTACGCCACCACGTCCGCTTCTACGTGGCGGGCGTCATCGGCCTGATCGTCTACGCGATGGCGCGCACGACCGCGCCGTTCCCGCTGCATCTGATCGTCGCGGGAGACGCCTTCTTCGCCGTGTACCTCGTCTCCACGGCGTTCCTCGCGTACGGCGCCACGCCCGCCGAACTGCGCAAGCACGCGCGCTACGAGGACGAGGGCGTGGTGCTGATCCTCGTGCTGACCGGCTGCGCCGTGACGCTCTGCCTGGCTGCGATCTTCCTGCTGCTCGGCGAGGAGGGTCCGCCGGATCCCCTGCCGCTCGCGCTCGCGGTGCTCTCGGTCCTGCTCGGCTGGTTCACCGTGCACACGATCGCGGCGTTCCGCTACGCGCATCTCTACTACACGCCGGACGAGTCGGCGAAGTCCGGCTACACCGCGGGGCTCGACTTCCCCGGCGGCGACGAGCC
>DASUFZ010000121.1:0-4623 GCA_036274295.1 Myxococcota bacterium
CCCTCCTCATCCGGCTCGGCCATAATCTCACGGATGCCTCTCCGCGCCTGGCTCGCGTGCATCCTCCTGCTGGCCGCGCTGCCGCCGCTGTCGGGCTGCGATTCGCTCCCGGCGGCGGACCGGCCTCACTCGGCGGCGCTGCTCGCGACCGCGGACACCCGCCTGGGGCGGACGCTCGCGCCGGCCATGGCCGCGCATCCCGGCCTCAGCGGCGCGACCATGCTGGCGAGCGGCCGCGATGCATTCGCCGCGCGCGTGCTGCTGGCGCGCGCCGCCGACCGGACCCTCGATGTCCAGTACTACATCTGGCACGCCGACGTCACCGGCAACCTGCTCGCCGCCGAGCTGTGGCGCGCCGCGGAGCGCGGCGTGCGGGTGCGCCTGCTGCTCGACGACAACAACACCCGCGGCCTCGACGAGACGCTCGCCGCGCTCGACGCGCATCCGAACATCGAGGTCCGCCTCTTCAACCCCTACGCCAACCGCGGCCTGCGCATCGCCGAGCTCGCCGTGGACTTCGACCGCCTCAACCGGCGCATGCACAACAAGTCCTTCACCGCCGACAGCCAGCTCACGATCGTCGGCGGCCGCAACGTCGGCGACGAGTACTTCGGCGCCGGCGGGGCGGTCGACTTCGCGGACCTCGACGTGCTCACGGCCGGTCCGGTCGTGCCGGAGGTATCGCGCGACTTCGACGCGTACTGGAACAGCGCCGCGGCCTATCCGGCGGCGAGCCTGATCCGCAAGCGCCCCCCCGATCCGGCGGCGATGTGGAAAGCCGTCGCGGAAGCGCCCGGCGCCGCCCGCTACCTGGAGGTCGTGCGCACCACGCCGCTCGTGCGCCAGCTCGTCGAGGGCACCGTGCCCTTCGAGTGGAGCCGCGCGCACCTCGTGAGCGACGACCCGCACAAGGTGATGCAGTCGCACGAGCGCCAGGCGCCGAACCTGCTGCAGCGCCTCGAGTCGATGCTCGGCAAGCCGCTGCGCGAGCTCGACCTCGTCTCCTCCTATTTCGTGCCGACGGAGGACGGCTCGGATTCGCTGCGCGCGCTGGTGGCGCGCGGAGTGAAGGTGCGCGTGCTCACCAATTCGCTCGCCGCGACCGACGTCGCGGCGGTGCATGCCGGCTACTCGAAGTACCGGCGCGAGCTGCTGCGAGCCGGCGTGCGCCTCTACGAGCTGAAGCCCGCGCAGGATGGCGACCGCGGCGGCGGCTCGGGCAGCGGATCGATCCTCGGCGGCTCGGAGGGCGGCCGCGGCTACGGCGGCAGCTCGGATGCCAGCCTGCACGCGAAGACCTTCGCAGTCGACCGCGCGCGCATCTTCGTCGGCTCGTTCAACTTCGACCCGCGCTCGGTGCACCTGAACACGGAGATGGGCGTGGTCCTGGACAATCCCGTCTTCGCCTCGCGCCTCGCGCGCCAGTTCGAGGACGAGATCCCGCGCAAAGCCTACGAGGTGCGCCTGGCGGCGGACGGCTCGAGCCTGGAGTGGGTCGAGCGCACGCAGGAAGGCGAGGTGCGCCACGCGACCGAGCCCCAGGCGAGCCTGTGGCGCAGGGCCTGGGTGGGCTTCCTGTCGCTGCTGCCGATCGAGTGGCTGCTCTAGGCCTGCAGCCTGCTCCTGCTCTAGGTTTGTAGCCAATGGCGCGCGGCGCGGGTCAGCGGCCCGCGCAGCAGGAGGTAGGGCAGGACGCAGAGCGCGAACACCATCACCGCCGCCTCGAGCGGATAAAAGGCGCCGAACTGGATTCCCTGGTAGGCCACCTCCATCGCGGCGCCGAGGACGAGGAGCCGCCCGATCGAGCGCACGCCGTCTCCCAGGCGCGCGAGGCGCGACGAGGGCTCGTGCACCAGGGACCACAGGTAGGGCGCCTGGCCGGCGCGCGCATCGCGCAGCCCGTCGAACAGCGCCGCGGCGGTGGCCATCGCCGGCTGCAGGACGAAGCGGAAGCCGAACGGCCCGTTCGGCCGCGACAGCAGGTCGCTCCAGAAGCGCTGCGCCATGTCGGCAAGCTCCATCGCGCTCAGTTCCCCGCGGACCAGCCGCCTCCGAGGGCGAGGTGCAGGTTGACTCGCTGCACGAGCTGCTCGCCGCGCACGCGCAGGAGCGTGGTGCGCGACGCGTACAGCGCGAGCTGCTGCTGCTGCACCGCGCGCAGGTCGACCGAGCCGACGCGGTAGCGCACGTTCTCCAGCTCGAGCGCGCGCTCGTTCTCGGCCACCGCCTGGCGCAGCAGGGCCTCGCGCGCGTCGAGCGCGAACTCCGACGACAGCGCGTTCTCGACCTCGCCGAACGCGCGCGCGCCGACGCGGCCGTACTCCGCGACCGCGAGCTTCTGCTCCGCGGTGCGGACCTCGACCTGCGACTTCAGCGCGCCGCCGCTGAAGAGCGGGAACAGGACGCCGGCGCCGAGGCTCCACACCGGGTTGTCGTGGTCCTTCAGCACCAGCAGGTCGCTCGAGATCGCCGAGAGGCTGGTGGTGAGCGAGATGGTCGGCAGGCGCGCTGCGTTTGCCTCCTGGACGCGATAGAACGCGGCGGCGACGCGCCGCTCCGCCGCGACGACGTCCGGCCGGCGCTCGAGGAGCTGGGAAGGCATCCCCACCGGCACCGGCCCGGGCTTCTCCGCGAGCTGCGGCGGTACTTCCAGCGCCGCGGCCGGATAGCGCCCGGCGAGCGCCTCGAGCGCGCGCAGCGCCTGGCGGTAGGCGAGCTCGAGCTGCCGCGCCGCGTCGCGGTAGGTCTGCAGCCCGGCGCGCGCGAGCACCACGTCGAGCTCGCTGCCCTTGCCGACGCGCAGGCGATCCTGCGCGAGCGACACCAGCCGCTCGGAGGAAGCCGCCATGTCCTCGGCGAGGCCCCTCTGCAGGCGCGCCTCGGTCGCGAGGAACCAGCTCTTCGCGACGAGCGCGGCGATCGACTGGCGCGCGTACTCGGCGTCGAGCGCCGTGGAGTCGTACTGCGAGGCCGCCGACTCGCGCCCGGCGCGCACGCGGCCCCAGAGGTCGAGCTCCCAGCTCACGAACAGGCCGGCGGCGTTCAGGCCGCTCGAATCGGCGCTGAGCTTCGTGCCGCCGCGCGCGAGGAGGTTCACCTGCGGATAGATGGCCGCGCCGGCGAGCTTGGCGTAGGCGGAGGCCTGCTCGACGCGCCCCGCCGCCACCTGGAGATCCGGGTTCGCTTCCAGCGCCTCGCGCACGAGCGCCTCGAGCTGCGGGTCGTGGAAAGTGGCGAGCCAGCCCGCCGCCACGTCGCCCTCGGCGCGGTCCTTCTCCGAGGTCTCCGCCTTCCACTGTTCGGGCAGCGCGAGGTTCGGCAGCGCCTGCTGGCGCGTGTCTTCCCGCGCCGGCGGTTGCTGCAGCGCGCACGCGGCCGCGAGGAGCGGCAGCGCGGCGGCGGAGAGGCGAAGGCGCCGCATCTCAGTGCAGCTTCAGGATCAGGTAGTTGAGGTACGAGCCCACGCGCACGATCACCTTGCGCAGGATCTGGATCATCTCGAGGTGCTCGGTGTAGATCGCCGCCTGGCCGGACGCGCCGGGCGCGAGGAACAGCGCCTGGTCCTTCTCGGCGACGTCGAACTTGACCGCGAAGCGGTTGGGCGGCTGCGCCAGCACGCCGGTCATGGGCAGCGTGCCGCTCGCCTGGAGCTGGCCGGCGCCGGAGGCCCAGACGATCGAGTTCACCTTGCCCTTGATCACCTTGCCGGGATAGGTCTCGAGCGTGAACTCGGCCTCGTCGCCCGGGGCCACCTTGTGCAGCTCGTTCTGGTTGTAGAACGCGACCACGGTGCCGGTCGTCTCGACCAGCGACATCACCGGGTTGAGCGCGAGCGCGGACATGAAGCCGCCGGGCCGGAGCTGGAGGTTGATGACGTAGCAGTCGCAGGGCGAGTACGTCGTCGTCTGGTCGAGCTCCCACTGCGCGCGCTCGAGCTCGGCGCGCAGCTGCGCGACCTGCGCGTACTCGCCGCCGGCCTTCGCCCCGAGCTTCTGCTTCACCTGCTGCTCGGCGGCGACCGCCTGCACCTGCGACGCGCGCGCCGCCTGCGCCTGGCTCTGCGCCTCGAGCAGGCTCGTCTCGGCCTGCTCGAGGTCGAACCGGTTGCCGGCGCCGGTCTGCGCGAGCTCGCGGTTCTGGATCACGCGGGTCTTGGCGAGCTCGAGGCGAGCCGCGGTCTCGCGCACGCGCGCGGCCGCGGCATCGACGGCCCCGCGCGCGCCCTTGAGCGATTCCTCGAGCTCGCGCTCCTGCGCGACGCTGGTCGCGAGGCGCGCCTGGAGCGTGTTCACGTCGAGCTGGAACGGCTTGGGATCGACGCGGAACAGCACGTCGCCTTTCTTCACCGGGACGTTGCCCTCCTCGATCGGCACCTCGATCACCCGGCCGCGGACCTGGGAGACGATCGGCACGACGTAGCGGTAGACGCGAACGTCGTGCGAGGAAGGCGCGACGATGTTGAGCAGCAGGATCATCGCCGTCAGGCCGACGATCGGGATGATCGCGACCGTGACCTGGCTGACGATGTTCCACGGCAGCCACTTCAGCTTGATGAAGATCAGCCAGACGAAGAACGCGTAGATGCCGAGGAGCAGCGCTTCCACTAGGCGCGCTCCTTCGGCA
>DASUFZ010000122.1:0-31133 GCA_036274295.1 Myxococcota bacterium
GATGGTGCTGCGCATCACGCGCTGGAAGCGCTCCGGCGTCCGGTAGAAGCACGGCACCACCACCTGCTCGAGCTTCTCGTAGAGCGCACGCGCGTCCGCCGCGTCGTCCTCCGGTCGATGCACCGCGCGCGCGCAGGGCTCGTCGCCGATCGACCAGCCGGTGTGGCCCTCGACGTGCCCCTCGACGAACCAGCCGTCGAGGATGGAGAGGCTCGGCACGCCGTTCACCGCCGCCTTCATGCCGCTCGTGCCCGACGCCTCGAGCGGCGGCAGCGGGGTGTTGAGCCAGACGTCCGAGCCGGCGCAGAGCAGGCGCGCGAGCGCCATGTCGTGGTTCGCGAGGAACGCGACGCCGACGTGCCCGCGCAGCGCATCGCGCGCCTGGTGCAGCGCGTGGATCAGCTCCTTGCCCGCGGCATCGCGCGGGTGCGCCTTGCCCGCGAAGACGAGCTGGAGACGTCCCTGCTCGGCGGAGATCTTGCGCAGGCGCTCGAGGTCGGCGAGGACGAGGTTGGTGCGTTTGTAGGCGGTGGCGCGGCGCGCGAAGCCGAGCGTCAGGACGTTCGCGTCGAAGCCGGCGTTCGATTCGCGGTTCACCGCCTCGACGAGCGCGCGCTTGGCTTCCTGGTGCGCGCTCCAGATCTCGCCGCAGGGGATGCGGACCGCGTAGCGCAGCGAGAGGGCGTCGCGGCGCCAGTCGGGCAGCCAGCGGTCGAAGAGTGTCTGGAACGGCGGCGAGGCCCAGGTGCGCACGTGCACGCCGTTCGTGATCGCGTGCACCTTGTAATCGGGGAAGAGGTCGCGCGACACCTCCCAGTGGCTCATCGCGACTCCGTTCACGTAGCCCGATCCGCGCAGCGCGAGATCCGTCATGTTCAGCTCGGGCCGGTGCGTGAAGAGCCCGAGGCGCTGCGCCCGCTGCGGCCCGAGCACGCGTTCCACCAGCCCGGGCGCGAACTGGTCGTGGCCCGCTGGAACCGGCGTGTGCGTGGTGAAGACGCAGACGTCGCGCACCGCATCGACGTGCTGCTGCGCGATCGCATTCGCGACGGGCTCGTCGCCGACGCGCTGCTCGAGCAGCGCGAGCACGATCAGGGCGGCGTGCCCCTCGTTCTGGTGGTAGCGCGCGATCTCGCCGTGACCGAGCGCGCGCAGCATCGCGATGCCGCCGAGCCCGAGCACCGCCTCCTGGCAGAGGCGGTACGCCTCGTCGCCGCCGTAGAGCCGATCCGTGAGCCGTCGATCCGACGGCTCGTTCTCGGGCAGATCGGTGTCGAGCAGGTAGACGGGCACCTCGAAGCCGTCGACGCCGCGCACCCGATAGCGCCAGCATGCGAGATGGACGGAACGGCCGAAGAGCTCGATGCGGGCACGCGCCGCGAGCGGCTCGAGGAAGTCGTCGAGCGGCCAGCTGACGGGCTCCTCGCGCTGGCGGCCCTCGGCATCGATGCGCTGGTGGAAGTAGCCGGCGCGATGCAGGAGGGTCACCGCGACGAGCGGCACCTCGAGATCCGCGGCCGCGCGCAGCGTGTCGCCGGCCAGGACGCCGAGCCCGCCCGCGTAGGTCGGAATCGAGGGCTCGAGCCCGATCTCCATCGAGAAGTAGGCGACGACCGGCTCGCCCACGTGCGTCGCCGGGAATTCCTGCGCCACGCGGATGCACTCGCTGGCTATGCCTGCGCCGCCAGCTCGACGCGAGGCAGGAGCACACGCCGGACGACTTCCGGCCAGGCGAACTGGCGCGCCGTCGCGCGGGCGGCGTGGCGCATCGCGCGCATCTCCGCCGGGCTGCGGCGCAGGCGCTCGAAGAGGCGCGCGAACTCTCCGGGATCCTCCGTCTCGAGCACCAGCGCGTTGCGGCCCGGCACGGCGTAGTCCTCGCCCGTGCAGCCGGTGCAGGCGATGCCGCCGGCGGCCATGGTCTCGAGGCCGACGAGACCGAAGGGCTCGTGGCGGCTGTTGGCCAGCACGGCGTCGGCGCCGCGCAGCAGCACGCGCCGCGCGCCCGCGTCGACGTGCGAGCGCAGCTCGACCACGTCGGCATCGCCGACGTCGGCGAGCGCGGCCAGCAGCCCGCGCGCACCGGGCTCTCGCCAGCCGCGCTCCACGCGGCGCAGTCCGCGCGCGCGCATCGCCGCGCGTACCTCCGCGCCATGCGGCTCCGCGCCGCCACGCGCGAGGAGGAGGGGCTTCCAGCCGGCGCCCTTCATGAACGCGATCGTGTCGACGGCTGCGATCCAGCTCTTGTCGGGGTCCCAGCGCGCCACCTTGGCGAGCACGGTACGCGCGCCGAAGCGGCGCCGGAGCTCGGCGCAGGCGGCGCGGTCCGGCGGGGCGAAAGCGTCTTGCGGCAAGCCGTTCGGGACGACGAGAGCATCGACGCCCTGCTGGCGCATGCAGTGCTTCATGTAGCGGCTCACCGTCGTGACGGTGGCCGCCGCCGCGATGCCACGCAGGTCGATGCGCTCGAACCCGAAGGTGTTGTTCGCGTTCCAGAGCAAGGTGACGCTCTCGCGCAGCCCCTCTCGTTCGAGCAGCCAGTGCAGATGGAGCAGCGCGTCCGCGCTGTGCCATTCCTCGGCGAGCACCACCGCGCGCCCTCCGCGCCGGAGGTGGGGCGCGAGCACCTGCTCGAGCAGGAAGGGGGGCAGGCTGCTCGCGTACTCGTGCTGCTTTCCGATCTCGCCGTCGTAGACGCCGCCCGGGTGGTAGCGGGAGATCCATTGCGCCCAGCGGTGCAGGTGGAGGGCCCCGCTCCGCTCGTGACCGGGCAGAGCGGGGTCGCCTACGAACCACAGGTGGGTCTCGAAGCCGAGGCCCGCCAACGCCCCGACGAGCCCTTCGACACGCGTGGCGAGTCCACCAGCGCGCGCGTACGGATCGGGGCCTTCGAACGAGAGGACATGGAACTGCTGCACCGCTTCTCCTCCTGGAGAGCGTCAGCCCTTGATCGCGATCTGCTTCGGCTTGAGCGCTTCCCGGCGCGGGATGCGGACCGTGAGCACGCCTTCTTTGAACGAGGCCTCGAGACGCTCGCCGTCCGCGTCGCCCGGCAGGGTGAAGGCACGGTTGAAGGAACCGTAGCTCCGCTCGATGTAGCGGCCGCGTTCCTTCTTCTCCTCGCGTTCGCTCTTCTTCTCGCCCTGGATCACGAGCATGTCGTCACGCAGCTCCACATGGACGTCGTCCTTGCGAACCCCCGGGATCTCGACCGTGATCGTGTAGTGCGAGTCGTTCTCGGAAACGTCCATCGCCGGCACGAAGGCTGCGGCGCGCGCGCTCTGCGGGAAGTCGCGGAACAGGTCTCCGAAGACGCGGCCGCCGCGCGGGAAGAACCCCTCCCACAGCGCGGGCCAGCGATCCAGCTCCGCGAACGGATTCCACGGGGTCAGGCTACGAACCTCTCGCTCCTTCGCTTCCTTCTTCTCGCTCATCATTTCTTCTCCTTTTCTCACTTCGCGGGCTGGTGAGCCCGCGGGTGGTGCGCACGGCGCAGTGCAAGGCGCGTGCCCTCGCTCGACGCATGCAGGACGCCTCGATGCGCGCGCGCCGACGGAGGGAAGCGCGGTGCCACGTCCGCCGACGCCCCGATATGTTCCGCGGTGCCCCAAGGCGCCCAGGCGCGGAGCATCCAGGACGGCGGACGAGCAGGGCACGCCGGTTGCACACCCGAGGGCGAAAGCGAGGAGAATCCCGTGCGCAGAACCCGGTCGAAGATCCACCCGGCGGCGTCGCAGCCGCGCATCGATCACTTGCTCGAATCGATGGAGAAGGACGTCTACGGACAGAAGGGCAAGCTGTCCGATCCGACCGCGTGTCGCGACTGTGGCGCGGTGTACCACAAGGGCCGCTGGACCTGGGGGGCGCCGCCGGCGGACGCGGCTCGAGTGCAGTGTCCCGCGTGCCGGCGCATCGCCGACGATTACCCGGCGGGCCTCGTGACGATCTCCGGCGATTTCGCGCTGGCGCACGCGGACGAGATCCGCGGCCTCGTGCAGAACATCGAGGAGCGCGAGAAGAAGGAGCACCCGCTGAAGCGGATCATCGCGATCGACCGCGAGTCGGATGCGCTGGTCGTGAAGACCACGAACGCGCGACTCGCGCGCGGCATCGGCGAGGCGCTCGAGCATGCCTACAAGGGCGAGCTCGACTACCGCTTCACCGAGTCGGAGAACGTGCTGCGCGTCGCCTGGAAGCGCTGAGCGCGGCGCCTCAGCGACCGAGGCGCCAGATGCGGTCGGCGTACTCCCGCACCGCGCGGTCCGACGAGAACCAGCCGGTGCGCGCGATGTTGCGCCCTGCGCGTAGCGACCAGGCGTCGGCATCCGCGTAGTCGCGAGCGGCGCGCTCCTGCGCGGCGCAGTAGGCATCGAAGTCGGCGAGCACGAAGTAGGGGTCGCGCTCGTCGAACAGGTGATGGAGCAGCGGGCCGAAGGGCTCGCCCGCCGCTCGCGCGAAGAGCGATCCCTTCAACGCCTCGATCACGCGCGCGAGGGCCGGGCTCTCGGCGACGGCCCGATGGGGATCGTAGGCGCCGTTCGCGCGCAGGCTCGCGACCTCCTCTGCGCGCAGGCCGAAGATGTAGATGTTCTCCTCGCCGACCGCGTCGCGGATCTCGACGTTGGCGCCGTCGAGGGTCCCCATCGTGAGCGCGCCGTTCAGCGCCAGCTTCATGTTGCCGGTGCCCGAAGCCTCGAAGCCGGCGGTGGAGATCTGCTCCGAGAGATCCGCGGCGGGAATGATCGCCTCCGCCAGCGACACGCGATAGTCGGGCACGAACGCGACGCGCAGCTGCTCGCGCGCGCGCGGCTCGGCGTCCACGACGCGCGCGATCCCGCACAGCAGCCGGATCACGAGCTTCGCCATGAAGTACTCCGGCGCCGCCTTTCCCGCGAAGATGCAGGCGCGCGGATGCGGGGCGCTCTCCCCGTCCTGCGCGCGCAGGAAGAGATGGATGGCGTGGAGCGCCGCCAGGAGCTGCCGCTTGTAGAGGTGGATGCGCTTCACCTGGACGTCGAAGAGCGCGTCCGGGTCGAGCGGGATGCCCGTCTCGGCGTAGACGATCTCGGCCAGCCGGACCTTGTTCGCGCGCTTGACCGCGCGCAGGTCGGCGCGGAAGCCGGGCCCGGCGAGCTCCGTCTCCAGCTCGCGCAGTCGCTCCAGGTCGCGCAGCCAGCGGTCGCCGATGTGCCGCGTGATCAGGTCGGCCAGCTTCGGGTTCGCCTGCAGCAGCCAGCGCCGCGGGGTCACGCCGTTGGTCACGTTGTGGAAGCGCTCGGGCCACATCTCCACCAGGTCGGGCAGCAGGCGCGTGCGCACCAGCTCGGAGTGGAGGCGCGACACGCCGTTGACGGAGTGGCTGCCCACCACCGCGAGATTGCCCATGCGGACCTTCTTCGGGTGGCCCTCCTCGATGATCGAGGTGCGGCGCAGCCGGTCGACGTCCCCCGGCCAGCGGCGCTCGACGTCGGAGAGGAAGCGGAAGTTGATCTCCTCGATGATCTGGAGGTGACGCGGCACGACGCGCGCGAGCAGCGGCCGCGGCCACACCTCGAGCGCCTCGGGCAGCAAGGTGTGGTTCGTATAGGAGAGCGTCGCGCGCGTGATCTCGAAGGCGCGCTCGAACGGCAGGCCGTGCTCGTCCACCAGCATGCGCATCAGCTCGGCGACGGCGAGCGCCGGATGCGTGTCGTTCATCTGGATCGCGACCCGGTCGGGCAATGCCTCGAGGCTCGCGTGTACGTCCGTGAAGCGGCGCAGGATGTCGCGCAGCGCGCAGGCGACGAAGAAGTACTCCTGGAGGAGGCGCAGCTCCTGCCCCGACTCCGTCGAGCCCGAGGGGTAGAGGATCTTCGAGATGCGCTCGGTCGCGAGCTTGCGCTCGAAGGCGCGCAGGTAGTCGCCCTGATTGAAGAGCGCGACGTCGAACTCGTCCGCGGTCGTCGCGGAGTACAGCCGCAGCCAGTTCACGGTGTCCCCGCCGTAGCCGGCGATCGGCATGTCGTAGGGGATGCCGACGATGACGCGGCAGTCTTGCCAGCTCCCCGGGCCCCCGCCGCGCGGGCGGCGCCCCGCGCGCCCGTACACGGGAACCGACACCGGGTGCTCGGGGTGCGGGATCAGCCAGGGCGAGCCGAGCTGCCGCCAGGAGTCCGGCCGCTCGTGCTGCTCGTCGTTCTCGATCACCTGCCGGAACAGCCCGTGCTCGTAGTTGATGCCGTAGCCGTAGCCGGGCAACCCGAGCGTCGCGAGCGAATCCAGATAGCAGGCGGCGAGGCGGCCGAGGCCGCCGTTGCCGAGGCCCGCGTCGGGCTCGAGCGCGCACAATGCGTCGAGATCGATCTCCTGCGCCGCCAGCACCCGGCGCACCACGTCGTAGCCGCTGAGGTTGCGCAGCGACATCTCGAGCGAGCGGCCGATCAGGAACTCGAGCGAGAGGTAGTAGACGCGCTTGGCGTCGCGCTCGCGCGTGCGCCGCTCGCTCTCCAGCATGCGCTCGACGAGCCACTCGCGCGACGCGAGCGACACGGCCTCGAGCAGGTCTCCCTGGGTCGTGTCCTCGAGCCGCTTGCCGCGCCCGTAGTGCACGTAGCGGCGCACCGCCTCGGCGAAGTCACCCGCGTCGAGCGCGACGCGCTCCTCGGGCCTGAGATTCATCGCCCACCCCCGGATCGCGCGGGATTCTAGTGCCGTCGCTTCAGTTCGTCCCGCGACGCGCTTGCAGCGGAGCGATCTGCGCCGCCAGCGCATCGGAGACGAGCAACGATTCCAACGGCTCGCGCATGCGCCGCGACCAGCTGGGGTGCTGCTCCTGCGCGACACCCGGAAGGTTCACTGGCTCTCGCTCCCCGGCCAGGTCGTCGAGCGAGGCGGCGACGAGCAGAGAGGGCGTGCTCGCGAGGAAGGCGTGCGCCGCCCGCGAGAGCTCGTCAGCCGAAGCGGAGTCCGCGTCGACGAGCCACCCCCCCTCGGCGAGGCGCGCGCGCAGCGCCGCGATCTCCGCCGCGCGCTCCGCGCGCGCCGCCGCGAGCGCGGCATCGTCGGCGAGCGCACCCGCCTGCCGGCGCAGCAACAGGTCGGTGCCGTCGAGGAAGCCGGCGAGCGGCGGCAGGTCGTGCGTCCCGAGGGTGGCGAGCGCGCGCGCCGGATAGACGCGCCCCGGCCGGAAGCGGCCGTCCGCATCGCGCTCGAAGCGCGTCACCGCCGAGCGCAACAGGCCCCAATCGTGGAGCAGACCCGGAAGCTCGGGCGGCAGGGTGCCGAGGTCCTCCGCGATCACCAGCGCGCGTGCGCGCCGGCTCTCGAGCGCGAGCACGCCGCAGAGCTCGTCGGCGCGATAGGACACGTACGCTCCTTCGGAGCCGGGGCGGCCCTCGGGGATCCAGAACAGGCGCACGAGGCCGAGCGCGTGGTCGAGGCGCAGGGCGCCCGCATGGGCGAAGCCCGCCCGCAGCACGCGCGCGAAGAAGCGGTAGCCGTCCTCGCGCATCCGCTGCGGGTGCGGCGGCGGCAGGCCCCAGTCCTGACCCTCGGGCGCGTAGGCATCCGGTGGCGCGCCGATGCTGGCGCCGGATGCGAACGCCCGCTGCTCCATCCAGGTGTCGGCCGACGCCCGCGCTGCGCCGAGCGCGAGATCGGAGTAGAGCCCGATCCGACAGCCGGCCTCGCGCGCCGCGCGCGCGGCCTCCGCGAGCTGACGGTCCAGCTCGAACTGGAGCCAGCACTCGAAATCCACCTCGTCCTGGTGGCGGCGTCTCATCTCTGCGACGGCCGGCGAGCGCGGATCGCGCAGCGCCTCGGGCCATTCCCACCAGGCCGTCGCGGGCGGCGCACCCGGCGGCGCCAGGTGCTGGCACAGCCACCGCCAGGTCGCAAAGTCGCCGAGCGCCTGTCCCTCGCGTCGACAGTAGTCCGCGTAGGCCTGCGAGCGGGCGCCGTTCGCCGCGGCGTGGGCACGGAAGCAGGCGTGCAGCGCACGCAGCAACGGGAGCAGCGCCTGCTGCACGACCTCGTGATCGATCCATGCGGTGCTCTGCAGCGCGGCGCGGCGCCGGCGCAGCGAGGGCTCGTCCAGGAGCCGGCGCGCCTCCGCGCAGGCCGCGAGCTCGGGCACTGCCTCGGGGTCGAGATACAGGACGTTGCGGTAGAGCCGGCTCGTCGGGCTGTAGGGCGAGAAGGAGAGCCCCTGGTTCAGGACCGCGTGCAGCGGATTGGTGCCGATGAAATCCGCGCCCGCGGCGCCGGCCGCGCGCGCGAGCGCGGCGAGATCGCCCATGTGCCCGTGGCCGAAGCCGGACCCGCGCAGGCTGTAGAGGTTCGCGAGCAGGCCGAAGGCGCGCTCCGTCCCGAGCGCCTCCTCGGGCTGGAAGGCCGTGCGCGGCGCGAAGATCAGGTGCTGCGCGGCGCGGAGCGTGCCCACGGGCGCGTCGATCTCGAGCAGCAGCTCGTGATGGCCGTGCGAGACGGGGGCGGGGAGCTCGAGGTGCAGGACGCCGTCGGGCGCGCCGTTCGCGTCGAGGCGCCCCTCGCCGTGCGTCTGCTCGCCGCTCTCGAGCCGGAGATCGAGCGCGAAGGAGCGGGCGCCGCGCAGAGCGCGGCGATTCACGGCCAGGGTCGGAGAGCCGTGCGCCCACTCGCGATACACGAGCACCGGCTCGACGAGCCGCTCGGCGTCTTCGCGCGCGAGCGCCTCGCGCGCGCGCTGCGCCGCCGTCTCGTCGCCCGCCTCGTGGCCGAGCGCGCGCAGGAGCCGCTCGCGGGTGGCGTCCGACGTCTCGCGCTCGCGGCCGCCGGTGTCGCGATAGCAGGGCAGGATGCCGAGTCGGTCCGCGAGCGCCCGCAGCTCCGGGCGCGGCGCGCTCACCCGGACTCCGGCGCGAGCACGAGCGCCGCGAGCGGGGGAAGCCGCAGGCGCAGCGAACAGGGCAGGCCGTGCCAGGGCAGCGCGTCGGCCGACACAACCTCCTGTCCGGCCGCGAAGCCGAAGCCGCCGTAGCGCGCGTCGTCGGTGTCGAGCCGGGTGCGGTAGCGGCCGCCGGACGGCACGCCGATCCGGTACTCCGGGTGGGCGCTCGGCGTGAGGTTCAGCACCACCGCGACGTGGCGCGAGCCGTCGCGTCGCAGGTACGCGAGGATCGAGTGGTCGCTGTCGCTGCAGTCGATCCAGCGGAAGCCGTCCACGTCGGGATCGCTGCGCCAGAGGCAGGGCTCGTCGCGGTACAGCGCGCCGAGATCCGCCAGGCAGCGCGCGAGCCCCGCGCGCAGCGGATCCTCGGCCAGCCGCCAGTCGAGGCTGCGCTCGTGGCTCCACTCGTCCGGCGGCGCGAGCTCGGTCCCCATGAACACGAGCTGCTTGCCGGGCCGCGTCCACTGGTAGGCGAGCAGCGCGCGCAGGTTCGCGAGGCGCTGCCACGGGTCGCCCGGCATGCGCGCGTACAGCGACCCTTTTCCGTGAACGACCTCGTCGTGGGAGAGCGGCATGAGGAAACGCTCGGAATGCTCGTAGAGCATCGCGAAGGTGAGCTCGTCCTGGTGCCAGCGCCGGTGCACCGGGTCGCGCGCGAAGTAGCGCAAGGTGTCGTGCATCCAGCCCATGTTCCACTTGAAGCCGAAGCCGAGCCCGCCCTCCGACGGCGCGCGCGTGACACCCGGCCACTCGGTCGACTCCTCGGCGGCGAGCACGCAGCCGGGCTGCTCCTCCGCGACGGCCGTGGAGAGCGCGCGCAGGAACTGCACCGCGTCGAGGTTCTCGCGACCGCCGTAGCGATTCGGCGTCCAGTCGCCGGGACGCCGCGAGTAGTCGAGGTAGAGCATCGAGGCGACCGCGTCGACGCGCAGCCCGTCGACGTGGAACTCGTCGAGCCAGTACAGCGCGTTCGCCACCAGGAAGTTGCGGACCTCGCGCCGGCCGTAGTCGAAGATCAGGGTGCCCCAGTCCGGGTGCTCGGCGCGGCGCGGGTCCTCGTGCTCGTAGAGCGCCGTGCCGTCGAAGCGGCGCAGGGCGAAGTCGTCGCGCGGAAAGTGCGCGGGCACCCAGTCGAGGATCACGCCGAGCCCCTGCTGGTGCAGGTGATCGACGAAGAAGCGGAAGTCGTCCGGCGTGCCGTAGCGCGCGGTCGGCGCGTAGTAGCCCGTGACCTGGTAGCCCCACGAGCCGTCGAAGGGATGCTCGGCCACCGGCAGCAGCTCGACGTGCGTGAAGCCGAGCGCGCGCGCGTGCTGCGCCACGCGCGGCGCGAGCTCGCGATAGCCGAGCCGCCGGCCGTCCTCGCCGCGCTGCCACGAGCCGAGGTGCAGCTCGTAGATCGAGAGCGGCTCGCGCGCGAGGTCGCGCCGGCGGCGCGCGCGCATCCAGTCGTCGTCGCCCCAGGCGTAGCGGCTCGCGAAGACGCGCGATGCCGTGCCGGGCGGCTCCTCCATGAAACGCCCGACGGGGTCGGCCTTCAGACGCAGCGCGCCCTCGCGGGTCAGGATCTCGTACTTGTAGTGCGCGCCCGTCGGGACGCCCGGCACGAAGAGCTCGAACACGCCCGAGCCGCCGAGGCAGCGCATCGGCAGCAGCCTGCCGTCCCAGCGGCAGAAGTCGCCGACCAGCGAGACGCGCCGCGCGTTCGGCGCCCATACGGCGAACGACACACCATCGACGCCGTCGACCCGAAGCGGCCGCGCGCCGAGCGCCTCCCACAGCCGCCGGTGCGTGCCCTCGGCGATCAGGTGCAGGTCGAGCTCGCCGAGCGTCGGCAGGAACCGATACGGGTCGTCGCGCTCCCAGCTCGCGCCGTCCGGGAAGTGGAAGCGCACGCGATAGCGCAGCGGCGGACGGCGTCCGGGCAGGAAGCAGGCGAAGAGTCCGCGCGCGTCGACGCGCGTCATGGGCGTCGCGGCTCCGCCGTCGAGCAGGCATTCGGCGGACCGCGCGTCCGGGTGGAAGGCGCGCACGGCGCAGCCCTCCACACCGTCCTGCGCGGCCCCGTGCGCGCCGAGCACGCGATGCGGATCGGCGTGCAGACCGTCCACCAGGCGCGCCACGTCGTCCGGATACGGGTCTCCCGTGCGCGGCGGAGCGCCGTCCTGCACCCGACGCTTCACGGCGTCACCTCGAGCTCGAGCAGAAGCAGCGAGTGCGCCGCGACCCGCGCGTGCAGGCCTTCGCGCAGGCGGCGCGTGCCGGCCTCGCAGGCGGAGTCGAGCACGGCGCGCCAGCGCTCTCTCGAACCCGGCTCGGGCAACGAGAACTCCTGGGCGCGCGCGCCGCCGTTGAGCAGCAGCAGAGCGCTGCGCGCGGACTGCGGCCGGCCGCGCTCGTCCAGCGGGTCCGCGACCGCGGCGTCGAGCCGCAGCGCCACGCAGCGGCGCTCGGGGTCCTGCCAGTCGGCGGACTGCATGGCCGCGCCGTCTGGACGCAGCCAGATGGCGACGCCGGCGGGCTCGCCGTCGAGATGCCGGCGCCGGCGCCACACCGCGTTCTCGCGCCGCACCGCGAAGGCGCGCCGCACGAAGTCGCTGAAGCTCGCGAGCGTGCCGTCGCGCCAGTCGAGCCAGCTCGTCTCGTCGTCGTGACAGTAGGCGTTGTTGTTGCCGCGCTGCGTGCGGGAGATCTCGTCGCCGCCGAGCCACATGGGCACGCCGTGGGAGAGCGCGACCGTCGCGGCCAGGCTGCGCTTCACGCGCTCGCGCAGCTGCCGCACGCGCGGGCGCGCGCTCGGCCCCTCGACGCCGCCCCATGCGCGGCTCTCGTCGTGCGGGCCGTCGCGACCGCCCTCGCCGTTCGCCTCGTTGTGCTTCGCCGCGTACGAGACCAGGTCTTCGAGCGTCATGCCGTCGTGCGCGCACACGTAGTTGATGCTCGCGACGGCGCCGCGTCCGTTCCAGGCGAAGAGATCGGCGGAGCCGGTGAGCCGGCGCGCGAGCTCGGGCAGCACGCCCGCGTCGCCGCGCCAGAAGCGCCGCACGGCGTCGCGGAAGCGACCGTTCCACTCGGCGAAGCCGGGCGGAAAGGCGCCCTGGCGATAGCCGTGGGGACCGAGGTCCCACGGCTCGGCGACGAGCTTGCAATGCGCGAGCTCCGGGTCGGCGCGCAGCGCCTCGAAGAAGCCGCCCTCGACGTCGAATTCGACGGGGTCGCGCGCGAGCACGGGCGCGAGGTCGAAGCGGAAGCCGTCGACGCCCTGTGCGGCCCAGTGGCGCAGCGCGTCCAGCACGAGCGCGCGCACGGACGGGTTCGCGGTGGCGAGGGTGTTGCCGGTGCCGGTGTAGTCGACGTACCGGCTCGGGTCGCCAGGCTCGAGGCGGTAGTAGCTGGCGTTGTCGATGCCGCGCAGCGAGAGGGTGGCGCCCGTGGCGCCGCCCTCGGGCGTGTGGTTGAAGACGACGTCGAGCCACACCTCGATACCCGCTTCGTGCAGCGCCTCCACCATGCGCCGGAACTCGGCCACCTGCTCGCCGCGGTCGCCGCTGGAAAAGCGCGCGTCGGGTGCGAAGAAGCCGAGCGTCGAGTAGCCCCAGTAGTTCGGCAGGCCGAGCCTGGCGAGATGGTCGTCCTGCGCCGTCTGGGCGACCGGCAGGAGCTCGACCGCGGTGACGCCGAGCCCGCGCAGATGGGAGATCACGGCCGGCGCCGTGAGGCCGAGGAAGCGCCCGCGCCAGGCCTCGGGCACCTCGGGATGGCGCGCGGTCAGCCCCTTCACGTGGCACTCGTACACCAGGGTGTGAGACCAGGGGACGTGCGGACGCGGCGCGCGCGGCGCGAGCGGGGCCGCGTCGACCACGACGGCGCGCGGTACGTACGGCGCGCTGTCGAGCTCGCTCGGGCGCGCGGGATCCGATGCGTCATAGCCGAACAGCGCGTCGCTCCAGCGCAGCGCGCCGCAGAGCGCGCGCGCGTAGGGATCCACGAGCAGCTTGCGCGAGTTGAAGCGATGGCCCTCCTCCGGCGCGTAGGGCCCGTGGACGCGGTAGCCGTAGAGCTGCCCCGGGCGCAGCCCGGGCACGCGCCCGTGCCAGACGTCGCCGCTGCGCGCGGGCAGGGTGAGGCGCGCGGACTCGCGCGCCGGCGCGGGTCCGTCGAAGAGGCAGAGCTCGACCCGCGTCGCGTGGGCGGAGAAGAGGGCGAAGTTCACGCCATCTCCATCGTAGGTGGCGCCGAGCGGCGTGAAGCTGCCCGCGAGGATGCGCATGCCGCCTCTACCGGCGCGCCGCGCCTTCGGCGGCCGCGCTCCGCAGCACGCGTTCCCAGCGCAGGGCGGGACGCCGCCATGACACGTCGGTGCGCAGCAGGCGGCGCAGCAGCGCGATGCCGTCTCGGGCGAGCAGGTTGGTGGCGCGGAGCACGGCGTCGATCAGGGTCTTCGGATCGAGCGGCGAGAACAGCACGCCCGTCTCCTCGTGGCGGATCGTGTCCTGGAGCCCGCCGACGCGATGCGCGACGGGCAGCGCGCCGTAGCGCTGCGCCTGGAGCTGCACGAGCCCGCACGGCTCGAAGCGCGACGGCACCAGCACGAGGTCGGCGCCCGCGTAGAGGCGCCGCGACAGCTCCTCGTCCCAGCCGGCCCGCAGCGCCACGTTGCGCGGGAAGCGGCGCGCGCACGCTCGCAGCGCCGCAGCGATCTCCGCGTCGCCGTCGCCGAGCAGCGCGAACGCATACCCGCGCGGGGCGAGCGCGGGCACGGCCTCGGCGATCACGTCCCATCCCTTCTGGCGTGCGAAGCGGCCGACCGCTGCGACCAGGCGACCTTCCCGCGGCAGCTCGAGCCCGAGCTCGTCGGCCAGCGCCTGCCGGCAGCGCTCCCGTCCGGACAGGTTGCGCGCATCGAAGCGGGCGGGCAGGGCGGGATCGCGCGCGGGATCGAACGACTGCGCGTCGATGCCGTTCGCGATGCCTGTGAGCCGGTGCGCCCGGTAGCGATACAGGCCCTCCAGGCCGTCGCCGAATTCCGGCGTCGTCAGCTCGGACGCGTAGCTCGGCGACACGGCGACGAGGCGGTCGGCCCAGGCGAGGCCGCCCTTCAACAGGCACAGGTCGCCGTGGAACTCGAGCCCGTCCGGACGGAACAGCTCGCGCGGAAGGCCCGTGGCCGCGAGCAGGCCGGCGGGGAACCGGCCCTGGTGCGCGCCGTTGTGCACCACCTGGACGCTGGCGATCGCGCGGGGCGGCCCTACGCCGTAGAGCGTATGCAGCGCGCAGATGGAGAGCGCGGCGTGCCAGTCGTGCGCGACCAGCACGTCCGGGGCGAGCTCGGCGCAGCGCGCCGCCGCGGCGCGCGAGAAGGCTGCGAAGCGCAGACCCTCGTCGGCTCCGCCGTACGGAGTCTCGCGGTCGAAGAGGCCGGGCAGGTCGCACAGCTCGACCTGCACCTGCCCGAGGAGCCCCGCCAGCCACTTGCCTGCGTGCTCGCCGTCCGCGGCGGCGGCCACCGGCGTGAAGGAGGCGGCCGCGGAAGCCCGGGCGGTGCGCCACGCGGGCAGCAGGCAGGTCACCGCGTGACCGCGCTCGGCGAGAGCGCTCGCGAGCCCGGCGATCGCCTCGCCGAGCCCGCCGGTCCGCATCAGCGCCCCCAGCTCGGCGGAGGCGAACACCAGCCGCAGCGGCCGCCGCGCGGCATCGTCCCGGCGCTTCGCCGCAGGCACTAGACGTCGAACTCGTCGCGCTGGCCGAAGTGCTCGCGTACGACCGCGACCACTCCGCCCTCGCTCACCGCGAAGCGCTTGCGATCGCGCTCCGGGTCGAAGCCGATCTCCTCGCCCGCCGGCACGCGCACGCCCTTGTCGACGATGCAGCGGCGCAGGCGCGCGCCGCGGCCGACCTCCACGCGCGGGAAGAGCACGCACTCCTCCACCTCGGCGTAGCTGTGGACGCGCACCTGATGGGAGCAGACGCTGCGCTCGAGCTGTCCTCCCGACACGATCGTGCCGGCGCCGACGATCGAGTCGAGCGCCAGGCCCATGCGGCCATCGTCGTCGTCGGCGAAGACGAACTTGCAGGGCCCGACGCCCGGCTGTGCGCCGCGGATCGGCCACAGCTCGTTGTAGAGGTTGAGGCGCGGCGCGACGGAGACCAGGTCCATGCTCGCCTCGAAGTAGCCGTCCAGGCTGCCGACGTCGCGCCAGTAGCCGCGCGCGCGCTCGTCGTCGCCGGGGCAGAGCCGCGAGGCGAAGTCGTACGCGGCCACGCGGAGCCGCTGGTGCGCGGTGGAGAGGATGTCGCGGCCGAAGTCGTGCGTGGTCTGCGACGGGTCGAGCGACGCGTTGCGCCGCAGCTCCGCGAGCAGCGACGGCGTGCGGAACACGTAGTTGCCCATCGACACCAAGGTGCGTTCGGGATCGCCGGGGATCCCGGGCGGCTGCGCGGGCTTCTCGAGGAAACCCGTCACCCAGCCCTCGCCATCGACGGCGACGCAGCCGAACGCAGACGCCTCCTTGCGCGGCACGGGGACCGTCGACACCGTGACGTCGGCGCGGGTCTCGCGGTGGTGCGCCAGCATCTGGCCGACGTCCATCGTGTAGATGTGATCCGCTCCGAAGACGAGCACGTCGCGCGGCTGGACGTCGCGCAGCAGGTCGAGGTTCTGCCAGATGGCATCGGCCGTGCCCCGGAACCAGGTGGGCCCGAGGTTCATCGAGGCGGGCACCGTGTCCACGTACTCGTCCACGACGTTCGGCGAGAGCGACCACCAGCGTGCGACGTGCTGCACGAGCGACGTGGCCTTGTACTGCGTGAGCACGCGGATGCGGCGAAACCCGCTGTTCACCAGGTTGGACAGCACGAAGTCCACCAGCCGGTAGCGGCCGCCGAAGTGCATGGCCGGCTTGCTGCGCTCGCGTGTCAGCGGGTCGAGGCGGCGGCCCTCGCCGCCGGCGAGCACGAGCGTCAAGGTGTCGCGCACGCGCAATCTCCCGACGGAAGTAGCCCAACCTATCGGCGCACCTCGTGTCACGCCACGGCGTGGCGACGCGCGGGCAGGGTACGGCTGTTGCATCGTCTCGGGCCGATGCCCGAGCCGAGCCTACGACCCCTTCCGGAACCGCCGGCGGACGCGCGCCCGTTCGAGGTGGTGGAGCGCAAGGGGCTCGGGCATCCCGACAGCATCTGCGACGCCCTGGCAGAGGAGCTCTCGCTCACCTACTCGCGCCACTGCCTCTCGCGCTTCGGCGCCATTCCGCACCACAACGTGGACAAGGCGCTGCTGCGCGCCGGGCGCTCGGCGCCGCGCTTCGGCGGCGGCGAGATCCTCGAGCCGATGGAGATCCTGATCGCGGGTCGAGCCGCCGTGCGCGTCGGGGGCGAGAGCGTGCCGCTCGAGGAGCTGGCGGAGCGGAGCGCCCGGAGCTGGCTCGCGGGCAACCTGCGCGGCCTCGACGCGGAGCGCCACGTGCGGCTGCGCTGCCTGGTCGGACCCGGCTCCGCCGAGCTCGTCGATCTCTTCGGTCGCGGCGATGCCCGCGCGCCGCTCGCGAACGACACCTCCTGCGGCTGCGGCCACGCGCCCTTCTCGGAGCTCGAGTGGATCGTCTACGAGGTGGAGCGCGCCCTCTCGGGCGCCGCAGGCCGCGCGCTGCCGGGCGCGGGCACCGACGTGAAGGTGATGGGCGTGCGTCGTGGCGAGCGCATCGCGTTGACCATCGGCTGCGCGGCGCGCGGCCCCGCTCTCCCCGACGCCGACGCCTACCGCGCGCTGCGCGCCGAGCTGGCGCGGCGCGCGCTCGTCACCGCGGAGCGGCGCACGAAGCGCGAGCTCGAGGTCCGCGTGAACGCCGCCGACGACGACGCGCGCGGCGTCTACTACCTCACCGTGACGGGCACCTCGGCAGAGGCCGGCGACGACGGTCAGGCCGGACGCGGCAACCGCGCCAACGGCCTGATCACGCCGGGGCGGCCGATGACGCTCGAATCGGTCGCGGGCAAGAACCCGATCACGCACGTCGGCAAGCTCTACAACGTGTGCGCCAGCCTGCTCGCGCAGGCGCTCGTCGACGAGATCGAGGAGGTGCGCGAGGCCGAGTGCGTGCTGGTGAGCCGCATCGGCCAGCCGATCGACGATCCGCAGATCGCGGAGCTGCGCCTGCGCTGCGACGCGCCCGAGGGCACGCGTCCCTGGCAGCGGGCCGCGGAGCTGGCGCGCGCGCACCTGCGCGACGTCCCCTCCCTGTGGCGCGAGCTGCTCGAAGGGCGCGTGGGTCTGGACCGCTGGCCCCTCCGGATCTGACGGGGCGAGCCGCCATGCTCAAGGCGTGCCGGGCGACGGCGGCCGCACGACCGCCGCCTGCAGGCCCTTCTCGCCGCCCTCGACGCTGAGTCCCACGCGCTGCCCCTCCTCGAGCGCATCGAAGTCGAGCGCGCCGTGCACGGCGTTGCGGTGGAAGTACACGCGCTCTCCGGAGTCGGTCAGGATGAACCCGTGGTCGGCGCGCACCGCATCGATCACCCCGAGCTCGGGCGGCGCCGTGCCACGCTCCTCGCGCGAGAAGGTGCGCATGCGCCGCAGCTCGCGCTCGAAGATGTCCATCACGTCGTCGAGCGCTTGCGCCGCGTCCGGACGCGTGCGTGCGGCCACGATCTCGCCGCCGCGCGCCTGGCAGACGAGGCGCACCTCGCTCCCGCCGTGGCGGTGGTGGTCGGTCGTGCGCGCGGTGATGCGGACGTCGATCAGGTCGGTGCGCCCCTCGGCCAGCGCCCGGATGCGCGCCTCGATCCGCTCGCGCTGCTTCGCCTCGAACTCGTCGCCGTGGACCCAGTGGATCTGCATGATTCGCCTCCTCAGTGGATGTGGACGTCGGGCGCCGCGGGACTCGAGCCGAGCGCGACCTCCGGCAGCGCCGCGCGCGCGCACGGCTGGCACACGACCGTGTCGGGCGCCTCGCGCAACCTCTGGATCTCGATCGGCTCACCGCAGCGGGCGCAGTCGCCGAAACCCTCGCGCGAGAGCGCGTCGAGCGCGCGGTCGATCGCGTCGAGCCGCGCCGTGCGCAGGGTTCGCAGCGCGTCGTCGTCGATCGTGGTGACGCCGGCCGCGCGCAGCTCGTGCTCCTCGGTCCGGGACAGCGGGCGCGCGTTGCGCCGGAGCGCCCCGGCAGCCTCGGCCGAGCGGCGCTGATTCTCCTGCGCGATCGCGTTGCGCTCCTCGAGCAGCTCGCGGCGCAGCTCCTCGAGCTCGGCGGCGCGCGGGTCCGGTGCGTCCGCGAGCAGCGAGCGCCCGCCTTCCTCCCGGCGCAGCCGGGTCGCGCGCGCGACGAGCAGCTCGCGCTTCTGCGCGGGGGAGAGGATGTCGCAGTCCACGAGGCCGAGGCAGGGCGCGAGGCGCTTCGCGTCGCACAGCTCCTCCAGGACCTGTCGCCCGCCTTTGCGGGCGCCGGAGAGCTCGCGGACGTCCACGTCGAGAACACGCAGGTAACCACAGCGATGGAAGTGATTTCGCATGGCGGATCTCCTCCTTGCTGGTCTGAAGTGCAATGCGTATGCCCGCCGACAGGGCGCCGCAGGCCGCGTCCTGCGCCGCGGGCGGGGATTCCTGCCTCGTTCCCGGCGCGCCGAGGGACAGAGCGCGACACGCGCGCGCGCCAGCGCGGAGCGGTAGCCTCGACCTCAACGGCAGACAGTGAGGGTCCATGGAGCAGGACGAGTTCGAGAACCCCGATGTGTGCAGTGCCTGCGGTGCGGCGGTGTACGACGACGCCGAGGGTGTATTCGGCTACGGCACCGAGAACGTGCTGTGCGCGTCCTGCGCGCAGGCTCGCGGCGGGCGCTACGACGTGGAACGTGACACCTGGGACGTGCAGCCCGATCTCTCCGGCCTGCGCGACGAGTCCTACGGTGCCGCCCCGCACGAGCAGCGCCGCCGGCGCGAATAGAGGACGCTATTGGCGCCAGTGCGCGATCCGCTCGCGCAGGCTGTCGAGCTCCCGCCCGAGGGCGGTCACGGCGTCGCCGCCGAGCTCGCGCAGGCGCTCGGCCGCCTCGCGGAGCTTCTCGACGATCTCCTCGCGTACGTGCTCGGCCTGCGCCCGACGCTGTTCCCGGCGGATCTGACGGCGGGCCGATTCGCCGAGGCGGTGCAGGTCGTCACCGAGCGCGGCGACGAGGTCGTCGAAGGTCACGATGCCGGCCAGATGGCCCTCGCGCTGGATCAGCACGCGCCGAACCGCGTGCGCGCGCATCGTCTCCACGACCTGCTCGACGGAAGCCGTGTCGCTGCAGGTGATCGCCGGGCTGCTCATCACGGCCGACACCGGCGTGGTGGCGCGATTCGCGCCGCGCGCGACCGCGCGCAGCGCCACGTCGCGATCCGTGAGCAGGCCGAGTGGCTCTCCCGATTCGCCGGTGACGGCGATGCAGCCGACGGCGTGCTCCTTCATCGCCGCGATCGCGGCCTGCACGGGCGCATCCGCGCGCACCGTCACGACCTCGCCGCCGTAGTGCGAGGCGAGCGGCCTCTCGCCGCCGGGCGTGGGCTCCGGAGCGGGCTCCGGCTCGTCGGGCATCTGCGCGGCGGCGACCGCGGCCAACGCGCCGATCTCGCTCGCGAGCAGGCGCAGGATGTCGTCTGCCGCGATCAGTCCAGCCAGGCGCCCATCCCCCGCGACGAGCGGCAGCCGGCGCACGCCGCGGCGGCCCATCTGCGCGGCCGCCTCCGCGACGGACGCACGGGATCCGAGCGTCGCCGCAGGGGAGCTCATCGCGCGCGCGACGTCCGCCTCGGCGTTGTCGCACAGCGCGACGTCGCGGTCGGTCAGCACGCCGACCGGGCGCTCGCCGTCGACGACGACGAGCATGCCGATGCCCTCCTTCTGCATGCGCTCCGCGGCAACCCCGACCGGCTCGTCCGGCGCCGCAGTGCACACCGAATCCCGCGCGTAGGTCCTGACGCTCATGCTTGCGTCCCTCCATTCTTCCCGAGATGCGACTCGAGCTCGGCGATGCGAATGCGAGTCGCCACGACGGCGTCGGGCGAGAGCGAGAGGCTGTCGATGCCGGCGCGCACCAGGAATTCGGCGACCTCCGGGTAGTCGCTCGGCGCCTGCCCGCAGATGCCGATCTTGCGGCCCGCGCGGTGCGCCCCCTCGATCGCGAGCTCGAGCGCGCGCAGCACGGCCGGATCGCGCTCGTCGAAGCTCCTGGCGAGGATCTCCGAATCGCGGTCGACCCCGAGCACGAGCTGCGTGAGATCGTTGCTGCCGATCGAGAAGCCGTCGAAGTGCTCGGCGAAGCGCTCCATCAGCAGCACGTTCGAGGGGATCTCGCACATCGCGTAGACCTCGAGCCCGTGGACGCCGCGCTCGAGCCCGTGCTTCGCCATCTCGCGCTGGACCTCCTGCGCCTCGTCGACGCTGCGGCAGAAGGGGATCATCACGATCACGTTGTCGAGGCCCATCTCCTCGCGCACGCGCCGCAGCGCGCGGCACTCGAGCGCGAAGCCCTCGCGGTAGAGCGGGTGCGCGTAGCGCGAGGCGCCGCGGAAGCCGAGCATCGGGTTCTCCTCCTTCGGCTCGAAGGCGGCGCCGCCGAGGAGTCCCGCGTACTCGTTCGTCTTGAAGTCCGAGAGGCGCACGACCACCGGGCGCGGGTGGAAGGCGGCGGCGATGCGCGCGACGCCCTCGGCGAGCCGCTGCTCGAAGAAGTCCGCGCCGGAGGCGAAGCCGCGGATGCGCGCGGCGATCTCGCGCCGCGTGGCCTCGTCGGCGCGCTCCGGGTGCAGCAGCGCCAGGGGATGGATGCCGATCGCGTTCGCGATGATGAACTCCTCGCGCGCGAGGCCGACGCCGTCGACCGGCAGGAAGGAGTGCCCGAAGGCCTGATCGGGATTGCCGGCGTTGACGAGGATCCGGGTGCGCGTGGGCGGCAGCGCGCTGGCATCGACCACCTGCTTCTCGAAGCGCAGCGCGCCCTCCATCACGAGGCCGGTTTCGCCTTCGCTGCACGCGACGGTGACGGCCTGACCGTCCGCGAGCCGCGAGGTGGCGTCGCCGGTGCCGACCACGCAGGGAATGCCGAGCTCGCGGGCGACGATCGCCGCGTGGCAGGTGCGTCCGCCGCGGTCGGTGACGATGGCGGCCGCGTTCTTCAGGATCGGCTCCCAGTCGGGATCGGTCATCTCGGTGACGAGCACGCTGCCGGGAGCGAGCGCGTGCGCCTGCGCCGCGCGCGCGAGGCGCACGACGCTGCCGGCGCCGATCTGCGTGCCGACGGCGCGGCCGCGCGCGAGCACGGGCCCGCGCGCGAGCAGGCGCCACTTCACGAGCTTCGCTTTGTCGCGCCGCGCGTGCGCGGTCTCGGGCCGCGCCTGGAGGATGAACAGCCCGCCCGTCGCGCCGTCCTTCGCCCACTCGATGTCCATCGGGCGCGGCTCTCCGGCGCGCGCGCTGTAGTGCTCCTCGATGGCGATGGCCTGGCGCGCGAGCTCGCGGGTCTCCTCGCGGGTCAGCACGAACTGCTCCCGCATCGCCTCCGGCACCGGGCGGTTGCGCGTCCCGCGCCCGCCGCCCTCGTCGTAGCCGAGCGCGATCTCCTTGCTGCCGAGGCGCCGGGAGATCTCCGCGAGCGTCGGCTTGAAGACGACGTACTCGTCCGGGTTCACCACGCCCTGCACGATGTTCTCGCCGAGTCCGTAGACGGCGGTGATCAGCACCACGCGGTCGAAGCCGCTCTCGGTGTCGAGCGTGAAGATCACGCCCGAGCCGGCGCGGTCCGAGCGCACCATCTTCTGGACGCCCACGGAGAGCTGCACCTTCTCGTGGTCGAAGCCGCGCTTCGCGCGGTAGGAGATCGCCCGGTCCGTGAAGAGCGACGCGAAGCACTTGCGGCAGGCGTCCACCAGCTGCGGCAGCCCGTGGACGTTCAGATACGTCTCCTGCTGGCCCGCGAAGCTCGCGCCCGGGAGATCCTCGGCGGTCGCGCTCGAGCGCACCGCGACGTCGGTCTCGTCCTCGCCGTAGCTGCGCGAGAGCGCCGCGTAGGCCTGCGCGAGCTCGCGCTGGAGCGCCTCGGGCCAGGGCGCCTCGCGCAGCGCCCGCCGGCAGCGAGCGCCCGCCTCGCGCAGCGCGTCGACGTCGTCCGCGTCGAGCCCCGCGAGCGCCGCGTGCAGCGCCTCGCGCACGCCGGGGCTCGCGAGCAGCGCGCGGTAGGCGTCGGACGTCAGCGCGAAGCCGTCCGGCACGCGCACGCCCTGCGGTCCGAGCGATCGGATCATCTCGCCGAACGACGCGTTCTTTCCGCCGACGAGCGGGATGTCGTCGAGCGTCAGGCTCGCGAACGGCCGCACGAGCGGCATGGCGCGGCTACGTCTCGATCTGGCGGGCGCAGGCGATGCAGAGCGTGCTGCCGGGCAGCGCCTGCAGCCTGGCGAGCGGGATCTTGCGCCCGCAGCGTTCGCACAGCGCGAGCCGGCCGGTATCCGCCCGCTCGAGCGCGCGGTCGAGCGCCTCGAGGCGATGCGCCGCGAGCTCCTGAAGGATTCCGGCGCTCTCGGCTTCGCTGCGGTCGGCTGCGCGCTCCGAGAAGTCGACCGCCTCCTCCTGCGGGTGGACCGCGAAGCGGCGCGAGGTTTCGCGGTAGGCGTCGCGCGCGTGCGCGATGCGCTCGCGCTCCGCGCGCAGCCGTGCGACCAGCGTGTCGAGCTCCGTCTCGACGCTGCGCCGCGCGCGCAGCTCGTCGGTCCAGAGCGCCGCCGCTAGCGCGCGCAGCGCGTCGGTCTCCGAGAGGATGCCGACCAGCCCGCCCTCGCTCTCCACGACGGGCAGACAGCCGATGCGGAGCTCGGCCATGCGGTCCGCCGCTTCGGCGAGCGGCGTCTCGGCGCGCACCGTATGCGGCGCGTGGGTCATCAGCTCGCCCACGCGGCCGGCGCCGATCTCCAGACCCACCGTGCGCGCCGACGCGGACAGCGGCAGCGCGGCGCGCAGGTCGTCGATCGAGATCACGCCGACGACCCGGCCGCGCGCATCCGCAACCGGCAGGTGTCGGATGCCGTGCTCGAGCATCAGCTCGAGGGCCTGCTGCGCCGGCGCATCCGGCTCGATCGCCACCGGGTCCGCGCTCATCCACTCCTTCACGGTCGTCGCCATGACTTCCTCCTCACTCCTCGAATCCGGGCATGCCGCCGCGTTCCTTCGCCGGCTCCTCGATCTCGGTCAGCGTGGCCTCCGCGAGCAGCAGCACGCCGGCCACGGAGACCGCGTTCTCGAGCGCGACGCGCACGACCTTCGTCGGGTCGATGATCCCGGCCTCGTCGAGATCGACGTACTGCGTCCGCGCGGCATCGAAGCCGAAGCTCGCCTTGCCGGCGCGCACCCGGTCGACGACGACGCCGCCGTCGATGCCCGAGTTGGCCGCGATCTGGCGAGCCGGCACCTCGAGGGCCCGGCGCAGGATCGAGACGCCCGTGCGCTCGTCGCCCTCGCACTTCTCCTCTTCGCGCTCCACGGCGCTCTGCGCGCGCAGCAGCGCGACGCCGCCGCCCGGCACGATGCCCTCGGCGATCGCGGCCTGCGTGGCGTGGATGGCGTCGTCGAAGGCCTCGTGGCGGTTCTTCATCTCCGCTTCGGACGGCGCGCCGACGCGGATCACCGCGACCCCGCCCGCGAGCTTCGCGAGCCGCTCCTCCAGCTTCTCGCGGTCGTAGTCGGAGGTGGTGTCCTCGATCTGCCGGCGCAGCTCCTTGCAGCGCCCCTCGATCGCCGGGCGCTCGCCGGCGCCTCCGATGATCGTGGTGTCGTCCTTGTCGATGACGATCCGCTTGGCGCGGCCGAGCTCGGAGAGCACGACGTTCTCGAGCTTCATGCCGAGCTCGGAGGCGATCACGCGCCCGCCCGTCAGCACGGCGATGTCCTCGAGCATTGCCTTGCGCCGGTCGCCGAAGCCCGGCGCCTTCACTGCCGCGCAGGCGATCGTGCCGCGCAGCTTGTTCACGACCAGGGTGGCGAGCGCCTCGCCCTCGACGTCCTCCGCGACGACCAGCAGCGAGCGGCCCGCCTTGACCACCTCCTCCAGCAGCGGGAGCAGGTGCTTCATGTTGCTGATCTTCGCCTCGTGCAGCAGGAGCAGCGGCTCGTCGAGCACGGCCTCCATCGTTTCGGGGTTGGTGACGAAGTAGGGCGACAGGAAGCCGCGGTCGAAGCGCATGCCCTCCACGACCTCGAGCGCGGTCTCGGTGCCCTTCGCCTCCTCGACCGTGACGACGCCCTCGGCGCCGACGCGCTCGATCGCGTCGGCCACCATCTCGCCGACGCTCGCATCGTTGTGCGCGGAGATGGTGGCGATCTGCGCCTTCTCCTTGCGCGTTCCGATCGGGCGCGAGAGCTGGCGCAGCGCCTCGACGGCGGCTCCGAGCCCGCGCTCGAGGCCGCGCCGCAGCGAGGTCGCGCTGGCGCCGGCCACCGCGTTGCGCAGCCCCTCCGCGAAGATCGCGTGCGCGAGCAGGGTCGAGGTGCTGGTGCCGTCGCCGACCGCGTCGCCGGTGCGCTCGGCCGCCTCGCGCAGCATGCGAGCGCCGAGGTTCTTCTCGGGATCCTGGAGGTTGATCTGCTTGGCGATGGTCACGCCGTCGTCGCAGACCAGCGGGCTTCCCCACTTCTTCTCGATCAGCACGCTCCGCGAGCGAGGGCCGAGCGTCACGCGTACGGCGTCGGCGAGCTCGGTCGCTCCGGCGAGCACCTTGGCGCGCGCCTCGTCGCGGAAGAGAAGCCTCGTGTAGCTGGCCATCGCGACGCTCCCTGTGGTAGCCGGGGAATGGGAGAGCAAGGGACGTGCCACGCCCCGGCCGCACGCGGGGGGCAGGGCGCATGCGGCACCTGGGGCCGGATGCGACAACCGCACGCGCGCCTGGGACTCGGGGCCTCACGTACGGGGCGTCGGTTCTGACCTCTCCTCGCGCTCCCAGTCCTCGGGCGCGGCCCTGCGGACGGCGTCCACCAGGCGGCGGAGCTGCGCCACGCTGCGTACGCCGTGTGTCGCGCCGAACCAGAGAAGGCGCGGACCGCTGCGCACCAGCAGGTCCACGTAGCCGCGCCGCAGCAGGCGTGGGAACGGCGCGATGACGCGCAGCGCGACGCGGCGCTCGGGGTCGCTCTCGAGCATCAGACGGAAGAGGGCGAGCGCGAAATCGGCGACGCCGCCCTGTGTGCTCGCGAGCGCCTCGATGGCCGCGGGAGGGAAGCAGAAGGCGAAATCGGGATCACGCGCGGGGCCGCGCTCGAGCCGGCTGACGTCCCCCTCGCGCGCCAGCCGCCACGCCTGGCCGGGAAGGTGGCGGAAGAAGACCTTGCTCTCGGCGTCGGCCGAGAGGCGCCGCGCGGCGGCGCACCAGGCCGGATGCGAACGGAAGAGCTCTGCCAGACGCCGCACGTGCGGATCCTCGCTCTCGACGCGCGGTGCGGCGTTCCCGTCCATGCGCAGCATCCTCCGCTAGCGTCAGCGCGTGCGGCTCGGATTCTACGGCGCGGTCGGCACGGTGACGGGGTCGAAGTTCCTGGTCGAATCGGGCAGCACGCGGGTCCTCGTCGACTGCGGGCTCTTCCAGGGCCTGAAGCAGCTCCGGCTGCGCAACTGGAGCGCGCCGCCGTTCTCCCCGGAACGCATCGACGCCGTGCTGCTGACGCACGCCCACATCGACCACAGCGGCTACCTGCCTGCGCTCGCGCGCGCGGGCTTCACGGGTCCGGTCTACTGCACGCAGCCGACGCGCGCGCTCTGCCAGATCCTGCTGCCCGACAGCGCACGCCTCCAGGAAGAGGACGCGGTCTACGCCAATCGGAAGCGCTTCTCGAAGCACCACCCTGCGCTGCCGCTCTATACCGAGCGCGATGCCGAGGCCGCGTTGCGACAGCTCCGCGCGGTGGAGTTCGGCGAGGAGATCGAGCTGGGCGCGCTGCGCGCGCGCTTCGCGCCGGCCGGTCACATCCTCGGCGCGTCGAGCGTGCTCGTGCGCGACGTGGCCGGCGCGCTGCTCTTCTCGGGTGACCTCGGGCGCTCCGACGACCTGCTGATGCCGCCGCCCGCTCCGCCCTGCGACGCCGACTGGATCGTGATGGAGTCGACCTACGGCGACCGCAGCCATGCGGAGAGCGATCCGGTCGAGGCGATCGCGGCCGTGCTGCGCAGGACGCTCGAGCGCGGCGGCACGCTGTTGATCCCGTCGTTCGCCGTCGGCCGAGCGCAGGCGCTGCTCGTCTGCCTGCACCGCGCCTTCGAGAAGGGCCTCGCGCCGCGCGTCCCCGTGTTCGTCAACAGCCCGATGGCCACCGACGTGAGCGCCCTCTACGCGAGCTTCCGCGCGTACCACCGCCTGTCGCCCGCCGAGACCGACGCGATCGGGCAGGTGGCGCGCTTCGTGCGCACGGTCGAGGAATCGCGCGAGCTCGCGGGCCGGCGCGGCCCGCACGTCGTCGTCTCCGCCTCCGGCATGGCGACGGGCGGCCGCGTGCTGCACCACCTGCGCGCGCTCGCGCCGGACGCGCGCAACACGATCCTCCTGCCCGGCTTCCAGGCCATCGGCACGCGCGGCGCCGACCTCGCCGCCGGCGCGAAGTGGATCAAGATCCACGGCGAGATGGTGCCCGTGCGCGCCGAGGTCGCGCAGCTCGGCCTGCTCTCAGCGCACGCCGATCGCGAGGACCTGTGCGCATGGATCGCGGCCGCGCCGCGGCCGCCGCGCGAGCTCTTCCTCGTGCACGGTGAGCCCGGCGCGAGCGATGCGCTGCGCCGCACCTTGAAGGCGACCTTGCCGCGCGAGCCGCGCATCCCGGAGTACCAGGACGCCGTGAGCCTATGAGCCGGGATGCGCGCGACGCGACGGCCGCACGCGGCGTCGCGAGCTTCTATGCGGATCTGCACGCAGACCCCGCGGCGCTGCGCGTGTGCCGCGGGACGTCGTGCTGGCTCGCCGGCGGCGACACCGTGTGGCGGCGGCGCAGCCAGGAGGGCGCCTGCCGCGGCGCCTACTGCCTCGGCTGGTGCGACCGCTCGCCCGCCCTGCTGCGTCCCGACGGCCGTGTTGCGACGGGCGAGCGCGCGCGCGAAGGCGACGCCGCCGACGCGCCGGACGCGCGGCCCGACGTGCGCTCGCTCGCGCGCGAGCCGATCGTGACGGCGCGCATCGCGCGCGGGAGCTTCGCCGCGCTCGACGTCGCGCGCGGCGACGGCGCGTACGCGGCGCTCGCGCGCGCGCTCGCGGGTCCGCGCGAGTCCGTGCTCGACGCGGTGGAGCGCTCGGGGCAGCGCGGCCGCGGCGGCTCGGCCTTCCCGACCGCCGCCAAGTGGCGCGACTGCGCGGCGACGTCCGCGCCGTCGCGCGTCGCGATCGCGAACGGCGACGAGGGCGACCCCGGCTCGTTCCTCGACCGCGTGCTGATGGAGGACGATCCGCACGCGCTGCTCGAGGGGCTGCTCCTGTGCGCGTTCGCGATCGGCGCGCAGGAGGGGATCGTCTACATCCGCTCCGAGTACCCGCGCGCGCAGCAGCGCGTCCGCGACGCGATCGCGCAGGCGCGCGCGGCGAATCTCGCGGGGCCGCGCATCCTCGGCAGCGGCTTCTCGTGCGAGCTGAGCGTGGTGTCGGGCCACGGCAGCTACGTGTGCGGCGAGGAGACCGCGCTGCTGAACTCGATCGAGGGGCGGCGCGGCGAGGTGCGCCTGCGCCCGCCCTATCCCTCGGAGCGCGGGCTCCACGGCATGCCGACCGTCGTCAACAACGTCGAGACCTTGGCGTGCGTGCCGGCGATCGTCGCGCGCGGCGGCGCCTGGTACGCGGCGCGCGGGACGCCGGCCTGCGCGGGCACGATCGGGCTCTGCCTCAACGCGGGCTTCGCGCGGCCCGGCATCGTCGAGGTGGATTTCGGCACGCCGCTCTCCGCCGTGCTGGCGGACGCGGGCGGCGCCGCGGGCGGCGGCGTGCTCGACGCGGTGCTGCTCGGCGGACCCATGGGCAGCGTCGTGCTGCCGCGCGATTTCGACGCGCCGGTCGACTACGACGCGATGAGCGCGCGCGGCCTGCGCCTCGGCCACGGCGGGCTCGTCGCGCTGCCCCGCGGCGCGGACGTGCGCGGCCTGCTGCTCCACGGGCTCGCCTTCATGCGCGACGAGTCGTGCGGGCGCTGCGCGCCCTGCCGCCTCGGCTCGGCGCGCGCGCACGCGCTGATCGCCACGCAGCCCGGCGCCGCGCCGCGCGATGCGCTGCTGCGCCTGCTCGACGTGATGGAGCAGGCGAGCCTGTGCGGGTTCGGCCAGCTCGTGCCGGGTCCGCTGCGCGAGCTGGCGACGCACTTCCGCGCGGGCGTCTTCGGCGAGGGCGCATGAGCGAGACGGCCTGGATCGACGGCCGCGCGGTCACGACGCAGCCGGGCGACACCATCCTCGCGGGCGCGCGTCGTGCGGGCGTCGACGTCCCGACGCTCTGCTTCGAGCCTGGGCTCGCGCCCGAGGGCGGCTGCCGCGTCTGCCTCGTCGAGGTGGAGGGCAAGGCGCACCCTCGAGCGGCCTGTCACACCGCCCTGCGTGCGGGCGCGCGCGTGCGCACGGAGACGCCCGCGCTCGAGGCGCTGCGCCGCGACGTGCTCGCGCTGCACGTCGAGATGGGCGGCCTCGCGGGCGATTTCACGGGCACGCCGTTCGGCGCGCTGCTCGCGCGCTACGGCGTCGCGGCGCCGGAGAGGCCTGCCGCGCGCGCGCGCGATGCCACGCATCCGTATCTGCGCTTCGATCCCGCGCGCTGCATCACCTGCCGGCGCTGCCTGCACGTCTGCGCGGACGTGCAGGGGAGCTTCGTCTACGGAATCGACGGCCGCGGCCCCGAGACGCGCTTGCGCGTCGGTCCCGACGACCGCTTCGACACGAGCCCCTGCGTCGCCTGCGGCGCCTGCGTCGAGGCCTGCCCGTCGGGCGCGCTCTCCGACGCAGACCGCGAGGCGGCGGGCCGCCCCGACGGCGCCGCGCAGAGCGTGTGCGGCTACTGCGGCGTCGGCTGCCGCATCGAGGTGTCGGTCGAGGCGGGGCGCGTCGCGGGCGTACGCGGCGTCCCGGACGCCGCCGTGAACCGCGGCCACCTGTGCGCGAAGGGCCGCTTCGCGCACGCGTGGCAGCGCGCCGACGACCGCCTGCGCGTGCCGCTCCTGCGCACCGGCACGCCCGACGACCCGCGCTGGCGGGAGATCTCGTGGGAGGAGGCGACGGCCCGCATCGCCGACGGGCTGCGCGAGGTGCGCGCGCGAGCCGGCGCCGGCGCGCTCGGCGCGCTGACGTCTTCGCGCTCGACGAACGAGGCGGCGTATCTCCTCCAGAAGCTCTTCCGCGCGCTGCTCGGCACGAACCACGTCGACTGCTGCGCGCGCGTCTGTCATGCGTCGTCGTCGCACGCGCTCCAGCTCGTGACGGGCACGGGCGCGGCGTCGGCCTCCTACGCCGACATCGAGCGCGCGGAGCGCATCGTCGTCGCCGGGGCGAACCCGACCGAGGCGCATCCGGTCGTCGGCGCGAGGCTCCTCCAGCAGGCGCGGCGGGGGACGCCGCTCTGCGTGATCGACCCGCGCCGCGTCGACCTGTGCGATTTCGCGGCGCTGCACCTCCAGGTCCGCCCCGGCGCCAACGTCGCGCTCTTCAACGCGCTCGCGAAGCTGCTGCTCGAGTCCGGACGGGTGGATGCGGCCTACCTCGACGCGCGTTGCGAGGGACTCGAGACGTTCCGCGCGTTCGCGGCGTCGCTCTCGCTCGAGGCCTGCGCGCGAGACGCGGGAGTGCCGCTCGAGTCGCTGCGCCACGCCGCGGATCTCCTCGCGGAGGGCCCGACCCTCTTCGTCTGGGGGCTCGGGCTCTCCGAGCTCGTGCAGGGCACCGCGTCGGTGATGGCGCTGGCGAATCTCGCCATGCTGACGGGCAGCATCGGGCGTGCGGGCGCCGGCGTGCTGCCGCTGCGCGGCCAGAACAACGTGCAGGGCAACGCCGACATGGGCGCGATGCCCGCGCAGCTCACGGGCTACCAGCGCCTGGACGATGCCGACGTGCGCGCGCGCATCGCGCGCTCCTGGGGCGCCCCGCCGCCGACGCTTCCCGGTTTCACCATCCCGGAGATGTTCGCGTCCGCGCGCCGCGGAGAGCTGCGCGCGCTCTGGATCATGGGCGAGGACGTCGTGCAGAGCGACCCGGACGAGACGCGCGTGCGCGAGGCGCTCGCGTCGCTCGACTTCCTGGTGGTGCAGGAGCTCTTCGAGACGGGCACCGCTCGCTACGCGCACGTGCTGCTGCCGGCGGCCGGCTACCTCGAGCAGGACGGCACGTTCACGAACGGCGAGCGCCGCATCCAGCGCGTGCGCGCCGCCGTGCCGGCGCCCGGCTCGGCGCGGCCCGACTGGCTCGCCGTGCGCGACGTGGCGCGCGCGCTCGGCGCCGACTGGCGCTACGCGGCGCCTGCCGACGTGATGGACGAGATCGCGGCGGTCGCGCCGCACCTCTTCGGCGGCGTCTCGTATGCGCGTCTCGCTGGCGACGGCCTCCAGTGGCCGTGCCCGGCGCCGGATCATCCCGGCACCGCGACCGTGCACGCGCAGGGCTTCCTGCGCGGGCGCGGCTCGCTCGTCGCGGTGGACTACGAGCCTTCACCCGAGCACGGCGTGCCGGAGCACCCGTATCTGCTGGTGACGGGCCGCGTGCTCCAGCACTACAACGTCGGCACGATGACGCGCCGCACGCCGCAGCGGCGCCTCGCCGCGGACGACCGCCTCGAGATCCACCCCGAGGACGCGCGCCGCGAGGGCATCGCCGACGGCGCCGCGGTGCGCCTCGCGAGCCGTTGGGGCGAGACGCGGGTCCTCGCGCGCCACTCGACCCGTGTCGCGCCCGGCACGCTCTTCCTGAGCTTCCACTATCCGGAGACGCACGCGAACCGCGTAACCGGTCCGCACCGCGACCCGCGCTCCGACTGCCCGCAGTACAAGGCCACCGCGGTGCGGCTCGCGCGCGCGTGAGCCGCGCGCTCAGAACTTCTTCTTGATCTTCTCCCAGAGCGAAGCCTTCGGCGCCGGCTTGCACTCCTGGATCAGCACCGCCGTGTCGGTCTCGAGGTCCACTTCGCCCGCCGTCGCGACGTCGGTCTTCGCGGCGGCGTTGTAGCCGGCCAGCCAGTAGGCGACCTCGGGCTGGATCTCGCTGTCGAGCGAGA
>DASUFZ010000123.1:0-2325 GCA_036274295.1 Myxococcota bacterium
TGTCACTTGCGTGGCGACGGTCCACATGGTGATGGAGGCCTTCGACGCGCCGGACTTCCAGCGCATCGTGAACGCGGCCGAGCTCGTCACGTCCGACGGCATGCCGCTCGTCTGGACCCTGCGCGCGCGCGGTCTGCGCGACGCGCAGCGCGTCTACGGGCCGAGTCTCGTGCCGGAGGTCTGCGCGCTGGCGGCGTCGCGCGGCATCCCGGTCGGCTTCTACGGCGGCAGCGAAGACGTGGTGGCGCGCCTGGCCGAGCGGCTCGCGGCGCGCTTCCCCGGCCTCCGCATCGCCTTCGCCATGAGCCCGCCCTTCCGCCCGCTGACAGCGGACGAGGACGAGCAGGTCGTCTCCGCGATCCGCGAGTCCGGCGCGCGCATCCTCTTCGTCGGGCTCGGCTGCCCGAAGCAGGAGCGTTGGATGGCGGCGCACCGCGAGCGCCTCGACTGCGCGCAGGTCGGCGTCGGCGCGGCCTTCGACTTCCTGGCCGGCGCCAGGCCGCAGGCCCCGCGCGTGCTCCAGCGCGCCGGTCTCGAGTGGCTCTTCCGTCTCGCCTGCGAGCCGCGTCGGCTCTGGCACCGCTACCTGCACCACAACCCGCGCTTCGCCTGGCGGGTGCTCCTCGAGCTTGCGCGAGCGCCCCGTGAGCCCGGCTCAAGCGCCCCTTCGCCCTCGACGATGAAGCCCTCGTGACCGCGCAACTCCAGCCTCGAAGGCCCGGTGAGCCCGAGGTTCTCCCGCCGCGCGTGCGGATCGAGGCGCCGCGCGGCTGGATCTCGCTCGACCTGCCCGAGGTGTGGCGCTACCGCGAGCTGGCCGTCCAGCTGGCGCTGCGCGACATCCAGATCCGCTACAAGCAGTCGCTGCTCGGCGCGTCGTGGACCCTGCTCCAGCCGCTGCTCACCACCGGCATCTTCACGCTGCTCTTCGGGCTGCTGCTCGGGCCGGGCAGGCTGCCGACACCCGAAGGCGTCCCGTATGCCGTCTCGACCTACTGCGCGCTGGTGCCGTGGCAGCTCTTCGCGGCGTCGCTGACCGCGTCGGGACGCAGCGTCGCCGCGAGCCAGGCGCTCGTCACCAAGGTCTACTTCCCGCGCCTCTTGATTCCGCTGGCACCCGTGCTCTCCACGCTCGTCGACTTTGCGGTGGCCTTCGCGTTCCTGCTCGCGATGCTGCTGGTCTGCGGCATCACGCCCGGCCCGGCGGCGCTGGCGCTGCCGCTCTTCGTCGCGCTCGCGCTGCTGACGACGCTCGCCGTCTCGCTCTGGTGCTCGGCGCTCAACGCCGTCTACCGCGACGTCCAGCTCGTCATCCCGTTCCTCGTCCAGATCTGGATGTTCGTGACGCCCGTCGTCTACACCACGGAGAGCGTCATGCGCGGACAGCCCGCGTGGGTGCGGGCGCTCTACGGGCTGAATCCGATGGCCGGCGTGGCCGAGGGCTTCCGCTGGGCGCTGCTAGGCACCCCGGCGCCCTCCGTCGCGCTGGTCGCGAGCTCGCTCTTCGCCGTCGCGCTGCTGCTCGCCGGCGGCGCCTTCTACTTCCGGCGCATGGAACGCGTGTTCGCGGACGTCGTGTGATGGCGTCGTCCTACGTCGCCGTGCGCGCCGAGGGCCTCTCGAAGCGCTTCCGCCTCGGGGAGCGCGACGCCTATCGCACCTTGCGCGAGAGCGCGGCGCGTTCGCTCTCCCGCGTGCTCGGGCGCCACCGCGCCGCGCCCGCCGACGCGCGCGAGATCTGGGCGCTGCGCGACGTCGGCTTCGAGGTCGAGCGCGGTGAGGTGCTCGGCGTGATCGGCGCGAACGGCGCCGGCAAGAGCACGCTGCTCAAGATCCTCGCACGCATCACCGCGCCGACGTCCGGATATGCGGAGATCTCCGGCCGGGTCGGAAGCCTGCTCGAAGTGGGCACGGGCTTCCATCCCGAGCTGAGCGGCCGCGAGAACCTCTACCTGAACGGCGCCATCCTCGGCATGAAGAGGGCGGAGATCGACGCGGCCTTCGACGAGATCGTGAGCTTCGCGGGTGTCGAGCGCTTCCTCGACACGCCCGTCAAGCGCTACTCGTCGGGCATGCGCGTGCGGCTGGCCTTCGCCGTCGCCGCGCATCTGCGCCCCGAGATCCTGATCGTCGACGAGGTGCTCGCCGTCGGCGACGCGGCCTTCCAGAAGCGCTGCATCGGCAAGATGAGCGACGTCGCGCGCGGCGGCAGCACGCTCCTCTTCGTCAGTCACAACATGAAGGCGGTGCGACGGCTGTGCCCGCGCTCCGTGCTGCTCGCCGGCGGCCGCCTCATCGCCGCGGGTCCGACGGAGCAGGTGGTCG
>DASUFZ010000124.1:0-5925 GCA_036274295.1 Myxococcota bacterium
GCCGCCGACGGCGGCTGGGTGCTCTCGCAGCGCGACGAGAGCCCGGACCAGGGCTATGCGCTCTATCGCCGGCAGGCGCCAGGCGAGGACTTCGCGAGCTGGCGCCTCGAGACGGAGCTCGCCGCGGCGCCGGAGCTCGTCGAGCGAGTCACTCTGCGCAATCTCGTCGAGGGTGGGGGCGCTGCGGGCGACCACAAGAAGCAGCTGCTGCGCCGCGAGGGCCGGGTTGTGTGGGTCCACGTCGACATCCCGATCGCGCTCGCGGCGGACCGCGACGCGGTCTTCCGGATCGAGCGGAGCCGCGACTCCGCCACCGGCGGCCTGCGCATCGACTGGCGCGCCGATCCCGAAGCCGGCCCGCCTCCGAAGGAGGGCATCGTGCGCATGCGCGTCTCGCACGGCTACTGGCTCTTCACTTCGGCCGCCGGCGGCCGCACGCACGTGCTCTACGAGAGCTACGCCGAGCCCGGCGGCCCCTTCCCGAGTTGGCTCGTCGACGTGATCAGCTCGAACGAGGTCATGGGCGTGCTCGTGCATCTGCGCGGCTCGCTCGCCGAGGCGGTATCGCTGCCGGCCGTGAGCGCCGACGACGCGCAGGGCGGCTGAGCGCAGTAGTGGGCGCTCACGCAACGCCGAGGCGCTTCATCTTCTTGTACAGCCCCTCGCGCGTGAGGCCGAGCCGCCGCGCCGTCGCCGCCCGGCAGCCGCCCTCGGCTTCGAGCGCGCGACGCAGCAGCCACGCTTCCACGCGCGCGACGCTCGCGCGCAGCGGCTCGTCGCGCGCGGCCTGCGCGAGCACCGGGCCGAGCGGCGCGAGCGCGCTGCCGAGGCGCTCGGCGAAGTGATCCCGCGAGAGCGTCTCGCCGGGCTCCGCGAAGGTCAGCGCGTGCTGGATGGCGTTCTCGAGCTCGCGCACGTTGCCGGGCCAGGCGTGCGCCTCGAGCAGCGAGAGCGCTTCCGCCGAGAGACGGCAGCCGGGCTTGCCTTCGAGGCGCCCGTGCAGCGCGAGGAAGTGCGCCGCGAGCGGCCGCAGATCCTCGATGCGCTCGCGCAGCGGCGGGATGGCGAGGGTCAGCACCGCCAGCCGGTAGAAGAGGTCCTCGCGGAAGCGCCCCGCCGCGACCTCGTGCGCGACGTTCCGATGTGTCGCCGCGACGACCCGCACGTCGATCTGGCGCTCGCGGTTGCCGCCGACCGGCCGGACGCTCTGCTCCTGGAGCACGCGCAGCAGCTTGGCCTGGAAGGCCGGCGAGGTCTCCGCGACCTCGTCGAGGAAGAGCGTGCCGCCGTCGGCCTCCTCGAACAGGCCGCGCCGGTCGCGCTCGGCGCCGGTGAAGGCGCCGCGCACGTGACCGAGGAGCTCGCTCTCGAGCAGGGTGTCGGGCAGCGCGGCGCAATTCAGCGCGACGAAGCGCTGGCGGCGCCGCGCGCTCTGCTCGTGCAGCGCGCGCGCGAGCAGCTCCTTGCCCGTTCCCGTCTCGCCCGTCACGAGCACGTTCGCGCGCGCGCGCGCCGCGCGGGCGACGCGCCCGAGCAGCCGCTGCATGACGGCGCTCGCGCCGACCGGCGCGGTGCCCGCGTCGCGCGGCGCCGCGTGCAGGTCGTCGAGGCGCGCGGCCAGCAGCTCCGGCGTCACGCGCTCGAGCACGTCGTCGGCGCCGCGCGCGCGCAGCTCCGCCGACGCCTCGCGTCCGGCGGCGCCGAGCCGGACCCACACGGGCGCGCGTGCGCCCGCGCGTCCGAGCCGGTCGAGCTCCGCGCCGGCGCGCGCGCGGTCGCGGGCGTCGAGCACGATCGCGTCGAAGGACGCGAGGGGCTGCGCGCAGGCTGCGTCCGCATCGCGCTCGAAGACGACGTCGAAGTTCGGGGCGTCGGGCAGCGCGCTCGCGTGGAGCGCGTCGGCCGAGCCGATCCAGAGCACCGAGTGGATCCTCGCCATCGCGCCTCCCACGCGCGGCGAAGAGCAAGCGCTGTGCCCGAAACGGGTGCGGCGCGCGAGCCCGAGGGCACACGCGCCGCACGTTTCGATGGCCGCTGGCCGGCCGCGGCCGGCCGCGCGGTCAGTCCCAGTTGCCGTGGCCGCGGCCGTGACCGCGTCCGTGCCCGTAGTGGCCGTGGCCGTAGTGCTTCGCGCGGTAGTAGACGGGCCGCGCGACCGGCACCGGATAGGCCGCCTGGTAGTACGGGACCGCGACCGGCACGGCCACGGGCACCGCGACGGGCACCGGCTGCACGACCGCCACCGGCGCCGGGTAGTAGGCCGGCGCCGGCGCCGGATAGGCCACGCCCGGGAAGAGCAGGGCCCGGCTCGCCGCGACCGCCTCGAAGGCGAGCAGATGGCCGAGCGAGCGCTCGAAGGCGTTCTCGAAATCGCTGTCTGCGCGCGCCGGCGCGGCGACGCCCGCGAACAGCGCGATCGCCACGACGAAGCCGCCGATCCGCGGCGCGACGCCGCCCTTCTGACGAACCGAAGTCCAGAGCTGCATGAGCTTCTCCTCCCCCTTTGCGCGCGGCCTCGTCGAGGCGCGGCGCGCTCACGGGGACTCTGACGCGCCAGCCGCGGAGCGCATTCGCTTGCGCCGACTCGCCGGTGCGGAAACCCGCGAAAAGGGCCGGATCCACTCGCATTTCCCGCCGTGCGTTCAATTGCATGCCCGGAGCTGCCGATACGCAGAGGGGCGAGAACGCCCCGTGGAGGCCTCTTTGCTCGGGACGCGATGCGCGAGGACCGCCTGTCTGCTGGCGGTGCTGATCGGCGCGCCGGTGGGCGCGGAGATCTACGAGTGGACCGACGCCGAAGGGCGCGTCCACTACACGCAGCAGCTCGACCGCGTGCCGCCCGCGCAGCGCGAGGCGGCGATGCAGAGCTCGCGGCGGCAGGGCGAGCCCGGCGCGGTCCAGACCTACTCGTCGCCCGCGTCGCAGGCGCCGACCGGCAGCCGCGCCGCGCGGCTCTCGCGCGAGCTGCGCATCCCCTTCGTGCGCGAGGGGACCTTGATGCGCGTGAACGTGCGCCTCAACGACTCGCTGATGGCGCCCTTCTACATCGACACCGGCGCGAGCGGGATCGCGCTGCCGCCGCACTTCGCCGATCGCCTCGGCATCCGCATCGGCCGCGACACGCCGCAGGTCGACGTTCACACCGCGAACGGCGTCGTCTCGCGGCCCGTCGTGCGGCTGGATTCGGTCGAGCTCGGCGGCGCGCGCGTCGAGGGCCTCGAGGCCACGCTCAATCCGAGCATGGACGTCGGGCTGCTCGGCGGCAGCTTCTTCAACAATTTCGTGTACCGCGTCGACGCAGCGCAGAGCGTGATCACGCTCGCGCCGAACGAGGGCATGCGCGGCGGCCTCGACGTCGAATCGTGGCGCGCGCGCTTCCAGGAGCTGCGCGGGACGCTCGCCCGCCTCGATGCGCATCTGGCGCACGAGGTCGGCGCGCACGACCCGGAGCGCCAGGTGCTCGAGGTGCGCCGGGCCGAGCTGCTGGCCGCGCTGGCCGCGCTCGACGCGGAAGCCGATCGACAACGCGTCCCGCAGAACTGGCGCGAATAGCCGGCCCGGGGACGTCAGGAGGACGGACATGCTTCGATGGAGGGGGTGGGTGCTCGGGGTGGTGCTGCTCGGCGGCGTGCCTCCGCACGCGGCGGCGGCCGCAGATCTGCTGCGCTGCACCGGGCCGGACGGCAAGACCGTCTTCACCGACGACAAGTCGGTCTGCCCCGATGCGGAGCCCTACCAGCCGAGCGGCAGCGTGCACGGCGTCGTCACGATGCCGGCCGCACCGTCGGCGGACGCGCCGAAGAAGCCGGACGAGAAGGGTGCCGACGCGAAGGCCGCCGACGCCGAGCACTGGCGCCAGCTCAAGGCGCAGAAGGAGGAAGAGCTGCGCCAGCTGACGTCGGAGGAGACGATGCTCCGCGGCTACGTGAACTTCTGCAACGACGGCCACACCGTGTTCGCGCGCGACGCCGCGGGCGTCAAGGAGAAGATCCCGTGCAGCCAGCTGCACGCGCGCCTCGCCGGGCTCGACGCGCGCGCGGCGCAGCTGCGCAACTACCTCGAGGTCGAGCTGCCCGAGGAGTGCCGCAAGGCGGGCTGTCTGCCGGGCTGGATCCGCTAGCGGGCGCTGCGACCCCATGCGTTAAGATGCGCGCCCATGTCGGCGCCTGGAGCGGAGGACGCGGTCGTCGAGCGGCCGCCGCAGGGGCGCGACCCCTGGCTGCGCTTCGCGCTCACGTTCGGCGCGCTGGCCCTGTTATCGGAAGTCGTCTACTACGGCGTCGCGCTCGATAGCGGAGCGTTCCGCCGCTACCTCGAGCTCCTCGCGGAGATCAGCGGCGCGATCCTGCGGCCGCTCACCGAGGGCATCAACGTCCGCGGCACCCTGATCAGCGGCACGCTCTTCACCGTCGAGATCGCGCGCGGCTGCGACGCCTACCGCATCTGCGCGCTGCTCGCGGCCGCGATGCTCGCCTTTCCCGCGACGTGGAAGCAGAAGGCCGTCGGGCTCGTGCTGGGCCTCGTCTGGCTGAACGCGCTGAACTTCGTGCGCATCTGCGGGCTGTACTTCATCGGCGGCCTCTACTACTCCGAGTTCCAGCGGGCGCACGTGATCTACTTCCCGATCTTCCTGATCGCGATGACCGTGGCCGCGTGGATCGGCTGGGTGCGCTGGGTGACGCGTGACGTCGACGGCCGGACCGCCGCAGCCTAAGACGATCGCCCTGTTCGCCGTGCAGGCCTTCCTGCTGGCGCTGCTGATCGGCTGGTGGCCCACGCCGCGTGCGCTCTACCCGCCGCTGCTGCGCGCGCAGGCCGAGCCGCTGCTCGCGGCGGCGACGCACGATTCGCTCACCCTGCGGCCCGCCGAGCCGACGCTCGAGGGCGCCGACACGGTGATGGAGGCGCGCGAGGCGGGGCTGCCGAAGCCGCGCTGGCGCGCCGAGCTGTCGTTCCTGCGCCTCGGCTGGTGGCCGACGGCCGTCCTCGCGGCGCTCGTCCTCGCGACGCCGATGAGCGGGCGCCGGCGCGCGCTCGCGCTGCTGGCGGGCGTGCTCTGGATCAACGCCTACGTGCTGATGCGCCTGTTCGCCGAGGTCGCCTACGCGGACTACGAGGCGCTGCGGCCGGGCGCCGAATCGGTCGGCGTCGCGCACGCGCTGCTCCGTTCGGGCGCGGAGATCCTGGAGGCGAACGTCGTGCTGGTCGCGGTGGTGCTGCTCGCCTGGGTCGCGCTGGCGCGGCCCGCGCAGGGCCTCGACACGCGCTCGCTGCGGCGTCTGCTGCCGGCGCGCGCGGGCTAAGACGAACGGCGAACGGCTCGCAGCGGCACCACCTCCGACGGCGGGCGCTCGTCGGCGTCGGCGCTCTCGGGGGTCCGCCCGGCGCGCAGCCAGCGCACGGCGCGCGAGAAGCTCGGGTCGATGCGCAGCTCCGCGAAGCGCACCCGGCGCAGCGCCGCGCCGCTCGTGCGCTGCGCGAGCTCCGAGAGCAGCAGCCGCGCCTCCTCGCGCTGGTCCGCGCGTCCGAGGTGCTCGGCGAGCTCCAGCACGACGACGGCATTCCACGGCTCGATCGAGCGCGCGCGCCGCAGCATGTGGATCGCCTGCGGGCGCAGGAAGGGGCTGCGGAACTGCCGGCTGCCCTCGACGAGCACCTCGACGGCCTCGGCTTCCTCGCCGCGCTTGCACAGGATGCGCGCGACGCCCTGCCAGGCCTCGATCTCGCGCGGCAGGAGCTGCGTCGCCTCGCGGTAGACACCGAGGGCGCGGTCCTCGCGGCCGTCGCGCAGCGCGGCGTGCGCCACGGTCCGGTAGCTCTGCCAGGCGTCGAAGCTCTGCCCGGTCTCCGCGAGCAGCGGCGCGAGCTTCGCGTGGAGCTCGGCGTTGTTGCGCTCGACGGCCAGCACCGAGCGGTAGAGCGCAA
>DASUFZ010000125.1:0-2625 GCA_036274295.1 Myxococcota bacterium
ATGGCGCCCGATCTCGACGTGCTCGCGTTCCGCTTCGGCATCCCGTACGAGCACCCGCTCGGTCATCGCGGGCTCTGGCACTCGATTCCGTTTGCAGCGCTCTTCGCGGCGCTGCTCACACTCGCGATCTTCGCGGTTCCGCGGCGCGACGCCGCCGTCTCGCGCCTCGCGACGTGGGCGTATCTCTTCCTCGCCACGGCATCGCACGGCCTGCTCGACACGCTCACCAACGGCGGCCTCGGCATCGCGCTGCTCGCGCCCTTCGACAACCATCGCTTCTTCGCGCCGTTCCGACCGATCGAGGTGTCGCCGCTCGGCCTCGGCGCCTTCCTCTCGGCGCGCGGCGTGGACGTCGTCCTCAGTGAGCTCGTCTGGGTATGGGCGCCGTTCGCGCTGCTGGCGTGGGTGTGCCTTCAGCTGCGGCGCGGGCTCCTCCCCGTCAGCCGCGTGTAGACCTGATACCCGAGCCAGCGCAGCGGCTCGGGCGGGAGCGGCAACAGGCGCTTCTGGTAGAACGGCAGGTCGCGCCACGGCTCGTGGTGATCCTCGTAGAGATCCGCGAGCACGCGGCCCGCGAGCAGCGCGAGCGCGACGCCGTGACCGCTGTAGCCGAGGGCAAAGTACACGTTGCGGTGCTCTCCCGTGACGCCCATGGAGCAGACGCGGTCGAGCGTGATGCCGAGCGGCCCCGACCAGCGCTCTGCGATCGGCCACTTCTCGACGCCGGGGAAGTAGCGCGTCAGCACGCCGCGCATGAAGGGCCCCGCGCGATTCCCGAACGACTCCGACGACACCACGCGGCCGCCGAAGCGGTACTCGTACGCGGGATTGCCGCCACCGCCGAAGAGCAGCCGGCCGCCGGGCGTGCGGCACGCGTAGGCGATGCGGTCGAGATCGTCGGTGAAGCCGTCCCAGCGGCCCCAGCCGATCGCGCGCCAGCGCGTCTCGTCCATCGGCTCGGTCGCCAGCACGTGCGAGTGGAGCGGCAGGATGCCGCTCCGGAAGAACCCGAGCGACGGCGTGTACGCGTTCGTCGCGAGCACGAGCGCACGCGCGCGCACCTCGCCCTGATCCGTCTCGCACGCGATCTCGGCGCCGACCTGCACGCGCCGCACCGCGCTGTGCTCGTACACGTCGACGCCCTCCGAGACGAGCACGCCGCGCATCGCCTGGAGCAGCGCGTAGCCGTTCAGGCGGCCCGCCTGCGGATCGAGCACGGCGCCGCGCGCGCCGCGCACGCCGAGCTCGCGCGCGGGCACGAAGTCCGCGGGGATCCCCGCCGCGCGCAGCAGGGCGACATGCGCCGCCGCGGCCTCCGCGCGTCGCTCGTCCGTGTAGATCTCGAGGCAGCCCTGGCGGCGGAACGCGCCCGGCGCGAAGCGATCCGAAAGCTCCTCCGCGAGGTCGATGCCGGCGCCCGTCACCGCGTGGATGCGCCGCAGCGCCTCCGGGCCTGCGGGCGTCACGCCGTTGATCCCGTGCAGGACCTGGCCGCCGTTGCGTCCGCTGGCGCCCTGTCCGAGAACGCCCGCCTCGAGCAGCGCGATGCCGAGATCCGGGCGGCGCTGGGAGAGATGCCAGGCGGTCGACACGCCCGTGAGCCCGCCGCCGACGATCGCCACGTCGACGCGTTTGCTTCCGACGAGCGCGGGCCGCGCGGGCATCGCGCCTCGCGCGCTCTCGCTCACCCAGATCGAGCGATTCTCGTCGGGCCTCTGGTCACGCACCCGGCCGAACCTTTACAGTCATCGTCGGCCCTGCGACACCGGGGCTCTCGCGAGTCCCTCCATGAGTCTCGGCACCCCCGTCCGTCTCTGCCTCAAGGACCTGTACGCGCAGGACGTCGTCGAGATGATCGAGCGCGAGACGCGCAAGTACGAGGTCGAGGTGATCGAGCACCCCGATCATCCGGACTTCAAGCGCGCCTTCCAGGTGCTGTGGGACGCCTTCGGCGCGAGCGGCGAGATGGAGCCGGAGTCGGTGATCCGCGAGATGATGCTCGAAGACCCGGCCGTGCCGATGCCGTCGGGCAGCTACGCGCGCTTCTTCCTGCTCGTCGCGCGCGATCGCGCGAGCGGCGCCATCCGCGGCGTGCGCGACGGCCGCGTGCTGGTGAACCCGGCCTACGCGCCGGACCTCTGCGTCGTCTACCTGTCGCACATCTTCATGCTGCCCGATGCGCGCGGCAGCGTCCTCACCTACTGGCTGCGCATCGCGCCGCTCGACCTCGCCGTCACCTACCTCCACAGCCTGCACCAGAAAGGGAAGATCCAGCTCCCGCTGCCCGACCAGCCCGGCAAGTACTTCGGCATGCGCGTCGACCTCGCCGCCGAGATGGAGTACTTCAGCCCCGACGACAAGCTCTCCCTGCAGCGCATCCTCTTCTACGGACGCGGCGGCTTCGACGCCATCGACCCGCGCCACTTCCCGTATCGGCAGCCGGACTTCCGCGAGCCCTCGCTGATCGCGAAGACCGGTGACCGCCCCGTGCCGTTCATGCTGCTGCTGCGGCGCGTCGGGCGCGAGCGCGAGGCGCGCCTGCCGATCGACGAGGCGGCCGCCGTCATGAAGCTCCTCTACGACGACTTCGAGACGTTCTGCGAGCCGACGAACCTGGCGAGCAGC
>DASUFZ010000126.1:0-7009 GCA_036274295.1 Myxococcota bacterium
GTTGCCCGTTCATGCGCCTCAACACGCTCGAGAAGCTCTACCTCTGCCTGCGCGATCTCGAGCCCCAGGTCGACGTCCCCGAGGCCATCCGTGTGCGCGCGCTGAAGCCGATCGAGCTGATGCTGGAGCTGTCGGCGAAGAAGTAGGGCGGAAGCGGTGGGAATGTGGATTCACACCCAGACGGTTCTTCTCGCGCTCCTGGCCGCATGTCCCGTCGCCGCCGGCGACGGGGCCGCTATCCCAGGCGATGTGACGCACGTCGCCGCGGGGCGTTCTCGATTCGACGGCCGTTGGTCCGACTTCCGCCTCGTGATCACGGGCATCTGCTCGCCTGAGCATTGCTTCAGTAGCGGCCGAATCGAGTGGGTCGACGGCTCGATCCCCGGGAAGTCCGCGGTGATCAAAACGGCTCCCGTCGAAGAGCTCGAGTCCGTTCTCGTGGTTCGGTCGATCGCGTTCCATCCGATGCAGGCGTCTCAGCCGGCGTCCTTTGAGATCGACGCCGTCAACACCTACACCGCACAAGTGGGCCGCATAACGCTCACGATCACCGGTGTCGGCAGCTACGAGGCCGCCTTCAGCGGCGACCCTTTGAACGCTCCCCCCGACCCGGCACCTCCGCCGGATCGATGAGACCGTGGCGCCTCCAGCCGACGCACAGCAGCCACGTGTGCGGTGGCGCGACGGGCGGGGGATGAAGAGAAGAGGCCGGATGGAATCTTCGATTCCATCCGGAGAAGAATCTCCCCGACGAGGCCGGGTCGACGGCTGCCGCATGCAGCCGGCCTCCCAGCTTCGCCAGGTGGCGACGCGCATTCAGCAGGACGTACGCCAGCGCGCGCCGGACCTCGGCCGGCGTACGCAGGATGTGGAGGTGGAAACGGTCGGCGAGAACTGCGCCGCTGCGCCCGAATAGTCGATTCACGGCCCGCGCGAAGCGGGCTCCGATGGCTTTCATCCCCGACGCGAGATCACGCGCGCTCGTTGCCTCGACGATCGCATGCAGGTGATCGTTCTGGATCGAGTAGTGCACGAGACGGAAGCGCCCGCGGTCGCACGCAGCCGCCAGACTGCGTTCCATCTCTCGCACAAACTCCACTGCGCGCAACGACGGCAGCCCGCGCCGCACCTTCAGCGTGACATGACAAGGGAAACGCGCTGCGAGCTGCGCTCGCGCTCGGTGATCATGGCGCGGGCTCGGGCCGCACTTGCGGCCCGCACCTGCGCGTCTTCCACCCCACCGAGGTGTATCTCGGAGATCGAAGTCGAGCTGTCGCGCCACGATTCGAAACATGACATGCGGGTGTGACAGGGACGGTCACGCGCAACTTGAATTGCGCGGTGTTCTCATAGATGCTTCCGAATGGATAGTTGGACGGAGAGGAAATGCGCTTTGACATTGCGCTTGCATTCTCCTTGGCGCTCCTCGCCTGGTCCGCACATGCCGACGTTGTTGCGTACTACGGGACCGTGGACCTGGAAGCTCGTGCGACGACTCTCACAGCGAAGCACCACCACAATTGGCGAGAACGGGAGTCATACGTGGAGCTGTACGAAACAACTTCCGAGAGGCTTCTCTTTAGGCAGAAGAGCCCGCCTCTCACGACGTTGTGGATCTCTCCGGATCAAAAGCTCGTAGTTGGTCTGTCGAATATCAGGCTGGACAATCCGATTCAGATTGTGGTGTTCGGAGCGGATGGGCGAGTGCTTCTTGAGAGATCCGTTCGATGTGGAGACGACCTCGCTACTTCCACCTGTTCTGAATCGGTCTCGAATTGGGTGTACTGGTATCGCGAAGACGTTCCAGAGATCGAGATCGCAACGAGCGGAGATCCTCGGCTGCTCGAAGTGTCTGCCCCGTTGCACTTCGCGTGTTTTGGGAGTGATCCCGAGAGAATCGATTCAGCCAAGTGGCGCGAAATCTGCTCTGGAACTCCAGAGCGCATTCGAATCCCGCTTCCCGAATAGCGCTAGGTACTGAAACGAGCCTGGCCTGCTTCAACGCAGCGCCGTAATGTGGCGCGCCATGGCGGTGACGAGAGATGAACACGCGCAGACGGGCCGCGGGTCGGTCCCGCTGATCCTCTTCCTCCTCGCGGCCCCGCTCGTGATCGGCGTCGCCGTGACCTTGTTCGTGCGCCACGTGCCGCGCACGAAGTGCGAGAACGAGGTCCTCGCCGAGCTGCCCGCGGACGGCGCGGCGCAGCGCGCGGTCCTCTTCCGCCGCAGCTGCGGGCCGGCGACGCCCATCACCACCAACGTGTCGGTCGTAGCGGCGGAGGCGCCGCTGCCGGACGACGTCGGCAACGTGCTGATCCTGAAGGACGCGCGCGAGGTGGACGTGCGCTGGACGGGCCCGACGCACCTGGTCGTCGGCTACCCGAAGGACGCCACCGACACCCTCGAGGCGGGCTCGGTGCACGGCATCGAGACGACGCTCGAGCCGCGCTGAGCAGCGCGCACGAGCGCGCTGCTCAGACTTCCTTCAGGTCCTTCTCCTCGAACCCGTACGCCTCGCGCAGCTTCGCGTCGTTCTTCGCAAGCCTCTTCGCGAGATCCACCATCACGCGGCACTGCTTCACGGTGGCGTCGTCCTGCATCTTGCCTTCGAGCATCACGACGCCGGTGCCGTCGCCCATCTCCGCGATCACGCGGCGCGCCCAGCGCACCTCGTCGACGTCCGGGCTGAACACGCGCCGCGCGATCTCGACCTGCGACGGGTGCAGGCTCCACGCGCCGACGCAGCCGAGCAGGAAGGCCGCGCGGAACTGGTCCTCGCAGGCCAGCGGGTCGTCGATGGCGCCGAAGGGACCGTAGTAGGGATAGATGCCGTTCGCGGTGCAGGCGTCGACCATGCGCGCCATGGTGTAGTGCCACGGGTCCTGCTGCGCGGTGACGCGCGGAGCGTCCTTGTGCGCGGGATCCGGATCGGTGCGCACGAGGTAGAGCGGGTGACCGCCGCCGACGCGCGTCGTCTTCATGCGGCGCGACGCCGCGAGATCGGCCGGGCCGAACGAGAGGCCCTGCATGCGCGGGCTCGCCGCGCAGATCTCCTCGACGTTGATGACGCCCTGGGCCGTCTCGAGGATCGCGTGCAGGAGGATCGGCCGGCGCAGGCCGGCGCGCGCCTCGAGCTGCGCGACGAGCTGGTCGACGTAGTGGATGTCCCAGGGACCCTCGACCTTCGGGATCATGATCACGTCGAGCTTGTCGCCGATCTCGGTGACGAGCCGGGTGAGATCGTCGAGCGCCCACGGCGAGTCGAGGCTGTTGACCCGCGTCCAGAGCTGGCAGTCCCCGAAGTTCACGTCGCGCGCGATCTTCACCAGGCCCTCGCGCGCCGCGAGCTTGTTGTCCGACTGGATGGCGTCCTCGAGGTTGCCGAGCAGCACGTCGCAGCTCTTCGCGAGCTCCGGCAGCTTGGTCACCATCTTCGGGTTCGAGGGATCGAAGAAGTGGATCATGCGCGCCGGGCGGAACGGGATCTCGCGCGGCGGCGGCGGCGCACCGATGGCCTTCGGCCGGAAGAAGTCCTTCGCGCTGCGCATGGAGCCTCCTACTCGTAGAGCTTGACGATGCGGACGGCGCCCGGCGGCGCGGCCTGCACGCACAGATCGCAGAGCACGCACTCGTCGAGGTTCTTCTCGACGATCTTCACGCCGTTCGCGGTCGCCTCGAAGATGTCGACGGGGCACGCCTCGGCGAGCTTCTTCGCCAGCGCCGGGTCGCGCGCCGCGCCCGGCTCCACCTTCACGTCGATGAAGAGCGCCGCCATCTAGGATCTCCTCTCCGCCAGCCGCTGCCGGATCAGCCCGGGGATCTCCTCGATGCGCTCCGCCACCGAGATCCCCGCCGCGCGCATGCGCGCGATCTTCTCGGCGGTGGTGTCCTCTTTGCCCTCGACGATCGTGCCGGCGTGGCCGAAGCGCATGCCCTTCATCTCGTCCATGAAGCGGCCGGCCATGAAGGCGACCACCGGCAGGCGCGAGCGGTTCTTCTCCATCCAGTCCGCGAGCTCCGCCTCCATGCGGCCGCCGGGCTCGGAGTAGATCGCGATGGCGTGCGTCTCGGGATCGGCCTCGAAGAGCGGCATCAGCTCGGCGTAGCTCGAGCCGATGATGGCGTCGCCGCCGATCGACACCGCGGTCGACTGCCCGAGCCCCGCGCCCGTGAGCGTGCTCGCGATCTCCGTCGTCATGCCGCCCGAGCGCGACATGATGCCGACGTTGCCCTTGGTGTAGGCCTGGCGCGTGTTGGCCGCGGGCCCGCCGATGCCGCCCATCTTCGCCTCGCCGGGCGAGATGAGGCCCAGGCAATTCGGGCCGATGATGCGCGCGCCGCGCATGCCCGCGAGCTCGACCATCTGCGCGACCTCGCGGCGCGGGATGTTCTCGGTGACGACGACGATCAGCTCGATGCCGTGCTCGAGCGCCTCGAACACGGCGTCGCGCGTGAAGGCCGGCGGCACGCACACGACCGACCCGTCGACCTTGCCGTGCTTGGCGACGATGTCGCGCACGCAGTCGTAGACCGGCACGCCGTAGACGTCGCGGCCGGCGCGCCCCGGCGTGACGCCGCCGACGATCTTCGCGCCGTAGTCGAGGTTCTCGCGCGTGAGGTTGACGGCCTCGCGGCCGGTGATGCCCTGCACGATGAAGGTGGTGTCGCGGCGGATCAGGATGGACATGCTAGGCGCCCGCCTTCGCCAGCTTCGCGACGGCGCGTCCGGCGGCCTCGTACATCGAGACCGTGCGGTCGCAGTACTCCACCCCGTACTTCGTGAGGATCTTGAAGCCCTCGCCCTCCCACGCGCCCGGGATGCGGAAGATGGCGATCGCCTCCGAGGGCTTGCGGCCCGCCTCGATGCAGCCCTTCACCACGCCGCGCGCGACGATGTCGACGCGCGTGTTGGAGACCACGTTCATCATCACCGCGATCTTCCGGACGCCGGGCTTGGCGAGGATCAGCTTCGTCAGCTCGCAGGCCTTCGAGACGGACGGGTTGCCGCCGATCTCGCAGTAGTTGGCGGGCCGGCCGCCGTGCTTGCGCACGGCGTCGAAGAGGGTGAGCGAGCCGCCGCCCGCGCCGATCACGAGCCCGAGATCACCGTCGAACTCGACGACGTTGCCGGCGACGCCGCGGTGGTCGGCCTCGTTGACCTTGCGCCCGGCGATCTCGAAGGCCGTCGGCGGACGCGCCTGGCGCGTCTCGTCTTCGCCGATGCCGAGCTCGGCGAGCAGCGCCGCGTGGCGGCCGCGCGCCTCGGCCTCCATGTCGACGTGGCCGTCGAGGACGACGAAGCGGCCGTCCTCGAGGCGCGCGAGCGGATTGATCTCGGCGAGCGTGAGGTCGAAGTCGAGGAAGAGCTGCATCAGCTCGAAGACGATCGGCGTGAGGCGGGTCAATGCGCTCCCGCCGACACCCGTCGCGGCGATCGCCTCCTTGGCGATGCGCGGCGTGAGCGGCAGCAGGGTGGAGAAGTGCGTCTTCGAGAGATGGTCGGGGTGCCTGTGCGCCACCTCCTCGATGTCGATGCCGCCCATGTCGCTGAAGAGCAGCACCGGCAGCTTGCGGCGGCCGTCCCACGTGACCGACGCGAAGTACTCCTGCGCGACGGCGCTCTTCTCCTCGACGAGGATCGCGCGCGCTTCCTGCCCGTTCACCCGGATCGGCAGGATGGTGTCGAAGTGCTTCGCGGCCTCCGCGGCGGTGTCTGCGAACTTGACGGCGCCGGCCTTCATGCGGCCGCCCGATAGCACCTGGCTCTTCAGCACCACCGGCAGGCCGATCATCTCGGCGGCCGCACGCGCCTCGGCGGCGCTGTGCGCGAGCCGGCTCTTCGGCAGCGGCATGCGGTGCTTCGCGAAGAGCGCCTTCGACTCGTACTCGTAGAAGCGCACGGGGCGACGTCCTCCGACGGATCAGGCGTAATGGCTGCGGCGCTTGACGGCGATGTGGCGCTCGAGCTCGAAGATCTGCGTCTTCTTCCAGCCGGGCGGAGCATCAGCCGGCGCGGAGTTCTTCTCTGAACTTCGCTCGGCTTCGCCTCGCTGCGCGCTCGCCTGCGGCTCGCTTGCCTTCACGAACTTGTGTCCGAGCAGCTTCGTCTCGAGCACGCCGAGGTCGTCGCGGCCGGGGTAGTCGCGCTTGCCCGTGATCTCGGTCGCCGCGAAGACGGTGTCGCCGGCGAAGAGCGGCGCGGTGTGGCGGCCGGTCGGGTAGGCGATGTCGCCGAGCGCGTTGTCGCCGACGTCCGGCGACGAGAGGCCGAGGCAGAGCACGAAGGGGATGCCGCCGAAGATGATGAGCTGGCCGCCGACGTACTGCGCCGGGTCCTGGTCGATCATGAACTGGTTGCAGTGGACCTGGCTGGTGTTGTCGAGCACGGCCGTCAGGTGGATGTGCTCGCTCGTCATGGTGCGGCCGCGCGAGTGCTCGATGCGCGTCTGGAGCTCGAAGTCCTCGAAGTAGCTGTGCGGGCTCGAGAGGTGCGCGAGCGCCTTGTAATCGCGCGCGCGGTCGTAGGGCGGCAGCACGAGCGCGCACTCGACCCGGTCGGGCGCCGCCTCGCCCGGGTGGAGCTCGGCCGCGTCGTCGCGCTTGTAGACCTGCACCTTGCGCTGCCACGTCAGCACGACGCCTTCGTCGAGCGCGCCGACGTTCTTCCGTGCGGTCGACTGCACGTGCACGATGCCGAGGTTCGGCCGGCTGCTCGACGGCTTCACCGACAGCACCTTGGTCTCGACCTCGACGGTGTCGCCGACGTAGAGCGGCGCGCCGAAGCGCATGTCGATGTACTCGAGGTTCGCGCGCGCGTTCTCGGAGACGTCCTCGACCGTCTGGCTGAAGGCGATCAGCATGGTGAGGCCGGGCGGGCAGAGGAGGCCCTCGAAGCCGTACGCGCGCGCATAGCGGGCGTTCTTCGCCAGCGGGTTCGCCGTCATCGCGAACTCGGTGAAGGTGGTGAAGAGGCCCTCGGTGACGGTCTTGCCGCCCTTGTGGCGGAACA
>DASUFZ010000127.1:0-15441 GCA_036274295.1 Myxococcota bacterium
AAGACCATCACGGCCTTCAACCGGACCAACAACGGCGCGATCGACACCTTCACGGAGAAGGGCTTCGCACACGGCCCGCTGTCGAACACGTCTTCGACGGGTCAGACCTCGGGCGTGCTGCAGGTCGTCACGACCAACCACGTGACCACGCAGGGCGTGCCGGGCAACGCTGACATCTCGGGTCAGTTCGCCCGCATCCTCGTGCACTTCATCCCGGAGCCGGGGCTGCTGCTCCTGCTCGGGTCGGGTGCCGTGGGCATGGCGCTGCTCGGTCGCAAGCGGATGCGCAAGTAGAGCCAACGGCTCGAACGCTCGGAGTTCCTGGAGCGGCGTCTCGCGAAAGCGGGGCGCCGCTTCCCTTTCGGGGGCACGTCTCCGACGGCGCGGCACGCGCGTTGGAGATCGCGCGGCCCCGTGCGATCCTCCGGCGTCTTGCAACGGCTGGGGAAGCGGATGCGCGATCGCCGTCGAGAGCTCGAAGTCGCGTTGCGCGCCGTGCGCGCGGCGTCGCGCGCGTGCCGCGCGGTGCAGCAGCGCATGGTGCGTCCCGAGACGCTCCAGAAGCGCGACAAGAGTCCCGTGACGGTCGCGGACTTCGCCTCGCAGGCGATCGTGTGCGCCATGCTCGAGGAGGCCTTCCCGCTCGACCCGATCGTCGGCGAGGAGAGCGCGAAGGCGCTGCGCGAGGACGCGCAGGTGTCGCTGCGGCGCACCGTGGTCGAGCGCGTGCGCGACGAGGTCTCCGGCGCGAGCGATGACGACGCCGTGCTCGCCTGGATCGACCGCGGCAACGCGGAGGCGCGCGGCCCGCGCTACTGGACGCTCGATCCGATCGACGGCACCAAGGGATTCCTGCGCGGCGAGCAGTACGCCGTCGCGCTCGCGCTGATCGAGGACGGCGAAGTCGTCCTCGGCGTGCTCGGCTGCCCGAATCTGCCCGCGGCCGACGGCGTCGGCGCGCTCTTCGCGGGGGAGCGGGGGGGCGCCGCCAGCGCGTGCAACCTGTGGGACGAGTCGGCGCCCGCGCAGCGCATCCGCGTCGGCGATATCCGCGTGGCGGCGCAGGCGCGCTTCTGCGAGTCGGTCGAGTCGGAGCACTCCGACCAGAGCGGCTCCGCCCGCGTTGCGGAGCTGCTCGGCATCCGCAGCGAGCCCTACCGCATCGACAGCCAGTGCAAGTACGCGGCGGTCGCGCGCAACGACGCGTCGATCTACCTGCGCCTGCCGACGCGCGCCGACTACCGCGAGAAGATCTGGGATCACGCCGCGGGCAAGCTGATCGTCGAGGCCGCCGGCGGCGTCGTCACCGACGTCGACGGGCGTCCGCTCGACTTCACGCGCGGCCGCACGCTCGAGGCGAACCGCGGCGTGGTGGCGACCGGCGGCTCGATCCACGCCGAGGTGCTCGCCGCCCTGCGCACCGCGCGCGAGGAGCAGGAGCGCGCCAGCTGATCCGCGCCTAGCGCGCGGGTCCGCCCGGGGTGGTGTCCTGCGCCGCCTCCGGCGTGGGCGTTCGCGGCGCCGCGACGTAGGGCTCGCGCACCGCGATCTTGATGAGCGCGCCGGGAGCGAGCGGCGCGGCCGGCGGGAGGCCGTTGGCGACCGCCGTGTAGGCCAGCTCCCACTCGTTGTGCGTGCGCGCCGAGAGCTCGGCGAGGCTTTCGCCGGGCCGGGCCTCCGCGATGCGCAGGCGCAGCTCCGTGATGTGCGCGCGTTCCTCCGGCGTCAGCGGGCGGAAGCCATGCGAGAACTTCCGCAGCACGCCCTCGTATTTGTTCCCGACGACGCCCGGCTGCTCGCTCGCGATCAGGCGGAAGATGAAGCCGTCGTGCGCGACCCACGTGATCTCGGCCGGCATGCGGCCGAACCTCGTCGGCAGGTAGGCGCGCGCGCGATACGCGGGCAGCCCGCCGATCTGGAGCGCGATCTCGCTGCCGAGCGCGAAGCCCTCGCGCGCGGCGTAGGCGTGCGCGGCGGCGACGGGATCGTCGCCGCGGCTGTCGAGCTCGAGCAGGGTCACGGCGTCGCGCTTCGGCGAGATGCCGACCACCTGATTGCTCATGTTGAGCAGGGTCCAGCCGTTCGGGAACTGCTGCGAGAAGCCCATGTCGGCGTGCAGGAAGCGGTTGCCGTCGAAGACGCCTTCGGAGGCGGGGCGGCCGATCGCGAGCCCGTCGAGGTGCGCGAGGTACGCGCCGCGCGTGCTCGCGACGGGACGCCCGGGCGCCCACTCGCGCAGCGGCGAGCGCTCGTTGCGCCACTTGTGCTCCTGCGCGCGCGCCGTCGCCTCGATCATGCGCTCGCTGGCGGCCGGGTGCGTCGAGAAATAGGTCTGCGGCATCGAGTAGCCCTGCTGGAGGCGCGAGAGCTGGTCGAGGGTGGCGAGGAAGGCGCCGAGCCCGGAGGGGTCGACACCGGTGTTGGTCGCCAGCTCGAGCCCGATGCGGTCCGCTTCGCGCTCCTGGTTGCGCGCGTAGCGCATCACGAAGCTCCCGCTCAGCGGCTCGTTCTCGTGCGATTCCTGCGAGCCGCCGCTCATCAGGTCGGAGAGCAGTGAGGAGAGCCCGAGCGTCCTCACGTGCGCGTCCTGCTGCGCGGCGTGACGCGCGGCGACGTGGCCGATCTCGTGGCCGAGCACGTTGGCGAGCTCGGCCTCCGAGTTCGACACGACCAGCAGCCCGCGCGACACGAAGATATGGCCGCCCGGCAGCGCGAACGCGTTGGGCTCGTCCATCTCGACGACCTGGAAGTGATAGGTGACGTCGCGGCGCGGGGAGTGGGCGGCCAGCGCCTGCCCGATCGCGTCGACGTAGCTCGCCAGCGCCGGGTCGTTCACGATGCCGAGGCGCCGCGCGACCTCCTCGGCCTGCTCCACGTCGACCTTCTGCTCGTCCTGCGTGGACATCAGGACGATCTCGCGGCGCCCGGTGGCCGGGTTCACTTCGTTGACGCAGGCCGCGACGGCAAGGGCCGCAGCCGCGAGGGCGATGGGCGCGCGACGTCTCATCGGGGGGCCGCGATGGTATCGGGACGGACGCGCGCCGCCGAGCGCGCGTGCCGGAGCGCGCCGTTAAGCTGTGCGGCGCTCGAACCTTCGCAGGAGGAGACCATGGCCATCTACGAGCCCATCGCGAGCGACGGCGTGCGCCGCCGCTATCGGCTGCGCAGCCCCGTCAGCCTGGAGCCGATCGGCGAGCTCGAGTGCATGGACGCGACCGACGTCGCGCGCGCGCTCGAGCGGGCGCGCAAGGCGCAGCCCGCCTGGGCCGCGCTCTCCTTCCGCGAGCGCGCCGAAGTGCTGCGCCGCTGTCTCCAGCTCGTGCTCGAGAAGCAGGACCGCATCATCGAGACCGTCGTGCGCGAGACGGGGAAGACGCAGACCGAGGCCTTCGCGATGGAGGTCTTCGCCACCTGCGACTCGCTCTGTTACTACGCGAAGAACGCCGAGCGCTTCCTGCGCCCGCGCCGCCAGCGCGTCCACGGCGTGCTGGGGCTGACGAAGCAGCTGCGCCTCGTCTACAAGCCGCTCGGTGTCGTCGGCATCATCGTGCCCTGGAACGGTCCCTTCGTGCTGGCCATGAACCAGGCCGCGCAGGCGCTGATGGCCGGCAACGCCGTGCTGCTGAAGGGCTCCGAGGTGACGCCGTACTCGACGGCGCTGGCGGGCGAGTTCTTCCGCGAGGCCGGCCTGCCGGACGGGCTGCTCGAGGTGCTGATGGGCGACGGCCAGACCGGCGCCGCGCTCGTCGAGGCGGGCGTCGACAAGATCTCGTTCACCGGCAGCGTCTCGACCGGCCGCAAGGTCGCGGAGGCCTGCGGCCGGCAGCTCCTGCCGGTGACGCTCGAGCTCGGCGGCAAGGACGCCATGATCGTGTGCGCCGACGCCGACCTCGACCGCGCGGCGGCCGGCGCGCTGCTCGGCTCCTGCATGAACACGGGCCAGTACTGCTGCGGCACCGAGCGCATCTACGTCGTCGGCGACGTCTACGAGCCGTTCGTCGAGAAGGTGGTCGCGGGCGCGAAGGCGCTGCGCCAGTCGGACCGGGGCGAGTCCGACATCGGCGCGATCTTCTGGGACCGCCAGCTCTCGATCATCGAGGGCCACGTGAACGACGCCGTCGCCAAGGGCGCGCAGGTGCGCGTCGGCGGGCGCCGCAACCCGCAGCTTCGCGGGCTCTACTACGAGCCGACCGTCGTCACCGACGTCCACCACGACATGGACCTGATGCGCCACGAGACCTTCGGCCCGGTGGTCGCGATCATGCGCGTCGCCGACGAGGAAGAGGCGCTGCGCCTGGCGAACGACTCGCGCTACGGCCTGAACGGCAACGTCTGGACGCGCGACAAGGCCAAGGGCTTCCGCATCGCGGAGCGCATGCAGACGGGCGGCGTCTGCATCAACGACATGGCGCTGACCTATGGCGTGCCCGAGGCGCCCTTCGGCGGGGTGAAGGAGAGCGGTGTCGGGCAGGTCAACGGCAAGCTCGGCCTGCGCGGCTACTGCCACCTGCACCCGATGCTCGTCGACCGCTTCGGCGGCAAGACGATCCAGGGCGGCTACCCCTACACCTCGAAGAATCTCGAGGGCATGAAGAAGTTCGCGAAGCTCCTGTGGGGCACGCCGCTCGGCCGCTGGCTCTCCTGAGACGGGCCCGATGCTGAGGATCCCGCGAGCGCCCGACGCCCTCGCGCTGCGCGTCGAGCGCGGCTGGGACGGCGCTCCCTGCGACGACGCGCGGCTGCATGCCGAGGTGCGCCTCCAGGCGACGCCGGAGGGGCTCGCCTTCGAGGCGAGCCTGCCGCACCAGCCGAAGCCGCGCGTGCCGGCGGCGCCGCGGGGCGCGCGCGTCGCGAACCTGTGGGAGTACGACGTCGTCGAGTGCTTCGTCGCCGGGCGCGACGGCCGCTACCTCGAGCTCGAGCTCGGCGCCGGGGGGCACTTCCTCGCGCTCCAGTTCGACGCGCCGCGCCGCTGCTGCGACGCGCTCGAGTCGCTGCGGCCGAAGCTCGAGCACCGCGCCGACGCGTTGCGCTGGACGGCGCGCCTGTGCGCGCCCTGGGCGATCGTGCCGGCGGAGATCCGCGCGCTGAACGCCTTCGTGGCAGCCGGCGGCCGGCTGCTGGCGCATCATCCGCTGCCCGGCGCGCGCGCCGACTTCCACCAGCCGCAGCACTTCCCCGCCGCGGCGCTCGCCGAGGAGACGCGATGACCACGCCCCCCACCGACTGCGCGCCGCGCTCGGCGCGCGACGTCGCGCGCTACGACCTCGAGGCCGACGTCGGCGTCGGCGGGCTCGGCATCGCGGGCGCCTGCGCGGCGATGGAGGCGCAGCAGGCCGGCGCCGACGTGCTGGTGCTCGAGCGCGCCAGCGGCGGCGGCGGCACGTCGGCCAACTCGGGCGGACTCATCTACCTCGGCGGCGGCACGCCGGTGCAGAAGGCCTGCGGCTTCGAGGACACGCCGGAGGAGATGTTCCGCTTCCTGCTCGCGGCGTCGCAGCCCGGCGCGCGCGAGGAGAAGATCCGCCTCTTCTGCGAGGGCAGCGTCGAGCATTTCCACTGGCTGGAAGGGCAGGCCGGTGTCCCCTTCAAGCGCAGCTTCCATCCGGAGCCCGGCATGGAATCGCCGACGGACGACTGCCTCGTCTACAGCGGCGGCGAGGATTGCCACCCGTGGAACGCGATCGCGAAGCCGGCCCCGCGCGGTCACAAGCCGCGCACCGAAGGCAAGGCGGGGCCGTACCTCATGCAGCGCGTGCTCGACGCCGTCGCGCGTCGCGGGCTGCGCGTGCGTCCCGACACGCGCGTGGAGCGGCTCGTGCAGGATCCGTCCGACGGGCGCATCGTCGGCGCCGTCGCGCGCAGCGCCGGCGAGACGTTCCACGTGCGCGCGCGCCGCGGCCTGCTGCTGTGCGCGGGCGGCTTCGTCATGAACGACGCCATGCTCTTCCGGCACGCGCCGATCCTCGCGCGCTGCTCGATGCGCGTCGGCACCGACGGCGACGACGGCCGCGGCATCCGCATGGGCCAGGCCGTCGGCGGCGACGTCGTGCGCATGGGGCAGGGCGAGGTGGCGCTGCCGACCACGATCCCGAACCGCCTCTCGCGCGGCATCTACGTGAACCGCCAGGGCCAGCGCTTCGTCAACGAGGACACCTACTACGGCCACATCGGCATCGAGAGCCTCTTCCGCCAGCAGGGCCGCGTGTATCTCCTGCTCGACGAGGCGACCTACGAGCGCGGCCTGCTGGGCCTGCAGGCGACCTGGGTGGCGGAGAGCGTCGCGGAGCTCGAGGCGGAGTCGGGCCTGCCGCGCGGCGCGCTCGAGGCGACGCTCGCCTTCTACAACCGCCACGCCGCGCAGGGCGAGGACCCGCTCTTCCACAAGCGCCGCGAGCGCCTCCAGCCGCTCGTGCGCCCGCCCTTTGCCCTGATCGACTCGTCCACCGACGCCGCGATCTACGCGACCTTCACGCTCGGCGGCCTCGAGACGAGCGCGGCGGGCGAGGTGCTCGATCCCGACGGCGCGCCCGTGCCCGGGCTCTACGCGGCCGGCCGCACCGCAGCGCTCTACTGCGGCTCGGGCTATCCGGGCAGCGGCAGCTCGCTCGCCGACGCCAGCTTCTTCGGACGTCGCGCCGGCCGCGCCGCCGCGGCGAGCACCTAACGAGCCGAGCGCCGGACGATCGCGTCGATCTCGCCCTTCGCCGCGCGCATCTCCTCGAGCAGCCGGTGCTGCGCGCGCGCGCGGTCGAGGTTCTGGCCCGCGCGGTGGACGCGGAAGTAGACGTCGCCCTCGAGGTGGTCGGTCAGGAAGCGCACGGCGTGCTCGAGCGCCGAGAGCGCGGGCGCGTCGGGCAGCGCCGCCAGCTCGGCCGGCGTGAGCAGACCCGCGCAGCCCGCGAGGAAGCCCCGCGTGAGCGCCTCGAAGAGGGCGAGGTCGAAGCCCACGCGCGCGAGGTCGCGCTCGTCTTCGGCGGCCGTGCAGGCGGCGCCTCGCGCGAGCTGGCCGAAATCGTCGGCGCGGTAGCCGGCCATCACGGTGTCGAGATCGATCACGCAGACGCCCTCGCCGGTGCGCACGTCGAGCAGCACGTTGTTGACCTTGCAGTCCGCGTGCACGACGCGGCGGGGCAGGCTCTGGAGCGCCGCCCACGCGGGACCGAGCTGCACGAGCGCCTGCCGCACGGCGGCGAGCTCGTCGGCGCAGGCGCGCGCGCGGCCGCCGCGCTCGGCGCTCGCGGCCTCCTCGAGACGCCGCGCGTAGCGGCGCAGATCGTGGAAGCCGGGGATCACCTCGTGGAGCGATCCGGGATCGAGATCGGCGACGTGCGCGAGGAACTCGCCGAAGGCGCGGCCGGCGGCGCCCGCCTCCGCCGGCGATTCGACCACGTCGCGCGTGTGTGTCCCCTCGATCAGCGCGCAGGCGCGCCAGACGCCCTGTGCGGCGTCGCGGTACGTGAAGCCCCCGTCGCGCACCTCGCACCAGCGCAGGGCGCGCCGCTCGCGGTCGGGCGCGCCGGCGGCGTCGAGCCGGCGGCGCAGGTGCTCGCTGACGCGCACGGTGTTCTCGACCACCTGCGCGGGCTCGCGGAAGACGTGCGCGTTGATGCGCTGGAGCACGTAGCGGACGGAGCCGTCCGGCCCGTCGCAGCGGACGGCGAAGGTGTCGTGGATGTGGCCGCTGCCGAGGCGCTCGATCGCGCGGGGCGGTCCGGCGAGGCGGAAGGCGCGCGCCGCCGCGATCGCGCGAAGCCCTCGCGGCTCGCCGTCGCGCGACGGCTCGCTCAATCCGCGCGACCGCGCGGGGCGCCGTCGCCGGCAAGCAGGCCCTCGAGACGGGCGAGCGCGTCCGCGACGTCGTCGCCCACCAGCACCGCCTGCATGCCGAGGCGCTGCGCCGCCGCGATGTTGCCGGGATGGTCGTCGAGGAAGATGCTGCGGCGCGCGGCCACGCCGCCGATCTGCGCGAGCGTGTGCTCGAAGATCGCGGGATCGGGCTTGCGCACGCCGACCTCGCTCGAGTCGACGACGGCGTCGAAGAGCTCGGCGAGCGGGAGCAGGTTCCGCCACGAGGGGCCGAACTCGCGCGCGTTGTTGGTGACGAGCGCCGTGCGGTAGCCCTCGCTGCGCAGCGCGCGCGTGCGCGCGACGAGCGGATCGCGGGTCTTGCCGCCGCCGCTCATGCGCACGAGCACCTGGATCGGATCCAAGGTGAGGCCGCGCGCCTCGGCGAGCTTCATGATCTCGGCGCGCGCGTCGCCGAGACCGAGCTCGCCGCGCTCGAGCCGGTGCCACGGATGATCGGTGTCGAGCTCGTACGGCCCGAACACGATCTCGAGCACGACGCGCGGCTCGACGCCGAGCTCGCGCGCGACGCTCTCGAATGCGCCGAAGGGCGACGGCGTGAAGACGCCGCCGAAATCGAAGAGGACGGCGTCGAAGTGACGAGGCATCGGCGGACCCTAACACGCTGACGACGTCACGAACAATGAGGTAGGCTGCGCGCCGCATGCTGAGCGACCGCGAAGTTCGCGAGCAGATCGTCCAGATCACCGAGGAGCTCTTCCACGCCGGCCATCTCACGCCGACGGGCGGGAACATCAGCGGCAGCAACACCGGCGGCGAGACGATCTGGATCACGCCGAGCCGGCTCTTCAAGGGCGGGCTCAGCGCGGGAGATCTGGTCCACATCCGCCCCGACGGCAGCGTGATCGAAGGCGCGAAGAAGCCGTCGATCGAGTTCAAGATGCACTTCGCGTCGTATCGCGCGCGTCCCGGCTCGACGGGCGCGGTGCACACGCACTCGCCGGTCGCGACGGCCTTCGGCATCTGCAACCAGAGCTTCGACCCGATCAACACCGACGCGATCGCGCTGGCCGACACCGTGACGGTTCCGTGGTTCATGCCGGGCTCCGGCGAGCTCGCCGAGGCCGTCGGCGAGGCGCTGAAGAAGAGCCGCGGCGCGATCCTCCAGAACCACGGGCTGATGGCGGTCGGCGAAGATCTCCGCAAGGCGGCGACGCGTGCCGCCATGCTCGAGGAGACGGCGAAGCTCGCGCTCTACATCAAGCAGTTCGGCGGCACGGTGAGCCTCCTCCCCGAGGAGTGGGTGAAGAAGCTCGCGCCGATCAAGGACTTCCTCTGAAGGAGCAGACCATGGGCGGCAGGCTCGAGAACAAGGTGGCGCTGATCACGGGAGCGGCGTCGGGCATCGGGGCGGCGTGCGCCGTCCGCTTCGCGCAGGAGGGCGCGCAGATCGCGGGCGTCGACCTCCAGAAGCCGGTCGACGACGGCTGGAGCCGCGTGCAGCAGGCGTCGCCGCGCTCGACCTTCCAGGAAGGCCTCGACGTGCGCGACGAGGCGTCGGTCAGCAAGGCGGTGCAGGCGGCGGTCGCGCGCTTCGGCCGCATCGACGTGCTCGTCAACGCGGCGGGCGTCGGCGGCGGCGGCAACTCGCACGAGCTGACCGAGGCCGAGTGGAGCCGCGTCGTCGACATCAACCTGAAGGGCTCGTTCTTCGTCGCGAAGCACGTGCTCGCGCAGATGGTGAAGCAGCGCTCGGGCAGCATCATCCATCTGGCCAGCGTCGAAGGGCTCGAGGGCATGAGCAACTCGCTGCCCTACAACGCGTCGAAGGGCGGCGTCGTGCTGATGACGAAGAGCATGGCGATCGACTATGGCAGCCAGGGCATCCGCGTGAACTGCCTGTGCCCGGGCCTGATCGAGACGCCGCTGACCGCGATGCTCAAGGCCCCCGAGCTGAAGTTCATCCAGGACCAGATGAAGAGCTGGCACGTGCTCGACCGCCTCGGCAAGCCGGAGGAGGTGGCGGCCTGCGCGCTCTTCCTCGCCTCCGACGACGCGTCGTTCGTGACCGGCCACGCGCTGGTCGTCGACGGCGGCTGGACGGCAGGCCGCCGCGTCACGGGCGCGTTGCAGGGACTGGAGGCGTCCGCCGCGAACTGGGTCGTCAAGGCATGAAGCTCGGCGCCTTCCTGATGCCGTCGCATCCTCCGGAGCGCGGCATCGGCGAGGGCATCGCCTACGACCTGGCGACGTTGCGGCTGCTCGACCGCCTCGGCTTCGACGAGGCGTGGATCGGCGAGCACTTCACGGCGCCGTGGGAGCCGTGCCCGGCGCCCGACCTGCTGATCGCGCAGGCGCTGGCGCAGACGTCGCGCATCCGGCTCGCGCCGGGCGCGCATCTGCTCCCGTACCACCACCCGATCGAGCTCGCGCACCGCGTCGCCTATCTCGACCACATGGCGGCGGGGCGCCTGATGCTAGGCGTCGGCATCAGCGCGCTGCCGAGCGATCTGATGCTCTTCGACGTCGACGCCGCGCAGGGCGAGAACCGCCGGCGCACGCTCGAGTCGCTCGACATCATGCTGCGGCTCTGGCGCGAGGGCGGCTTCGACTACGACGGCGAGTTCTGGAACGTGCGCAAGCCGGTCACGCCCTTCGACTTCCTCGGCGTGCACCTGAAGCCCTACCAGCAGCCGCATCCGCCGATCGGGATCGCGGGGCTCTCGCCGGGCTCCGAGACCCTGAAGCTCGCCGGCGAGCGCGGCTTCATGCCGCTCAGCATCTCGCTCAACCCCGCGCACACCGCGTCGCACTGGGCGTCGGTGGAGGCGGGCGCGGCGCGCAGCGGACGCACGCCCGACAGGCAGGAGTGGCGGCTGGTGCGCGAGGTCTATCTCGCCGACACCGACGACGAGGCGCGCAAGCGCGCGCGCGAGGGCGCGCTCGGGCGCTGCTGGCGCGACTACCTGCTGCCGTTCTACGTCGGCAACGGCTTCGGGGCGCACTTCAAGCGGCGGCCTTCCGATCCCGACTCGGCGCTCGACGTCGACTACCTGATCGAGAACAACTGGTTCGTCGGCAGCCCCGCGACCGTCGTCGAGAAGCTCCAGTGGCTGCAGGACGTGACCGGCGGCTTCGGCGGCCTGCTCGTCATGGTCTACGACTTCAGCACCGAGCCGGAATGGTGGGAGCACTCGCTCTCGCTGCTCGTGCACGAGGTGATGCCGCGGTTTCGGAGCTGAGACCTCGCTACGGTCCGGGCCCTACGCGATCGTGCGGCACCCGATGTACGCCAGCGCGCTCCTGTATCTCGTCGGCATGCCGCTGGCGCTCGGCTCCTGGTGGGGGCTCTGCGGCCTCGCGCTCATGGTGCCGTTCCTGATCTGGCGGCTGCTCGACGAGGAGCGCTTCCTCGCGGCTGCGCTGCCCGGCTACCGCGAGTACGAGCAGCGCGTCCGCCACCGCCTGCTGCCGGGGATCTGGTAGGCGTCACTCGGCGTAGAACTGCTCGTAGAACGTCCGCAGCAGCGCGATCGGGCCGTCGCCGTCGCAGAGGACGGGTCGCTCGTGGTGGATCTTGTTCTCCCAGATCGGGATGTCCTGCTGGTACTGGCGCTCGATCTCGGCGACGAAGGCGCGCGCGACGTTCGCGGTGGCCTGCGCGCCGGCCGGCAGCTGCTTGACGATGAAGCGGATCGTCGTGCGGTGGAGCTCGTCGTCGATCGGCGCGCCCGTGATGAGCAGGAGCGTCTCGACGACGCCGCGGAAGCGCGTGACGCCGAGGCCGCAGCCGTGCGCCTCGATGTCGACCCTGCCGAGCACCTCGCCCTGCGGCGTCGTGAAGGTGAGCTCTTGCGATGCGCGGAAGATGTGGCCGTCGATCGCCGCTTCCATGCGGGGCTCGCGCGGCACGCCGTGGACGAAGCGGAAGTGCGCCGGGTCGACCGTGTTCTCGGCCATCTCCTGCGGATGCGAGCGGACTTCGAAGCGGCGCACCGTCGGCTGCGTCCAGCCGGGGCTCCGCCACTCGGGCAGATCGGGGATCTCCCACGAGGGCGGCGCGTTCTGCGGGTGGTACCAGACGAAGATCAGCCCGTTGCGCTCGACCAGCGGCCACGCCCGCACCTTCGCCGCGGGCGGGATGCGCTTCGCATAGGGGATGTCGACGCAGCGCCCGCCGCCGTCGAAGCGCCAGTGGTGGAACGGACAGCGGAGTGTGTCGCCGACCACCGTCCCGCCGACGCCGAGGTGCGCGCCGAGGTGCGGGCAGTAGGGGTCGAAGGCGTGCGCTTCGCCGTTCTCGCCGCGGAAGAGCACCAGGTCGCGGCCGAAGTAGTGCAGGCGCAGCACCTGGCCCGGCGCGAGCTCGTGCGCCTCCGCGACGCAGAACCAGCCGAACGGGAAGGGCAGGGGAATGCGCGCGCTCATCTTCGCTCCGCTGGCGCGCAGTGTATCGTCGCTGCGGCATGGCCGAACCGCTGCAGGAGCTCCTCGACCGCGAGCGCATCCGCGCGCTCGCGAGCGCGTATGCCTTCGCCGTCGACAAGCGCGATTACGAGACGCTCCGCGGCCTGTTCCTGCCCGACGCGCGCCTCGCGATCTACGCGGGCGATCCGGCGCCCGACGCGCTGCGCTTCGAGGCGCGCGGCCAGGATGCGATCGTGCGCGCGCTGCGCGGGATCGAGCGCTATGCGGTCACGTCGCACCAGCTCGGCGGCCAGACGGTTTCGTTCTCGAACGACCGCGCGAGTTCGACGACGAACGACCACGCGCGCGCAGAGACGCGCTGCCTGGCGTCGCACCTCTTCCTGCGCGACGGCGCGCGCTGGAGCCTCGAGATGGCGATCCGCTACCAGGACGCGCTGGTGCGCAGCGGCAGCGGCTGGCGCTTCGCCGAGCGCGCGCTGGCGGTCGACTGGGAGAGCGAGCGCGAGCTGCCGAACCGCAAGCGCGACTAGGTCACCGACCTGCCGCGCGCCATCAGCAGCTTGCCCGAGCGCACCAGCTCGACGAGCGAGAAGGGCCGCAGCAGCTCGGTCAGCGCGTCGAGCTTCTCGCTCGAGCCGTGCGCCTGCAGGATCAAGGAGTCGTGGCCGAAGTCGACCACGCGCGCCTTGTAGTGCTCGGCGATCTGGAGCACCTGCGTGCGCTGGTCGAGCGGGCAGTGGAGCTTCAGCAGCGCGATCTCCACCTGGTAGGACGCGTCGGCCGTGTGGTCGATCGCGTGCACGACGTCGACGAGCTTCGCGAGCTGCTTGACGACCTGCTCGAGGTCCTCGGGGCGGCCCGAGCAGGTGATGGTCATGCGCGAGAAGCGCCCCTCGACGCCGGGCGAGACCACCAGGCTCTCGATGTTGAAGCCGCGGCGCGAGAAGACGAGCGCCACCCGCACCAGCACGCCGGGCTTGTTGTTCACGAAGACGGAGATGGTGTGCGTGCCGACCTTGTCGGCAGCGAGCAGGGGTGCGGCGCTCATCAGGTGCTCCCCGTCGGCTTCGCGAGCTTGTGCTTCGGCGGCTCGATGATCATCTCCGAGACGGCCGCGCCGGCCGGGATCATCGGGAAGACGTTGTCCTCCTTCACGACTTCGGCCACCACGACGCAGGGTCCGGCGTCGTAGTCGTGCGCCTTCTGGAGGATGCGGTCGACGTCCGCGGAGCGGCGGATGCGCCACGCCTTCACGCCGTAGGCCTCGGCCAGCTTCACGAAGTCGGGGTTGCCCTCGAGATCCGCGCCGGAGAGGCGGTTCTCGTAGAAGAGCTCCTGCCACTGCCGGATCATGCCCAGGTAGTTGTTGTTGATGATGAGGCACTTGGCCGGGATCTTGTGCACCTGCGCGGTGGCGAGCTCGCATTGCGTCATCTGGAAGCCGCCGTCGCCGACGACCGCCCAGACCTTCTTGCGCGGGTTGCCGAGCTGGGCGCCGATGGCCGACGGCCAGCCGAAGCCCATCGTGCCGGCGCCGCCGCTGCTGATCCAGTGACGGTTGCTGCGGGCCAGGCAGAACTGCGCCGCCCACATCTGGTGCTGGCCCACGTCGGTGGTGACGATGGCGTCGCCCTTGGTGATGGCGTGCAGGCGGTCGAGCACGTGCTGCGCGCGCAGCCCGCCCTTCTTCGGGTACTTGAGCGGGTACTGCTTGCGCCACGCCTTGCACTGGGCCAGCCACTCCTTGGTGTCGGCCATCTCGACCAGCGGGATCAGGTCCTCCACCACCAGGCGCGCGTCGCCGAGGATCGAGACGTCGGGCCGCACCATCTTGTTGAACTCGGCGGCGTCGATGTCGATGTGGATCTTCACCGCCCTGGTGCAGAACTCGGACAGCTTGCCGGTGACGCGATCGTCCCAACGCGCGCCGATCGCCATGATGAGGTCGCAGTCCGCCACGGCCTTGTTCGCGTAGGCGGTGCCGTGCATGCCCATCATGCCGAGGTGCAGCGGGTGCTGTTCGTCGACGGCGCCCTTGCCGAGCAGGGTGTTGACCACGGGCGCGCGCAGCTTCTCCGCGAGCGTCGTGATGGCCTTGCCCGCGCCCGCGATGACCGCGCCGTGGCCCACGTAGAGGAGCGGGCGCTTCGCCTCGGACAGGAGCCGAGCGGCCTCCGCGATGCGCGCGGCCTCGCCGCGGCCGGGCACCGAGTAGCCGGGCAGATCGAGCTCGTCCGTGAACGGCGCGTCGCAGGGTCCCTGACCGATGTCCTTCGGCAGGTCGATCAGCACCGGGCCGGGGCGGCCGCTGTTCGCCAGGTGGAACGCCTCGCGGACGATCCGCGGGATGTCGCGCGCGTCCTTCACCAGATACGAGTGCTTCACCACCGGATAGGTGATCCCGGTGACGTCGGCCTCCTGGAAGCCGTCCTTGCCGAGCATCGGCGAGATCGTCTGGCCGCAGAGCACCACGATCGGCGACGAGTCCATCAGCGCGGTCAGCAGCCCGGTCACGGTATTCGTGGCGCCGGGGCCGGACGTCACCAGCACCACGCCGGGCCGCCCGGTCGAGCGCGCATAGCCGTCGGCCATGTGGGTTGCGCCCTGCTCGTGACGGACCAGGATCAACTTGATCTTCGAATCGACGAGTGCGTCGAAGAGCGGCATCGCCGCGCCGCCAGAGAGGCCGAAGATGTACTCGACGCCCTCCCGCTCGAGGCATTGGATGACCTTTTCGCCCCCGGTCGTCACACGTTGCTCCATCCGGCCCTCCGCATGCAGCGATCTTCGAGATCGATCGGCGTCTGGAAGACGCGAATGTACCCGGAAGTCGAGCAGAGCTCCAGAAAAGATTCCGTTCTGGAGGGTGAGATCGCTCCGAGTCGGCTGGATCGATCTCGATCACGCCGATTTCGACGGGATCTGGCGCCGAAGCCCCGAGGGGGATATGGCTACAGGAGCTCTTCGGCGAGCAATCGCATTGCGGCCGGCGACGCGCCCGCCGCAAGCAGGCTGCCGACGTGCTTCTTGCGGCCCGCCTCCCGCCAGGCGCCGAGGCGCGCCCGGATGCGATCGGCCGGGCCGACCAGCGCCACCTCGTCGACCAGCGAGTCCGGGACCGCCGCCATCGCCTCCATCTTCTTGCCCGCGAGATAGAGGTCCTGGATGCGCGCGGCCGCCTCCTCGTAGCCGAGGCGCTTCGCG
>DASUFZ010000128.1:0-4445 GCA_036274295.1 Myxococcota bacterium
CGCGCCGCCTGCGCATGCGGCTCGGCGACGAGAGCGATCCCGCCGCGATCGAGGCCGCGATCCGCGCCGCGCTTCCCTGACTTTGCCGGGCCTTCGCGCTCGCTGATCGCTCGCGCTCGGGCATTCCGGCCTTCGCTCGGCTGCGCCTCGCTGCGCGTCGGCCGACCTTGGGGTCGGCCTCCTTGCGTTCGCGTGGCTCAGGAGCGCGACGCGGCCTCCGCCTCCTCGGCCGGCGGCTCGGCGCCGGCGCGCGCGCGCTCGGCCAGCGCGTGGGCCTCGGCGGCCTGTGCGTCCTCGCCGCGCGCGCGATGCACCTGCGCGAGCATGTCGAAGGCCTCGGGCGAGCGGCCGAAGAAGACCGCGCGCTTCGCCAGCGCGAGCGCCTGCTCGCGGCCTTCCGGCTGCTCCGCGCGCAGACCCGCGAGACGCGCCGCCGCGCGGCTGTCGTACGGGTCGTGCAGGAGCAGCTGCTCGAGCCGCGCCACCGCCTCGTCATGGCGTCCGAGCTGGAGCAGCAGCTCCGCGGACTCGCGCCACGGCTCCGGATCGCCGAGCTCGGCGTCACCCTGCGCGGTGATCGCGCGGCCGTAGAGCTCGAGCGCGCGCTCCTTGTTGCCCGCGGCGGCCTCGACGCGCGCCAGGCCCACGAGCGCCTGCGCATTCTTCGCGTCGAGCTCGAGCGCGCGCTCGTAGGCGGCGCGCGCCTTCGCCAGGTCGCTCTTCGCGAGCGCCAGACCGCGCAGCGCGTGGAAGGAGGCCTCGTCGGGATGCGCCTTCAGCGCCGCGTCCACCGCGGCGAGCGCCGCCGCCGCATGGTCCGCTTCGCCCTCCGCGATCACCAGCTCACGCAGCGCGGCCGCGCTGCGCGGATCCTTCAGGTCGAGCGCCTGCGCCTCGCGCAGGAAGCGCGCGGCCTCGGCCGGACCGCTCGCCTCGCGGATGCCCTGCGCCATGGCCGCGACGCTGTCGCCCCAGCGCTCCGGATCCTCCGCGAGATTTCGCAGCAGCGGCCGCACGTCGTCGAGCCGGCCGAGGCGCGCCAGGATGCGCAGCGCCACGCGCTCGGCCGCCGGATCGGCCGGGGCGTTCGCCGTCGCGTGACGCGCGACGCCGACCGCCTGCTCGTATGCGCGCGACGCCTCGAGCAGGCGCGCCAGGCGGAAGCGCGCGTCCGTCTGCGCGACACCCGCGCGGATCGAGTAGCGATAGTCGTCGACCGCGCGCTCGAAGCGGCCGAGCCGCTCGGCGGTGCGCGCCGCGTAGTAGCGGGCCACCGCGTTGTCCGGCCACAGGCGCAGGCCCGCGTCGAAGCGGTCGAGCGCCGCCTCGAGCTTGCCCTCCTGCATCAGCACGCGCGCTTCGAGCAGCTCGCGGTGCGCCGGCACCGTGAGCTTCGTCGCGACCTCGCGCGCGCGCGCCAGATCGCCCGTCATCACCAGGGTGTCGGCGTACTGGTAGACGAGCTCGGGGCGCGGCTCGCGCGTCGTCTCCATCGCGTGGCCGAGCGCGTCGCTCGACGCCTTCAGATCGCCGCGCGATGCGTAGAGGTTCGCGAGGTCGACCCACGCGACCGACACCAGCTCGGGATCCTTCACCGCAGTGCCCTCGCGCAGCACCTTCTCCGCCTCGTCGCCGCGCCCGGCGAGCTCGAGGCGCTGCGCGAGCCCCTGGCGCGCGAGACTCGCCAGCGGATCCGCGGCCACGATCTGCTGGAGGATCTCCAGCACGCGCTCGGGCTTCTCGCGCTCGTCGTAGAAGCCGATCGCCTGGCCGACGACGGACTCGTCGGCCGGGAAGGCGGCGAGGCACTTCACGTACTGCGCCTCCGCGTCGTCCCACTGCTCCTTGGCCTGCGCGAACATCGCGCGCGCGACGCAGAAGCGCGCGCCGACGTCGAGGCCGAGGTCGACGTCGACGGCGCGCGCCTCGAGATCCTTCAGCGCGGCCTCCGCCTGGTCCGTGCGCGTCAGCAGCAGCAGCGCCACCGCGCGCATCACCAGCGCGTCGTTGTGGTCGGGGTCGAGCGCCACCGCGCGGTCCGCGTCCGCGAGCGCGCCCTCGAAATCGCGCCGCGTCGCCACCTTCGCCTTCGCGCGCAGCACGAGCGCGTCGACGTCCTCGGGCTTCTTCTCGAGCAGGCGGTCCATCGCCTCGACGGCGGCATCTGCGTTGGCTGTCGAGATCGCGCTGCGCGCCAGCTCGCGCGACGCCTTGTCGAGCCACTCGGGATCGTCCATCGCGGCGCGCAGCGACCAGATGGCGAGGCTCGGCTGGCCGGTGCGCACGAGCGCCAGGCCGTAGCGGTACTGCACCTCGGGATCCTTGGTGCGCTGGGCCGCGAGGTTCTGGAGCAGCTCGAGCGAGCCCGCGTAGTCGCCGGCGTCCTGGCGCTTGCGCGCCTGCTCGAGGGGATCGCCCGAGCCGCAGGCCAGCCACAGCGACGAGAGCAGCAGCACGGGGAGGAGTCGGCGCGCGCGGCGGGGCTTCTGCATGGCGGCGGAACGTAGCCGGCGCGCCCTGGAGCGGCCCGGGCGCGCGGCGGGGGTTCGCTAGTTTTCGCGCCCTCCATGCCGACCCCGCTCCTGCAACGCCGCTGGCCCTGGCTCCTCGCCATGGTCCTCGTGCTCGCCCTCTTCCTCTCGACCTTCGTGCGTTTCGGCGGCGGGGACGTCGACTCGCGTCCCCTCGGCGCGGCGGAGCAGATCCTTGCGCTGAAGACGCGCAAGGACGTGAACCTGCTCTTCATCGTCATCGACACCTTGCGCGCGGACCGGCTCTCGGGCTACGGCTACGCGCGCCCGACGAGCCCGCTGCTCGATCTGCTGGCGTCGCGCGGCGTGCGCTTCGCGAACCAGCTCTCGCAGTCGTCGTGGACGAAGTGCTCGATGGCGTCGATGTGGACGGCGACGTACCCGGCGCGCACGCGCATCACGCGCTTCGATTCGGTGATCCCGTCCGAGGCGACCATGCCGGCCGAGATCCTGCGGCAGGCCGGCTTCCGCACCACCGGGCTGTGGCGCAACGGCTGGGTCGCGCCCTCGTTCGGCTTCGGCCAGGGCTTCGAGGTGTACGACCGCCCGGTCAGCGTGCGCCCGCCGCCGTCGCTGAAGCGCGAGAACCCGACCGTGCAGGAGGGCGGCACGGACGAGGACGGCGTGCGCGCGGCGATCGAGTTCCTGCGCGTGCAGGGCGACGACCGCTGGTTCCTCTACATGCACTTCATGGACGTGCACGAGTACACCTACGACGAGGACTCCGCGAAGTTCGGCACGAGCTACTCGGACGTGTACGACAACGCCGTGCTGCGCGTGAACCTGGTGCTGAACCAGCTGCTCGGCTCGCTGGCCGAGATGGGATACCTGGACCGCACGCTCATCGCGATTGCGTCGGATCACGGCGAGGCGTTCGGCGAGCACGGCGACGAGGGTCACGCGCGCAACGTCTACCACGAGGCGACCTACGTCCCGTTCATCCTGAGCTTCCCGTTCAAGCTCGACCCGGGCCTCGTGATCGAATCGCGCACGAGCAACATCGACGTGTGGCCGACCCTGCTCGACCTGCTGGGCCTTCCGCCGATCCCCGACAGCGACGGCCGTTCGCGCGTTCCCGAGATCCTGGCGGCCGCGCGCGGCCAGGCGGCGCCGCCCGACGCGCGTCCCGCGTACGCACATCTCGACCAGCGCTGGGGCCAGCGCGACGTCGAGCCCGCGCCGACCGTGGCCGTCGTCGACGGCGGCTTCCGCTTCGTCGAGACCGTCACGCCGCGCGGCACGCGCGAGGAGCTCTTCGACTCGAAGACGGACCACCGCGAGCGCAACGATCTGAGCGCCGAGAAGCCCGAGGACGCGACGCGCCTGCGCGAGCTCGCGAAGGGATACCTCGAGAGCGAGCCCGCGCCGTGGGCGCAGAAGACGGGAACTCTGGAGCTCGATGAGCTGGAGCTCAATCAGCTCCGCGCGCTGGGTTACGCGGTTCCCTAGAACCTGACTGTAAAATCCATTCCGTACGTTCGCGGCTCGCCGTAGTAGTTGATCACCACCTGCGAGAACTGCGACGCGTCGAAGCCGTACGTCTTGTAGGTCGCGTCGAGGAAGTTCCGCACCCAGCCGGCGATCTCGATGGTGCCGTCCTCGGTGCGATAGCCGAGCCGCCCGTTCAGCACCCAGTACGCCTTCTGACCCACCGCGTAGTCCGGCAGGAACTGCTGGCCGAAGGCGTTCGGGTTGCCCTTGCCCTCCGCCGGATCGAAGAAGGTGTCGTCGGTCCAGGCGAAGTCCATGCGCGGCAGGATGGCGCCGTAGCGGCCCAGCTCGAAGGTGTAGTCGACCGCGCCGCTGAACTTGAACTGCGGCGAGTTGATCAGCCGGTTGCCCGTGTAGTCCACCGTCACCACGAGATTGCGGATGGTGCCCGGGATGGGCCCCGGCACGCTCTGCGTGATCTCG
>DASUFZ010000129.1:0-15316 GCA_036274295.1 Myxococcota bacterium
GACGCGCCAGCGACGCGCCCAGGCAGAAGTGCTTGCCGAAGCCGAAGCCGACGTGGCCCTGCGGGTTGCGCGCGACGTCGAAGCGATCGGGCTCGGGGAAGCGCCGCTCGTCGCGGTTCGCCGAGCCGAGCAGCGGCGCCACGTACGCGCCCTTCGGGATGCGCACGCCCGCCAGCTCGACCTCCTGCGTGGTGGTGCGAAAGACCGTCTGGATCGGCGATTCGAAGCGCAGCGCCTCCTCGACGGCGCCCGGCACGAGCGCCGGGTCGCGCGCGAGGCGCGCGAGCTCGGCGGGGTTGTCGAGCAGCGCGCCGACCGCGTTGCCGATCAGGTTCGTGGTCGTCTCGTTGCCGGCGACGAGCAGCAGCATGACGAACTGCACGACCTCGCGCGTCGAGAGCGCCGTCGCGCCGTCCTGCTCGGATGCGATCAGGCTGATCAGGTCGTCCGCGGGGCGCTTGCGCCGCGCGATGGAGATGCTGCGGATGTAAGAGAGCAGCTCGATCAGGGTGTCGACGGTGCGCTTCTCGAACGGGTCTGCGCGGCCCGGCCCCGCGATGGCAAAGATCATGTTGTCGGACCAGCGCTTGAAGTCGCGCTGGCGCGCCGGCTCGACGCCGAGCATCTCGGCGATGATCGTGACGGGCAGCGGGATGGCGAGGTCCTCGACCAGGTCGAAGTGGCCGCCGCGCTCCAGCTTCGCCATCGCCTCAGCGACGAGCGCGCTCGCCCGCTCTTCCCACGCCGCGATGCGGCGCGGCGTGAAGCCGCGGTTCACGATGCCGCGCATCGCCGTGTGGCTGTCGCCGTCTTCGGCGATCAGGTTGCGCGCCTTCGTGAACTCGAAGGGGTTCATGCGCACCTGCAGGACGAAGCGCGCGAGGAACTTGATCACGTCCCACGAGAGCGGCGGCGCGCCCTCCTCGCCGTTGTTCATCAGGAAGGTGAACATCGCGCGCGACGAGAAGATCTCGGGGTTGCGCAGCACGTACATCACGTCGTCGTAGCGCGAGACGCAGTACGCGTTCGTCGAGGGCGAGAGCACCACCGGAGCGTGATCGCGCAGCTCGCGGTAGCAGGGGTAGGGGTCGTCGCGCCAGGCGGGGCTCAGGGGATCGCGGTCGGCGGTCATCGCTCGCTCCCGGGGGCGCGGCGGGCACGCTACCACCCTGCGGAGAGGAGGTCACGCGCGATGACGTACCGGGGAAGCTGTCACTGCGGCGCGGTGCGCTACGAGGTCGAGGGGCCGATCGAGGGCGTCGAGCTCTGCAACTGCTCGATCTGCACGCGCACCGCCTACCTCCACTGGTACGTGGCGCCCGAGCGCTTCCGCCTGCTGACCCCGCGCGAGGCCTTCGCGACCTACGAGTTCGGCACGCGCGTGGCGAAGCACCACTTCTGCCGCACCTGCGGCATCTCGCCCTTCCGGCGCGCGCGCTCGAACCCGCACGAAGTCGACGTCAACGTGCGCTGCCTCGAGGGCATCGACCTCGACGCCATCCCCGTGGCGCGCTTCGACGGCCGCGAGTGGGAGCGGCAGATGGACAGGCGCGACGCCTAGATCTCCGCGCCCCACCAGCCGCCGCCGAGACCGACGTAGAGCGCAGCGGTGTCGCTGAGCTGCTGCTCCTGCGCCTGCGCGAAGCCGAGGCGCGCCTGACCGTAGGAGCGCTGCGCGTCGAGGAGATCGAGCAGGTCGATCTTGCCGGCCTCGTAGCGGAGGCGCTGGAGCGCGAGCGCTTCCTCGGCGCTGGAGAGGAGGCGCCGCTCGGCTGCCACGAGCTCGGCGTCGTGATCGAGCGCGCGCAACGTGTCGGCGATCTGCTGGAAGGCGACGAGGACCGTCTGCTCGTAGCCGGCGAGCGACGCCTGATACGCGTCGATCGCAGCGCGGCGCTGCGCGCGCAGGGTGCCGCCGCGAAAGACCGGCTGGAGCAGCTGCGACGCCAGCGAGTAGCCGGCCCCCGGTCCGTTGAAGATCGCCGCGGACTCCGCGAGGCTGATCCCGCCCGAGAGCGTGAGGCTCGGGAACAGGTTCGCCGTGGCGACGCCGATCGCGGCGCTCGACGCGTGGAGGGAGGCCTCCGACGCCAGGATGTCCGGCCGCTGGCGCACCAGCTCGGACGGCAGGCTGAGCGGGAGCTCGACCGGCAAGGTGAAGTCCGCGAGCTGGAAGTCGGGCGGCGACCACGCGCCCGGGAGCTGACCCGCGAGCACGGAGAGCGCGTGCTGCGCGGCGGCCAGGCGCTGGCGCAGCGGCGGCAGCTGGGCCTGGTCGCTCGCGAGCTGCGTGCTCGCCGTCAGCACGTCGCTCTTCGCCACTTTGCCGGCGTCGTACTTGCGCTGCACCAGATCGAGGCTGCGCTCGTCGTCGGCGACGACGTCCTCCACCGCTTCGATCTGCGCTCGCAAGGACGCGATCTCGATCGACTGCGTGACCGCGTTGCCGGTCAGCGTGAGCCACGCTGCCGCCAGCTCGTAGCGCGACTGCTCCGCGAGCGCCGACTGCTGCTCGACGTTGCGGCGCACGCCGCCGAAGACGTCCACCGCATAGCTGACGGTCGCGCCGATCGAGTATGCCGACGAGCCGTTCTGGCTCTCGAGCTTCCAGCCTTTGCGCTCGAGCTCCGCCTGGTACTGGCCGTTCGCGCTCGCGTCGAGCTGCGGGTAGTAGGCGCCGCGCGCGGCGGCCACGAACTCGCGCGCCTGCGCCAAGGTCGCGCGCGCCTGCGCGAGATCGCGGTTGTCGGCGAGGGCGCGCTTCACGACCTCGTCGAGCGCGGGCGAGCGGAAGAGCTGCCACCACGCCGACGAGATCTCCGCCGCCACCTGCACGCGCTGCTCCACGTCCGCGGCGCCCGGCGAGAGCACCTTCGGCGGCGGGCCCGGCGTGTAGTCGGTCGTCATCGGCGGCTCCGGGCGCACGAAGTCCGGGCCGACGGCGCAGCTCGACGAGGCGAGCGCCAGCGCGCACGTCACGCGGAGGTGTCGCCAGCGCAGCGAGGCCACGTGCGGCCTCCTCACTCGTACCGGAGCGCTTCGACGGGATCGAGCCCGGCGGCGCGGCGCGCCGGGTAGAAGCCGAAGAAGACGCCCACGGCGGCCGAGAAGACGAAGCCGCCGACGATCGCGGCCGGCGAGAGCAGGGTGGGCCAGCCGGCCAGCCACGCGATCGCCTTCGAGATGCCGATGCCCGCCAGGATCCCCGCGACGCCGCCGATGCCGGAGAGCAGCACCGACTCCACCAGGAACTGGAGCAGCACGTGCACGCGGCGCGCGCCGATCGCCATGCGCAGGCCGATCTCGCGCGTCCGCTCCGTCACCGAGACGAGCAGGATGTTCATGATGCCGATGCCGCCGACGAGCAGCGAGATCGACGCGACGGTCGCGAGCAGCGCCGCCAGGATGCGGCTGCTGCCCTCGCGCGCCTGCGCCACCTGGCTGACGTTGCGGACGTCGAAGTCCGCGATCTGGCCCGGCTGGATGCGGTGCCGCGTCTCGAGGATCCGCTGCACCTCGGCGACGGCCGCGTCCACCTGCTCGGCGCTGCGCGCCTTCACGAAGATCATGTTCACGTAGCCGGTCAGCTTCGGCGCGATGCCGAAGGGGTTCAGCTGCGCCGCGTAGATCGAAGGCGTCGTGGTGGTGGCGACGAGCGTCGGCGCGGTGACGCCGAGGATCTTCGTCTCCGCGGTCGAGAAGGGGACCAGGATCACGTCGTCCTGGTCGCGACCGAAGCCCGATTGCCCGAGCCCGGAGAGCACGCCGATCACGCGCAGCGGCACGCTCTTCACCAGGATGGTGGCGCCGATGGGGTTCTCGTGCGGGCCGAAGAGGTTCGCGATCACCGTCTGCCCGAGCAGGCACACGCGCGCCGCGCCGCGGATCTCCTCCGGGTTGAACTTGCGGCCGGAGGCGAGCGGCCAGCTCTGGATGTCGAGCTGCGTCGCGCTGATGCCCTGCACCGTGGTGTTCCAGTTCTTCGAGCCGAACTGCGCCTGCGCGGAGCCGCGCGTCACGTAGCTGACGTCGGCCACGGAGGGCGCGTCGGCGCGGATCGCCTCGGCGTCGGTCACGCGCAGAGTGGACGCGCTGCCGAAGCCCGAGCGCACGCCGCCCGTCGCGTTGGAGCCGGGCAGCACCACCACGAGGTTCGAGCCGAGGCTCTCGATCTGCTTCATCACGGCGGTGTTGGCGCCCTGGCCGATCGCCACCATCGCGATCAAGGCGGCGACGCCGATGAAGATGCCGAGCATGGTGAGCGCGGAGCGCAGCTTGCTTCGCGCGATCGACTGCCCCGCGACGGTCAGCGCCATGCGCGCGAAGGACGTGAGCGAGCGCCAGTCGGCGGAGGGCGGCGGCGCGGGCGCCGCGAGCTGCGCGGGGCGCGCCTGCGGCTCGCGGATGCGCACGTCGGAGACGATCAGGCCGTCGCGCACGGTGACGATGCGGTCGGCGAAGTCGGCCAGGCGCTGCTCGTGCGTGACGAGCACGATGGTGAGCCCGCGCTCGCGGTTCAGCGCGCGCAGGGTGTTCATCAGGTCGGTGGCGGCGCTGGAGTCGAGGTTGCCGGTCGGCTCGTCGGCCAGCAGGATGGCCGGGTCGTTGATCAGCGCGCGCGCGATCGCGACGCGCTGCTGCTGGCCGCCGGAGAGCTGGCTCGGCTGGTTCTGCTCGCGACCCGCGAGGCCGAGCGAGTGCAGCACCTCGTTCGCGCGCTCCCTCGCGCCGTCGAGCCGGCCCGAGTAGAAGAGCGGCAGCATGACGTTCTCGAGCGCGCTGGTGCGCTTCAGCAGCTGGAAGCTCTGGAACACGAAGCCGATGCGCAGGCTCCGCACCTGCGCGAGCTCCGGCTCGCCGAGCTGCGCGACGTCGACGCCCTCGAGCCGGTAGCTGCCGCGCGTCGGGCGATCGAGGCAGCCGAGCAGGTTCATCAGGGTGGACTTGCCCGAGCCGGAGCTCCCCATGATCGCGACGAACTCGCCGCGCAGGACGCGCAGGCTGACGCCGCGCAGCGCGTGCACCTCGAAATCGCCCATGGGGTAGGTGCGCGTGACGTCCTGGACTTCGATGACGGCGTCCGACATCGCGCGCACCTAGATCCGGAAGGGCGAGCGCGTCGGCGTCTCGGGGCCGCGGCGCTCGCCGCCGTTCGAGGACTGGTCGACGATCACCGGATCGCCGAGCGCGAGCGCGCCGCCCGCCACCTCGACGCGCGTGCCGTCGTCGATGCCGGTCGTGATCGGCACGGCCTGCGCGCGGCCGTCGCGCAGCACGTACACGTGCGGGCCGCCGTCGCCGTCGCCCGGCTGCGCGCGCCCGCCGTGCGGATCGAAGCGCAGCGCGCGCGCCGGGATGGTCGCGACGTTCTTCTTCTCGTCGACGAGGATGCGCACGTTGGCGGTCATGCCCGGGAAGAGCAGCAGGTCGCGGTTGTCGACGCCGATCACCACGTTGTAGGTGACGACGTTCTGCACCGTGATCGGCGCCTGGCGCACCTGCACGACCTTGCCTTCGAACGTGCGCTCGGGATACGCCTCCACCTGGAAGGTCGCGCGCTGGCCCACCTTCGCCTCGCCGACGTCGGACTCGCTGACGTTCGTGTCGACCTGCATCTGCGTCAGGTCCTGCGCGATCAGGAAGAGCGTCGGCGTCTGGAAGCTCGCGGCGACGGTCTGGCCGACGTCGACGTTGCGCGACACCACGGTGCCGTTCACCGGCGAGACGATGTCCGTGTAGTCGAGGTTCACCTGCGCGGCCTCGAGCGCGGCGCGCCGCTGCTCGATGGCGGCGGCGTCGAGGCGCACCTGCGCCCGCGCCTGGTCGTAGACGCTCTTGTCCGCGTCGAGCGACTCCTGCGAGACGGCGCCCTGCGCGAGCAGGCCGCGGTCGCGCTCGTAGATGAGCTTCGCCTGCACGAGGCTCGCCTCGTCCTTGCGGCGCTGCGCCTCGGCGGTGGCGAGGTTGGCCGTCGCTTCTGCCACGGCCTGCTGGTACGGGCGCGGGTCGATCTTCGCGCAGATCTGGCCGGCCTCGACCTTCGTGTTGAAGTCGCAGGAGAGCGACTTCACCACGCCCGAGACGTAGGTGCCGACCTGCACCGTGACGACGGGATTCACCGCGCCGGTTGCGACGATGGAGCGAGAGACGTCGGCCTGCGCGACCGGCTCCGTGACGAAGTGCGGCGCCGGCTCGCGGGTGAAGAAGAAGACGGCCGCCGCGCCTGCGACGGCCGTCGCGATCAGGGCGATGACGCGGCGACGCATGCTCCGAGCTGCACCTCTGGCTCCGGCCCCGGGACTTGGACGCCTGGCGCAGGGCGCCGGGTTGCATGAACGCCGTGCAATGAATCGCGCGGCTCCGGCGTAGGGTGTATGAAGCGCCCGCGGAGGGACGTCGTGGAATCAGGGGACGAGAACGACCGGAGCTATCGACCGGGCTGGCTCCGCTTCGCCCCCTTCCTCGGCCGTCCGCCCGCCCTGACGCGTCACCAGTGGCGCGTGCTCGGGCTCGTCTCGATCGTCTCGCTCTTCGAGCAGTACGACGTCTACCTGCTCTCGCTGAATCTGAAGCAGATCCAGGCGGATCTCGGGATCGCCGAGGGTCAGCTCGGCTTCCTCGGCGGTCTCGTGCGCTCGGGCGCGCTCTTCGCGCTCCCGCTCACGCTCGCGGCCGACCGCATCGGGCGTCGCCGCATGCTGCTCTTCACGATCCTCGGCTACACGCTGTGCACGGGCGCGACCGCCGTCGCGCCGAACGCCACGAGCTTCATCGCCTTCCAGTTCCTCTCGCGCGTGTTCGCCGCGGCGGAGACGGTGATCGCCATCGTGGTGATCGCGGAGGAGTTCGACGCCGCGTACCGCGGCTGGGGCATCGGCGCGCTCGGAGCGCTGCACGCCTGCGGCGCCGGGCTGGCGGGCATCATGTTCGGCTTCGTGAACGTGCTGCCCTTCGGCTGGCGCGCGCTCTACGCGATCGGGCTCGCGCCGCTGCTCTTCGTCGCGTACTTCCGGCGCACGCTCCCCGAGACGAGCCGCTTCGAGTCGCTCGCGCGCGACGGCGGCGAGCTCCGCGCGGCGCCGCCGCTCGCGCCCGCGCTCGATCTCGTGAGGCGCTACCCGCGCCGCCTCGGGCTCCTCGCGCTCGCCGTCGTCGCGATCGAGATCGTCATGGGGCCGGCGACGTTCTTCGCGCCGAAGTTCCTCCAGGACGCACACGGCTGGACGCCCGGCAACGTCGCGGTGCTCACCTTCGTGGGCGGCTTCGTCGCCATCATCGGCAATCCGGTGGCCGGCTGGCTCTCGGATCGCCGCGGCCGAAGGCCCGTCACCGTGCTGTTCACGGCGCTCGTCCTGCTCGCGATCCTCTGCTTCTACCTGATCGCCGCCGGCTTCTCGTTCGTGTTCTGGATTCCGCTGATCTTCGGACTCATGGGGACGCAGGTGACGCTCGGCGCCTACGGCGCGGAGATGTTCCCGACCCGCGTGCGCTCGACGGCATCGGGTGTGCGCGAGTTCTGCAAGACGGGCGGGGCCGTCGGAGGTCTCGCGCTCGTGTCGCTCCTCTACGCCTTCGCGGGCTCGAACTGGACGGCGATCGCGCTCCTGTGTGGGGTGGGCGCGCTCGCCCCGCTGATCGTGCTGCTGGCCTTCCCCGAGACCGCGGGCCGCCCGCTCGAGGAGATCGCGCCGGAGGGGCGAGAGCCTGTGGGCTAGCGGTCGCGCGGCGTCGTGGCGGCGCGCGGCGGCACCAGCAGCGAGGCGACGATGCCGGCTCCGATCAGGGCGGCGATCACCGCGAGCGAGATCCCGATCGGCACCTTCACGAAATCGAGGAGCAGCATCTTCGCCCCGACGAAGAGCAGCACGGCCGCGAGTGCGGGCTTGAGCAGGTGGAACTTTCCGATCACGCCCTGGAGCAGGAAGAAGAGCGAGCGCAGCCCGAGGATCGCGAAGATGTTCGACGTGAAGACGATGAACGGATCCGTCGTGACCGCGAAGATCGCCGGGATCGAGTCCACCGCGAAGACGACGTCGGTCCACTCGATCAGCAGCAGCACGATCAGCAGCGGGGTCGCGTAGCGCCGCCCCTGCTGCACCACCGTGAAGCGCGCGCCGTGATACTCGGGGACCGTGGGAATCAGCCGCCGCATCAGCCGGTAGACCGGGTTGCGCTCGGGGTGGATGCCATCCTCCGGCATCGCGAAGAGCTTGATCCCGGTGAACACGAGGATCGCGCCGAAGATGTAGAGGACCCAGTGGAACTTCGTGATCAGCGCGGCGCCGAGCGCGATGAAGATCGCGCGCATCACGAGCGCGCCCAGCACGCCCCAGAAGAGCACCCGGTGCTGGTACGCCGCCGGCACCGCGAACCAGGCGAAGATCGCGTAGAAGACGAAGATGTTGTCGACCGCGAGCGCCTTCTCGATCAGATAGCCGGTCAGGAACTCGAGCCCGCGCTCGGCTCCGAACCAGTGAACCACGAGCGCGTTGAAGGCGAGCGCGAGCGTGACCCACACCGCGCTCCAGATGCCCGCCTCCTTCGCGCTCACCTCGTGCGCCTTGCGGTGGAACACGCCGAGGTCGAGCGCGAGCAGCAGCAGCACGAACGCGACGAAGCCGAGCCAGAGAGCGGGCGTGCCGACGGTCTCCACGGCGCGCGCCTAGAGGGCGGGCCGCAGTGGCGCGTCCTGCGCCGCGGCGTCGGAAGCTGTGAGCTCGCGGTGGAGCTCCGCGACGAGCGCGTCGTCGAGGCCGAGCCGCGCCGCCAGCAAGGTCAGGTAGCCGCGCTCGGCCGGCGTGTCGGCGCCGGTCGCCAGCCACGAGGCGGTGTAGAGCTCGAGCGCGCGCTCGGGCGTCGTCGCCGATGCCACGACGTCGTCGATCGTCACCGCCTCCTCGATCTCCGCGTAGAGCTCGGCCCGGTCCGCCTCCGACAGCGCGAGCTTCCCGATCTCGCCGAGCAGTGCGCCGCGCTCGCGCTCGTCGAGGCGCCCGTCCGCGCGGGCCGCCGCCACCATGGCGCGAAAGACCGCGCGCCCGAACTCCTCGTTGGCCGCGCGTCCCTCCGGGAGGAAGCCCGTCGCGCGCAGCCGCTCGGGTGTCGGCGCGGGCAGGGACCGGGCCTGGGGAGCGCCCTGCCGGTGGCGCTGCCAGGCCGCGTACGCGAGGCCCGCGAGGGCGGCGGCCCCGCCGAGCTCCAGCGCCTTCTTGCCGAGCTTGCGCCCGCCCCGGCTCGTCAGCAGGCCGCCGGCGACGGCGCCGGCGAGCCCGGCGCGCGCGGGGCTCGAGAGGAGCTGGGAGAGGATGCGGTCGAGATCCATGGGGTCGCCCTCGTCGTCTGGCGCGGAGACCGCGCCGTGAGATGGGAGCCTTCCCGCCTGGCGATCATTCGACAAATAGGAAATTTTGCTGCGAAGCATCGGTTGGATCGAAGGAATCCTCCCCATGGAATGGCTCAACTATCACCACCTCCTCTACTTCTACACCGTCGCGCGCGAGGGCAGCGTGGCGCGCGCCGCCCAGGCGTTGCGTCTCGCGCAGCCGACCCTCTCCGGGCAGATCCGCAAGCTCGAGCACGTGCTCGACGAGAAGCTCTTCGAGCGGCGCGGGCGCGGACTCGTGCTCACCGAGATGGGCCGCGTCGTCTATCGCTACGCGGAGGAGATCTTCTCCCTCGGCGGCGAGCTGCTCGACACGGTGCGCGGTCGGCCGAGCCGGCGGCCGCCCCGGTTCGGCGTCGGCATCGCCGAATCGCTGCCGAAGCTCGTCGCGCACCGGCTGCTCTCGGCGTCGCGCCTGTCGGAGCAGGGCGTGCAGCTCGTCCTGCGCGAGGGCAAGACCGAAGACCTGCTCGCCGCGCTCGCGGCGCAGAACTTCGATCTCGTGATCGCGGACGCGCCGCTGCCGCCGCATTTCCAGGTGCGCGCCTTCAATCACCTGCTCGGCGAGTCCGGCGTCACGCTCTTCGCGGCGCCCGCGCTCGCGAAGCGCCACCGCGCCGGATTCCCCCGATCGCTCGACGGCGCTCCGCTGTTGCTCCCGACCACCAACACCGCGATGCGACGCGCTCTCGACCAGTGGCTCCAGGAGCAGGGTATCCGGCCGCAGCTCGTCGCCGAGATCGAGGACAGCGCGCTGCTCAAGGAGTTCGGGCAGCACGGGGCCGGCATCTTCGCCGCACCGAGCGTGGTGGCGAGCGAGGTCCGGCGCCAGTACCGGGTGCAGGCGCTCGGCGTCGCGAAGGGCGTGCGCGAGCGCTTCTACGCGATCACGCTCGAGCGCCGCATCACGCATCCCGCCACCGCCGCGATCGCGGCGGCGGCGCGCGAGCGGCTCTTCCACTGAGCGGCGCCCCCGCGCCGTCCGTCCGCGCGCAAGTCGGGGCGCCGACTGGCCGAGAGTCCTAAGGTCCTTCTACGAGGGGGTCCCGGTGAGCTGGCTCGTCCTGGCGGCCTTCGTCATGGCGGTGGTCGCGCTGCTGCGCTCGCGCGACCTGCAGACGCTCGAGCGGCGCATCGCGCGGCTCGAGCAGGAGGTCGGCCGGCTCGCAGGGCGGCCGGCGCCGCCTCCGGCGCCCGAGCCCGCCGTGCCGGCAGCGCGTCCTGCCGTTGCGCCGCCGCCCGAGCGGCCGACACCGGTTCCCGTCGCGCCCGCCGCACCCTCCGCGCCCGCGCGCCCGTCCGGACCGCGCATCGCGCTGCCCGAGCTGCCGCACATCGACTGGGAGCGCTGGATCGGCGTGCGCGGTGCCGCGCTGCTCGGCGGCGTCGTGCTGGCGCTCGCCGGCCTCTACTTCTTCCAGTACTCGATCGAGCACGGCCTGATCCCGCCGTGGCTGCGCGTGCTCTTCGGCACGCTCGTCGGGCTCGGCTGCGTCGTCGGCGCGGAGCTGCGCGCGCGCGGCCGCTACGAGTCGCTCGCGAACGGCCTCATCGGCGGCGGCATCGTCGTCCTCTACGCGGCCTTCTGGGCCGCGGCCGTCCGCTACCACCTCGTCCCGCCGGCGGCCGGCTTCGTGCTGATGATCGCCGTAACGGGCGCGTGTACGGCGCTCGCGTATCGCCACGCCTCGCTCGTCATCGCCATGATCGGGCTGATCGGCGGCTTCGCGACGCCCTTCCTGCTCTCGACGGGCGAGGACCGCCCGATCCCGCTCTTCGCCTACATCCTGCTGCTCGACGCGTGCCTCCTCTTCGTGGCGCAGCGACGCCGCTGGCCGCTCCTCGCGCTCGTGAGCCTCGTCGGCACGCTCTTCTACCAGGCCGCGTGGATCGGCGGCCGCATGCAGCCGCACCAGGTCGCGATCGCGCTCTGCGTGCTCGGCGCCTTCTCGGTCTTCTTCGCCTTCGCGCTCCGCAACCAGACGGGCGAAGCGGTGCGACAGGAGCGCGTGACGCAGGCGGGCGCGGTGCTCTTCCCGTTCGCGTTCGCGCTCTACCTCGCGGCGCGCGCGGACTTCGGCGCGCACTTCTACCCCGTCGCGATCCTGCTCGCGCTGCTCTCGGCCTCTGCCTGCGGGCTCGGGCGCGCGCAGGGCCGGAGCTGGCTCGGACTCGGCGCGGCCTCCGGCGCGCTGGCCGTCTCGGCGGCGTGGCTGCTGCGCACGAGCCTCGACAGCGCGCTCGCCTGGGAATCGGCGGCGCTGTGCGCCCTGCTCGCGGCGGTGTTCCACGCGTTCGTGGAGCTGGAACGCCGTGATGCGGTGGCGCGCACGGCCGCGCCTGCGGCGATGCTCTCGGCGCTCGGCCTCCACGCGCTGACCCTCGTGACGGCGCTCGGCAACGGCGCGACGACGGGCCTGTGGCCGTGGCTCGCGGCCTGGCTCGCCCTCACCGCGCTCTCGCTGCGGCACGCGGGCTTCCCCGGCCGTCCGCGCCTCCAGATCGGCGCGGCCGCGCTCCTCGGCGCCGGCTGGTGGATCTACCGCTGGTGGCACGGCGCGGACTACGAGATGCCGGGCTTCACGCTCCACACGGGCGCGGTGCTGGCCGTCGCGATCGCACTGCAGGCCGTCGCGATGCTCCGCCGCGACGCATCCGTGCGACGCCAGGGCGAGCACGCCGCGGCGGTCTTCGCGGCGCTGCTGCTCTGCTCGTTCGCGCCTGTCGTCGCGCTGCCGCCGCTGCCGATGCTGGCCGTAGCCACGCTGCTCGGCGTCTTCGTGCTCTTCTCGGCGGCGCGCGCGCCCGACGGGCGCTGGGTCGTCGTCGCCGTCGCGCTGACGGCGCTCGTGCAGGGCGCCTGGACAGCCGACGAGCCGCTCTTCTCGCAGGACGCGGGCAACGCGCTGCCCGCGCTCGCCATCCAGCTCGCGACGGTCGTGCTCTTCACGGCCTGGCCGTTCCTCGCGTTCGCGCGGCTGCGCGGCCAGCGCTTCGCCTGGTACGGCTCGGCGCTCGCGGGCCCCGCCTGGTTCCTGTCCCTGCGCGCGCTCTACGAGACCGCGTTCGGCACGACCGCCATCGGCCTGCTGCCGATCGCGCTCGGCGCGCTCTCGCTCGCCGCCGCCTGGCAGGCGAGCCGCCTGCGCGAGGCGGACGATCCGCGCCGCACGAGCAATCTCGCCTGGTACCTCGCCGCCGCGCTCGGCTTCCTCACCGTCGCCATCCCGCTCCAGCTCGACAAGGAGTGGATCACGATCGGCTGGGCGCTCGAGGGTCTCGCCGCCACGGTTCTGTGGCGGCGTCTCGACCACGTCGGGCTCAAGTACTTCGCGATGACCCTGCTCCTCGGCGTGACGATCCGGCTCGTCGCCAACGACGCGGTGCTCGCCTACTACCCGCGCCCCGCCTTCCGCATCGTCAACTGGCTGCTCTACACCTATCTCGTGCCGGCGGCGGCGCTGATCGGCGCATCGCGCGTGCTCGGGGCGCACGAGATCGCGCGTGCGCGCGAGTGGGAGCGCCCGCTCTACGCGCGCGGATACCCCGTCGGCTCGATCCTCACCGGCTTCTCGGCCGCCTGCGTGATCTTCGTCTGGATCAATCTCGCCATCGCCGATGTCTTCGCGAGCGGCGAGACCCTGCGCCTCGGCTTCGAGCGCACGCCCGCGCGCGATCTCACCACCTCGATCGCGTGGGCGCTCTACGCGCTCGCGTTGCTGACCGTCGGGGTGCGCGGGCGCAACCGCGGCGCGCGCTGGCTCTCGCTGGCGCTCATGATGGTGACCGTCGTGAAGGTGTTCCTGTACGACCTCGGCGAGCTCGAGGATCTCTATCGCGTGGCTTCGCTCCTCGGTCTGGCCGTCTCCCTGATCCTGGTCTCGTTCGCCTACCAGCGCTTCGTGGTCTCGCGCTCCGGCGACGGAGAGGAGAGGCGATGAAGGCGCTCGGATGCATGCTCGGAGCTGCGGCACTGGCCGCGGCGCTCTACGGCGTCGGCGCGCTCGCCGCCGACGAGCCCGCCGCGTCGCTCGCGAGCCTGCTCGAGCGCGAGGCGCCGATCAGCGCGCCGGCGCCGGGTGCGGTCCGCCTGGTGCTGACGCCCGAGGTGATCCAGAGCTGCCGGCCGGATCTCTCCGACCTGCGCGTGTTCGACGCGGCGGGCCGTGAGGTGGCGTTCCTCGTCGACAGCCTGCGCCTCGACGAGGCGCTCGAAGTGACGGAGACCTTCGGTGGCGAGGTGCGGGGACTTCGCCGCGAGCTGACGGAGCCGGAGCACGGGCCGGCCGTCACGAGCGAGACGTACGTGCTCGCGGCGCCGCCGCGCGAGCCCGCCGCCGGCACCTGGGAGCTCGTCTTCGAGAGCCAGCAGCCGCGCTTCGTGCGCGAGATCAGCGTCTACCAGGGCGGCGAGGGCGAGGGTCCCGCGCTCGTCGCGAACGAGCCGATCTTCCGCCTCGACGCGCAGACGCGTCGCCTGCGCGTGCCGCTGCCGCCGCTCGGTGAGGGCGTGCTGCGCGTGGAGATCGCGGGCCGCGAGGGCTTCTATCTCGAGCCGACCCTGCGCTTCGAGGGCGGGCGCCGCATCGAGGCGGCGGAGCAGAGCGCCGTGCCGCTCGAGGAGATCGCGCGCGAGAAGGGCGACGGCCGCACCGTGGTGCAGCTCGCGCGTCCCTCCGGCCTGGTGCCGGCGCTGCTCCGCGTCGAGACGCGCACCGGCACCCTGCGCCGATCCGTGTCGGTGTACGACGAGCAGCAGGGCAGCGACGACCGCCGCCTCGGCACCGGCACCGTCTACCGCCTGGCGGGCGGGAAGGCGGAGAGCCTGATCGTCCACCTGCGGCCCGCGCTGGGCGAGCGCCTGCGCGTCGAGATCGAGGACGGCGACAGCCCCGCGCTCGAGGGGCTCGCCTTCCACGCCGTCATCCGGCAGCCCGCGCTCGTCTTCGAGCTGCCAGCCGACGCGACGGGCAACGCGTCGGGCACCCTGCGCTTCGGCGGCGGGCGCGTGCGCCGCGCGCACTACGACCTCGACGCCTTCGCGCCGCGCTCGGGCCAGACGGGCGAGCAGGCGGCGATCGCCGCGCAGCTCGCCGACGGCTCGTGGCTCCCGCTCGCGACGCTCGGCCCGATCCGCGCGAATCCCGATTTCGACCGCTCGCCGGCGCTCGCCTTCGCCATGCACGCGGGCGCCGAGCTCGACCCGCGCACCTTCAGCCACCGGCGCAGCCTCGAGATTTCGCCGTCGCCCGAGGGCCTCTCGCGCGTGGCGCTCGCGCCGGAGGACGCCGCGCTGCTGCGCGCCGATCTCGCGGATCTCCGCATCGTCGACGACGACGCACAGCAGTGGCCCTATCTCCTGAGCGCGCGCGAGCAGCGCAAGGCCGTGCCGCTCCAGATGGTCGCGGGCACGCCGGAGAAGCGGCACACCACCATCCGACTCCAGCTCCCCGCCGCGCCGCTGCGCGTCGAGCGCGTCGCGCTCCGCTCCTCGATCGCCTTCTTCGACCGCCCGTTCGAGCTCTCCGCCGAGGACGAGCACGGCCGCCAGCGGGTCGTCGCGCACGGGCGGCTCGTCAAGCAGGCGCTGCGGCCGGGGCCGGTGACGATCCCGCTCGGCGGCGAGGCGGTGCACGCGCTGGTGTTGCGCGTGGACGACGGCGACGACGCGCCGCTCGCGTTCGTCGAGGCGTCGGCCGACGTGCTCTTGCCGGAGGTCTTCGTCGTCGCGCCGGAAGGGCGCTACGAGATGCTGCTCGGCAACCCCGACGTCCCCGCGCCGCGCTACGAGCTCGAGCGCGTGCGCGACGTCGTGCTCGCCGCGGGGAGCAACGCCGCGGCGCCGGGCGCGCTCGAGGAGAACCCGAGCTTCAGCCTGCGCGCGCGCCTCGGCGGCGACGGCGGGCCGTCGGGCCTGCTGCGCACCAGCGTCGT
>DASUFZ010000130.1:0-6014 GCA_036274295.1 Myxococcota bacterium
TGGCGGCCGGCTTCACCGAGCTCGGCGTCGGGCGCGGCGACGGCGTGTGCCTGATGATGGACACGCACCCGGCCTACGTGTGGACGTCGCTCGGCATCAACAAGCTCGGCGCCGTCTGGGTGCCGACCTCGACCGACTACAAGGGCCAGTGGCTGCGCGATCGCCTCGTCGACAGCCGCGCCAAGGTGCTCGTCGTCGACGAAGGGCTCGTGGCGCGCGTCGCCGAGTGCGGCGGCGGGCTGCCCTTCGAGCGCGTGGTCGTGCGCGGGAGCGCGGCCGCCGCGGCGCCGCTCGGACTCCCCGCCGTCTCGCTCGCGGAGCTCGAGCGCGCGCCCGGCAAGGAGCCCGACGACCGCGAGCTCTTCCTCGGCGACACCGCAGCGATCCTCTGGACCTCCGGCACGACCGGCCGCTCGAAGGGCGTGATGCAGAGCCACAACGTGTGGATCCGCGCGGCCGTCGACGGCGCCACCAACGCGGGTCTGCGCGAGGGCGAGGTGATCTACTCGTGCCTGCCGATGTACCAGTCGGCCGCGTGGGTCGCGAACATCTACCGCGCGCTCGTCAGCGGCGTGCCCTGCGCGATCGACGCGCGCTTCTCGGTGCAGGATTTCTGGGACCGCTGCCGCTTCTACGGCGCGACGATGACCTTCACGCTCGGCGCCATGCACATCTTCCTGTGGCAGCAGCCGCCGAAGCCCGACGACGCGGACAACCCGATCCGCACGGCCGGCATGATCCCGATGCCGGAGGCGCTGATCGAGCCTTTCAAGCGCCGCTTCGGCATCGACGAGATCCACCAGGGCTACGGCCAGAGCGAGGTGATGACGCTCCTCTCGCGGCGTCCCGGCAAGCGCTACGCGCCGAACTCGCTCGGCGAGCCGGCGAACGGCATCGACGTGCGGATCCTCGACGACCGGGATTACGAGGTCGCGCCGGGCGAGACGGGCGAGTTCTGCGTCCGGCCGCTCGAGCCGTGGGCGATCTTCAACGGCTACTTCCACGCGCCGGAGCTCACGACGAAGGCGTGGAGCAACCTCTGGTACCACACGGGCGATCTCGGCCGGCGCGACGCCGCGGGCGAGTTCTACTTCGTCGACCGCAAGGCGGACTTCATCCGCTTCAAGGGGCGCAACATCGCCTCCGTCGAGGTGGAGGCCGCGGTCGCGGCGCATCCCGCCGTCGCGCAGGCGGCGGCGCACGGCGTGACCTCGGCGGAGCTCGCCGCCGAGGCGGAGCTCAAGGTCTGCGTCGTCTGCAAGCCCGGCCAGCAGGTCGCGCCGGAGGAGCTGGCGCGCTTCGTCAACGACACCGCGCCGTACTTCTTCGTGCCGCGCTACATCGAGTTCCTGGACATGCTGCCGGCGACGCCGACGGGCCGCGTGCAGAAGTACCTGCTGCGCAGCCGCGGCGTGACGCCGCAGACGTGGGACGCGAAGCGCGCGGGATTCAAAGTCAAACGCTAGCCGGAGCGCGATGTAGCGCGCCAAAGGCGCGCGGGTCGCCGCAAGCGGCGGCGAAGACCCGACTGGTTTCGGCTCGGTCGCCGCCGCGCGCAGCGAGGCGCAGCCGAGCGGAGATAAGAACGCGCCGCCGCGCGCAGCGAGGCGCAGCCGAGCGGAGATCAAAAAAAGCGCGCGGCGGAGCCGGAGCGCCGCCGCGCGCTGGATCAACGGGACAGCAGAATCAGCGTCGCGCGTTGCGACGCGCCGTGGCGAGCCCGACGAGGCCGAGGCTCATCAGAGCGAGCGTGCCCGGCTCCGGCACCGCGGCGATCTGCCCGCGGATCTCGCCGCCCGGGAACGTCGAGGTGTGCAGGTTGATGTACGAGAGTCCCGACATCACCTGGGTGACCTGGGTCGGCGTCAGCGCGAACACGTTGGCGAACGTGCCCGACGTCGCACCCGTCGTCATGGGCGGCACGAACGGGATGATGACGCCCGCGGCCACCGGAGGCAGCGAGCAGCAGTGGATGTGGGCGTTGGTCAGCGCGGTCGTGAGACCGCTGTAGGACAGGTTCACATCCAGCGTGTTGGCGACGTCGTCGAGGATCAAGGTGGCGCTGCCGGTCGCGGGTGAGGCATTGCCTTCCTGTGCGCCGTCGAGCGTCACGTTGATCGTGAACTGCGTCGCGCCAGCCGACGTCGCGAGCAGTAAGGCAGCAAGTGCAGCAAAGAGAACCATCGAGCGATGCATGTTGGACTCCCTTCCAGGGGCGATCGGATCGATCGCATCCTGAGCGTGGTCCCCACCCACACAGGTCGGATCCACCGTACACCCATCCGGGCGCCCGAATCAGAAAATTCTGTTTCTCCGACGGGAACGTTCGCAGGAAGGCCTCGTGACGCCGCGGTGGCGGATTGCCTTTACGAGAGAAAAGGATCACGGTGCGCGCGGGATTCCATCCATCGGGAGGTGCCTTGGGCGCCGGATCTGCCGCTTCTCCCCGCGAGGTCGAGGTCCTCGTCGTCGGTGCGGGCCTCGCAGGGCTCACCGCAGCTCGCGCGCTCGACCGCGCCGGCCTGTCGGTGGCGGTGCTCGAGGCGCGCGATCGCGTCGGCGGGCGCACGTGGTCGCGCCGCGCCGGCGGCGCCACGTTCGATCTCGGCGGTCAGTACGTCGGCGAGAAGCAGACGCGCGTCCAGGCGCTCGCGCGCGAGCTCGGCCTCTCCGAGGTGCCGACGCCGCATCAGGGCCGCACCTGGATCGAGCTGGCCGGCCGGCGCACGAGCTACGGCGGCGCAGTTCCGAAGCTGCCGATTTCCACCTTGCTCCAGGTCCAGCTCTTCATCTCGCGTCTCGACCGCGCCGCGCGCGAGATCCCGCCGGGCGAGCCGTGGAACGCGCCCGCCGCGGCGCGCCTCGACGCGCAGACCGTCGAGAGCTGGTTCCGCCGCTTCACCTTCGGGCACGGCGCGCGCGCCATGCTGCGCCTCACGAACCGCATGACCTTCGGCGCCGAGGCCGACGAGATGTCGCTCCTCTCGCTGCTCCAGTACACCAGCTCCGCGCGCGGCCTCGGCTACATGACCTCGATCGAGGGCGGCTCGCAGCAGGGCTACCTCGTGGAGGGCACGCAGTCGCTCTCGCTCGGCATCGCGGAGAAGCTCGGCGACCGCGTCGTGCTCGGCGCGCCCGTGCGGCGCATCGCGCAGGACGAGAGCGGCGTGACCCTGCACGGTGACGGCGGGAGCTGGCGCGCGCGGCATGCCATCGTCGCGATCCCGCCGCTCCTCGCCGGCGGCATCGACTACGAGCCGGCGCTGCCGCCCGCGCGCACCGCGCTGACGCAGCGCTTCCCGATGGGCGCGGTGATCAAGTGCATCGCGCTCTACGAGCGCCCCTTCTGGCGCGAGCGCGGCTTCTCGGGCGAGGTGATCAGCGACGCGGGCGCGGTCGGCTACGCGCTCGATTCCACCAAGTCGGGCGGCGGGCCGCCCGCGCTCGTCGGCTTCATCGAGGGCGCGGCGGCGCGCACGTGGAGCGGACGCCCCGAGGAGCGCCGCCGCACGGTGCTCGCCGAGCTCGCGCGCTTCTTCGGCGACGAGGCGCGGACACCGGTCGAGTACTTCGACCAGGACTGGGTCGCAGAGCCCTGGACCCGCGGCTGCTCGGCCGGCTTCGCCGTGCCGGGCACGCTCTCGCGCTACGGACCGGCGCTGCGCGCGCCGTGCGGACGCATCCACTGGGCGGGCAGCGAGACCGCCCGCGAGTGGTTCGGCTACATGGAAGGCGCGATCGAGTCCGGCGAGCGCGCGGCGACCGAAGTGCTGGAGCGGTGTCAGGCGGCGGACTGACGCCTGACGGCGTCGCTCGAATGTCCTATCCGCTCGAGGACCGCGGATGAGCCGACCGGGTCCAGACGAGCGCCGTGAGCGGCGCGGCGTCGGCGGCGAGTGCGGGCCAGCCGTGCGCCGCGGCGGCGGACTCGGCCCGGCCGGCAAGCTGTGCGGCTCGCGCGCGGTCGCCCTCGCCGTCGCGCGCGAGCAGGGAGCGCGCGCAGGCGATCTCGGAGCGGGCTTTCCAGACGCGCGCGCCGACGCGCTCCTCGATCGTCGCGGCGTGCTCGAAGTGTGTGATCGCGGTGCTCCAGCGAGACTGCGCGGCGGCGGTGAGTCCGAGGAAGTGCGCGACCGGACCGAAGTAGAGCAGGCCGCTTCCCGCGACCACGGAGAGCCGCGCGTGCGGCGCGAGCCGCTCGTACAGCGTTGCGGCGACTCGCTGCTCGCCGGTCACCGCGGCGACCTCCGAGGCGAGCGCGAGCGTCGGCAGCCAGCCGCGATCACGCGGCACATCGCGGAAGCTGCGGCGCGCGAGGAGCGCGAGCTCACGACTCGCTTCGGAGCGACGCCCGGTGGCGGCGTACATGCGTGCAAGCGCGGCGTGCCACGTCACCGCGTCCGGGAAGCGGCGCACCTGCGCGCGCAGCGCATCCTCGATCTCGTCGGCGCGCGCCTGCTCGAGCCGCAGATAGGCGAGCTGCGCCTGCAGCTCGAGGGCGACGTCGGGCGAGTCGACCTGCGCGCCGAACGCGGCCGATTCCGATATGTGTTGCTCCGCCGAACCCAGCTCGCCGTCGAACAGCGCGCGCATCGCCAGCAGCGCGGCGCGCAGCCAATGCGCGTAGGGGGTGCCGAGCGAGATCGCTTTGTGCGCGAGCACGCGCAGCCCGCGGTCGACCGCCCGGACGTCGCCGAGCTCGAGCAGGCCGGTGAGACAGCCCTTGTGGCCGAGCAGCTCGAGCTCGAGGTCGCCCGCCGAATGCGCCGCCCGGACCAGTTCGCGGTTCAGCGCGAGCCAGCCCTCGGGATCCGCCGCGCTCGTGCGCACGAAGGTGCAGTCGTCGAGCGTCTGCGCGAGCACGGCCGCGTCGCCGAGCGCGTGCGCGGCGGCCAGCGCGGCGTCGCTCGTGGCTCGGGCCCGATCGGGCTCCGCGTAGCGGATCTCCGCGGCCAGGCGCGACCGGATGCGCACGGCGACGGACGCGTCGATGCCGTCGACTCCGGCGAGCGCCTCCTCGAGCAGGGCGATCGCCCCGTCGTCGCCCTGACCGCTCGCGTTCGGTCGGTGCGCAAAGCCGAGCGCCGCGAGCGCGAACAGGTCGGCGCGGCCGACGGCGCGCGCCTGTTGCGCGGCCAGCTTGAAGCTCACCCGCGCGTGCTCGACGCCATGCGTGTGCGCTTCCGCGCGCCCGATCGCGAGCAGGGCCTCCGCGCGCGCCGCAAGCGGCGCAGCCTCGTCGTGTTCGAGCGCGGCGAGTGCGCGGCGCGCCCAGGCGAGGGCGCCGTCGAAGTCATTGCGCCGTGCGGACTGCTCGGCCGCGGACAGCGCAAGCTCCGACGCCCGGCCCGCTGGAATTCTCGGCACCGCCTCACAGGCGTGGTGCGCACGCGCGGCCAGATCGTCGGCGGACGCCGCGCCCTCATCCGGGGGAGCGAACGCCTCCACCACCCGCGCGTGCAGCTCGCGGCGCAGCTCGCCCGGCGGTACCAGCTCGGCATACACCGCCTCGCGGAGCAGGAGGTGCGTGAAGCGAAAGCGCGCGCCGTCCGCGCTCTCGAGCAGGAGGCCGGCAGCGACGCACGCCCCCAGATCGTCCTCGAACGTGCGCGGGTCGCGCACGACGCGGGCAACCCGGCTGCGCAGCGACTCGAGGCCGAGTGCCGCCGCGCACGCGAGCGCATCCAGCGCCCCCGCGCGCAGCGTACGCAGCTTGGGCTCGAGCAGATGGCGGATGCTGGTGGGCAGTAGCGTCTCCCACTCCGTCACGCTGTGCGCGCGGTCGAGCAGGTCGCGCGCCTCGAGCGAGCGCAGGCTCTCCCGCAGGAGCAGTGGGTTGCCGCCGGTCTGGCGCGAGAGCGCTTGCACCAGCGCGTCCTCGGGCTCGCGTCCGAGCGCGCCGCGTACCAGCTCCGCGACCTCCGCGGCGGTCAGTCCGTCGAGCGGCCAGCGCTCGACGTTGTTCGAGCGCTGCAGGCGCTCGAGCGCGGAGGTGCGGCGCTCGCTGCTGCCGA
>DASUFZ010000131.1:0-8629 GCA_036274295.1 Myxococcota bacterium
CGTCGCGCGGCAGACGTTGGGATTGGGATAGGAGCACGCTGCCGCCTGGCTGCGCAGCGCCTTGCTCCCTTCGTAGGCACCGCCCGGTCCGCGCGCGCGCGCGCGTTCCGAAGGCTGGCACCGCGTTTGCTCCAACCCGGCAGCGATGCAGGGACTCGTGCTGACGGCCGGCGGCGCGCGCGGCGCCTACCAGGCCGGCGTGCTGAAGCGATTGTCGGAGCTGCCCTCGCTGCGAGGACGTCCGTCGCCCTTCGCGATCGTGGCCGGCGCCTCTGCGGGGGCCATCAACGGCGCGATCCTGGCGGCGCGCAGCGAGGGCTTCGCCGAGGCGGCGAGCGAGGTCGCCCGGGTGTGGTCCGGGCTCGAGGCCGCGCAGGTCTTCCGCACCGACCTCGCCTCCTTCGCCTGTCGCGCGGCCACGCTCGCGCACGACTTCGTGCTCGGCGGCGTGCTCGGCCGCACGCTCACGCACGGCCTGCTCGACACGAGCCCGCTCGAGGCGCTGCTCGCGCGCGTCTTCCCGCGCCGCGGCATCGCCGACGCCATCGCGCGCGGCGACGTCTACGCCGTCGCGGTCACGGCCACCAGCTACCACTCGGGGCGCTCGTTCACCTTCGTGCAGGGGCGCGCCGGTCATCCCATCTGGCAGAAGAGCCGGCGCGTCGTGCTGCCGGTGCGCCTCACGCACCGCCACATCCTCGCGTCGGGCGCGATCCCGATCGTCTTCCCGCCCGTGCAGATCGCCTCGTCCGAGGGCGAGCTCTGGTTCGGCGACGGGGGCCTGCGCCTGGTGACGCCGCTCTCCCCCGCGATCCGCCTCGGCGCCACGCATCTGCTCGCCATCGGCGTGCGCTCGTCGCGCGCCGCCGACAACCTCGCGCGCGAGGAGGCGACGGGCAACGGCCCGTCGCTGCGCCTCTTCTGTCCGCCCCTCGCGCAGGTCTGCGGCGTCTTCATGAATGCGATCTTCCTCGATCACCTCGACGCCGACCTCGACCACCTGAAGCGCATGAACGAGCTGGTGGCCGCCGCCGGCGCCAGCTCGGACGGCACGTGCGCCGCGGGACCCGAGGAGCCGATGCGCGTCGTGACGCCGCTCGTGGTGTCGCCCTCGGAAGACCTGGCGCTCGTCGCGCAGCGCTTCGCATTTCGCATGCCGCGCCTGCTGCGCGTCGCGCTCGACGGCCTCGGCACGCCCGACGCCCAGAGCGCGGACCTGATGAGCTACCTGCTCTTCGACGCCTCCTACACGCGCACGCTCGTCGAGATCGGCTACGCCGACGCGGCGGCCCGCGCGGACGAGCTCGAGGCCTTCCTCGCCGGCTCGGGCGCGCTCGAACGGCGTCGCCCCGCGCCGCGCTCGCTGGGCGCGCGCCGGTGGTCCGCGCGTGCTGGCGCCAGCGCGCCCAATTGAGCCGGGCCTTCGCGCTCGCTGATCGCTCGCGCTCGGGCTGCCGGCACTTCGCTCGGCTTCGCCCGACTTCGCGGGGGCCCACCTTCGCTCGCCTGCGGCTCGCTGCGCGCGCCTACGGCGCTTGCGCGCGTCGGCCGACTTGCGTCGGCCTCCTTGCTAGCAGCGCGCCCGCAATTCTTCGAACGCGCCCTCGATCGCGCTGCCGAGCTTCTCGAGATCGGGCACCAGGCCGGGATCGGCGTTGAGGCCGACGTGCAGGGTGCCTGCGTACGAGAGCACGGCGAGCCCGAGGCCGAGCCCGTCCGTGATCGGCACGATCGGGTAGATCGACTCGACCGGGCGCCCGCACAGGAAGCGCGCCTCGCGCGGACCCGGCACGTTCGTCGCGACCACGTTCGCAATGCGCACGCGCCCGAGTCGCCGCGCCGCGGCGGCGACGAGCCCGGGCGGCAGGTCGTCGAGCAGGTGCAGCAAGGAGTCGATGCCGGTCCACGCCGACGCGGACTTCAGCCGCTCGGTGATCGCGCGCATCGCCGCGAGCCGCGCGACCTCGTCCTCCGGATCGACGGCGAGCGGCACCAGAATGGCCGAGATGCGGTTCCCGAGCGCCGCGCCCTCGTCGGCGCGCCGCAGGCTGACGGGCACGAGCGCCGTCAGCTCGAGCCCGCGCGTGCGGACGCCGATGCTCGCGAGATAGCGGTGCAGGCCGCCGGCCAGCACGCACAGCACCACGTCGTTGATCGTCCCGCCGCGCGCGCGACGCACCCGCGCGACACCTTCGAGCGGCAGGCGCGAGAAGTAGAGCTGTCGACGCGGCCCGAGATGCTCGTTCCACGGCATCTCCGGGATGTCGCCGGTGGCGAGGCGCAGCGCGGACCAGGCGGCGTCGCGCAGCGCGCCGGCCGTCGCGCGCGCGCGCAGCGGGCGCCGCACGGCGTCGATCACGCTGCCGGCGGCGTGCAGCTGACGGCGCAGGCTCTCGCCGAGCGCGCGGCCGACGCGCGCGCCCGCGCCCGGGACGACCGCGGGGGGCGCCGGCGCATGCGCGCGCGGGGGCGCCGCGAAGCCGGGCTTCGCATCCAGGATCTCGTCCAGCAGGCGCACGCCCGAGAGGCCGTCCGCCATGCAGTGATGGACCTTGATGAAGAGCGCGCTGCGGCCGTCGTGACCGCTCTCGAGCAGGTGCATCTCCCAGAGCGGGCGCTCGCGCGCGAGCGGCTGCGCGAGCAGCTGCGCCGCCAGCTCGCGCAGCTCGTGCGGACCTCCGGGCGCGGGCAGCGCCCAGCGCTGGAGGTGATCGCGCGCGTCGAAATCCGGCGCGTCCTCCCATTGCGGATGGCCGATGCCGAGCGGCACCGACACCGCGCGCTGCGCGTAGCGGGGGATGTGCGCGATGCGCGATTCGACGCACTGGGCCAGCTCGTCGAGAGAAACGGACCCCGAGAGCTCCACCACCGCGCCGATCTGGAGCGGCGCGTGGGGCCGGTCGAGGTAGAGGAAGCCGGCGTCGGTCGCCGTCATGTGACGGGGCGAGGTCGGAACGGGAACCCGCACGGGAGCCCTCCTGAGCAACGGCCGTGCCACCTTGCGAGACGCCGTACGACGCGCTCCGGCTGCGCGCGCGGACGCGATGACGCAGAAGATGGTCGCGGGCTGGGCGGTCGCTGCGCGCGAAGCGGGCAGCGCGCCGCAGGTCAGGTGCGCGCAGAGGGCCGGTTGGGAGGGTCCCAGGGCGCGAGCTCGGCGACCCACCCCACCACGTCGACGCGCTCCGGCTGCCAGGTATAGAAGTGGTCTCCCTGGCTGGAGTACCCGCTGGCCGCCGATCCGACGATGTCTCGCTCGACGGATTCCCTGCCCCGGCCCTCGCGGCTCAGGAGATCCGCCGTGTCATCGCTCCCGGGGTCGAGCCAGGCGATGGCGGCTCCTACGAGACCGAGCAGCACGCTGCGAAATTTCATGTCCGTCTCTCCGGCGCTTTCCCCTGCACTGGGATTCCGCGCCGCGCGGGTGCGTTCCTGATTTTCTTCGCCGTCGTCGATTCGTAATGGTCCGGCGGCGCACGACGCGCTTGGATCTGTCGGGTGCCGCCGTGAGCGATAGGCTCGCATGCATGGCGACTCCGCATCCGAAGATCACGTTCTCCCGCTTGAACCCCTATCGCGAGCTGCCCGACGGCTATCGCGCGATGGCGGCGCTCGAGGAAGCCGTCGTGAAGAGCGGTCTCGATCCGCTGCTGCTCGAGCTGGTGCGCACGCGCGTCTCGCAGCTGAACGGCTGCGCCTTCTGCCTCGACATGCACCAGCGCGATGCGCGCGCGAAGGGCGAGCGCCAGCAGCGCCTCGATCTGCTGGCCGCGTGGCGCGAGGCGCCCGGCTACGACGCGCGCGAGCGCGCCGCGCTCGGTCTCGCCGAGGCGCTGACCCTCGTAGCGGGACGCGGGCTCGCCGAGGACGTCTGGCACGAGGCCGCGCAGGCCTTCGAGAAGCCGCAGCTCTCCGCGCTCGTCTTCGCCATCGCTTCGATCAACGCCTGGAACCGGCTCTCGATCGCGTCGGGAGCCCTGCCTCCCGTGCGCGAAGAGGATGCGTCATGAGCGCGTCGCTCGCGGATCTCGCGGCGCGGCTGCGCGCCCTGCACGTGCCCGGCTCGCCCGTCGTGCTGCCGAATGCATGGGACGTCGCCAGCGCGCGCCGCCTCGCGAAGGGCAGCGCAGCGCTCGCGACCACGAGCGCGGGCGTCGCCAACGCGCTCGGCTGGCCGGACGGCGAGGCGATCCCCGCCGCCGAGATGTTCACCGCGGTCGCGCGCATCGCCGCGGCGGTGGAGCTGCCCGTGACGGCGGATCTCGAGGCGGGCTACGGGCTCTCGCCGAAGGAGCTGGCGGCGCGCGTGGTGGCGTCGGGCTGCGTCGGGCTGAATCTCGAGGACACCGATCACGCGCGCGGCAAGGGCGTGCTGGTCGATGCCGCGCGCCAGGCCGAGCGCATCGCCGCGCTGAAGGAGGCCGGCCGCTCCGAAGGCGTCGACCTGGTGGTGAACGCGCGCGTCGACACCTTCCTCGGCGGCGGCCTCACGGGCGCGGCGCGCATCGAGGAGACGTTGCGGCGCGGGCGCCTCTATCTCGCGGCGGGCGCGGACTGCATCTACCCGATCACCGCGCACGAAGAGGGCGACATCCGCGCCATCGTCGAGGGGCTCGGGCGCGCGCCGGTCAACGTGATGGCGCTGCCGGTCGCGCCGCCACTCGCGAAGCTCGCCGCGCTCGGCGTCGCGCGCATCACCTTCGGCTCGCAGCTCATGAAGCGCGCGCTCGACGAGGCCGAGCGGGCGCTCGGGGCGTACCGGAACTAGGGGGTCGGACGACCGCCGGGCGGTCGGCCGGCCGGCGCCGCGCGGTAGGCCGTGCCCTCCGGCTTCTTCTCGGCGAGCTCCTCGAGCTCCATGTCGAGATCGAGGTCGCCGGCGGACGCCTGCGGCTCCGGCTGCGGGCGCAGCGCGCGATCCGTCTCCTCGACGAGCTGCTGCGCGGCGCGGATGCAGTAGCGGAGGATGCCCGGCTGATTCGTCTCGTTGATGCGGCCGGCCCCGAGCAGGGCGGCGAAGAAGCGCGAGGCCGCTTCGAAGACGCGCGCATCCGCAGATCGATCGGGCACGGCGAAGTCCTCCGGTGGATGCCGGATCTCATCGGATCGTCCGGGACGCAACCTGAGCGGAACGGCTCAGCGGTTCGGCAGGTACGTCTCGAACAGCTGGCCGAGCGGCGCGCCCTGCTGGGGCACGTCGTAGTACGTGCGGATCACGACCGAGCCGTCCGGCTCGAAGCGGTAGGTCTCGATCGAGAGGTGCACCGCGTGCTTGCCGTTCACCGTCGCGTGGTTCTCCATCAGCCACGCGACCTCGTTCGCGCACACGAACCTCGTGCCCTTCGCGATCTGGAACTTCACCGTCGGCTGGAAGAGATCGAAGGGCTTCGCGGCGCACTCCTCGAAGCCGCGCTTCTCCGGCGTGCCGACCGGATCGAGCATGCGGAAATCGCCCGGGGCGACGCTCTTCCAGTTGCGGATCCAGGCCGCCTTGTCGCCCGCGTTCCACAGCGAGACGTAGTTCTCGGCCCAGGAGAGCAGCTGCTCGCGCGTCGGCATGGGGGGGACCTCCAGAGATGGAGGAACCAGGATAACCGCGATCAGCAGAGGTCCTGCGCGCGCCGCGCCCGAGCGCCTAGCGCTATCAGACCCCCCGTGACGAGCGGCAACGTGTGCGGCTCGGGAATCGGCGTCGAGCTCACGACGACGTTGTCGAGGAACCAGTTGGCGCCCGTCCCGCGGAAGGACACGGCGATGTCGGTGCAGCAGTCCGGGAAGCTGGGCGTGAGCTGGAACGTGAGAGCGAACGTGTACGACCAGCCGACTCCGACGATCTCCGTGCCGCCCGTCCGTGCGCTCGATCCGGGAACCGGATAGGACTGGGAGAAGCCGAGGACGTTGGAAAACGTCTCGTCGAGCACCGTCTGACCATTCGCGACGACGATGAAGCGGTCGTCGGCAAAGTCCCCGCCCCATGACCCGTTCAGGATGATGTCGAAGCCGAGGTAGGCCGTGGTGGGGAAGACCGGAAACGTGCTCAGGTAGTCCATCCCCTGGAGCGAGACGGTCTCCGTCCGGAACGGACCGAGCCGGCCGTTCGTGGTGGTCTGGTGAGACCAGATGATCGAGCTCGGCGGCGTGTCGAAGGTGAAGACGTCGCCGTCCAGGTGGCTCGCTCGTGCAGAGACGGCACCCAGCACCGCCGCGAGACCGATCAGCATCCGCCAGCTCCGCATGCGATCATCCTACACCCGACCGGAGCGCCCGGACAAGCCGAATCAGAAGTACCCCTGCATGAGCCGCGCGACCCACTCCGGCAGGCGCGCCTGCGCCGCCGCGTCGAAGTCCGGGAAGTAGGGCTGGAGGTCGAGGATCGGCGTGCCGTCGATGGCGTCGAGGCCGCGCACGCGCAGGCCGTCGTCGTCGACGCCGGCGAGCGACACCACGGTGATGCCGAGCGGGTTGGGACGGTCCTTGGCGCGCTGCGCGAAGATGCCGAGCAGCGGCATGTCGGCCTGTCCGCGCGGACGCCGCTGGAGATGGCGCGCCGGATCGAAGGCCGCCTGGTGGAGCCACGCGACGACGAGCACGTGCGAGAACTCGCCGAGCCCGCGCAGGCCGCCGCGGTACTCCGGCAGCAGCTCGATGCGCGCTTCGACGTCGCCCCAGCCCGCGTCGACGGGCTCCTTCACGGGCGAGCGCACGAAGCCGATCGGGCGGACGGCGAAGCTCCCGGCCATCTCAGCGAATGGGCGTGAACGTCACGGGCAGGCCGTCGCGCGGCTTCGAGATCGGCGCCTGTTGCACCGGCATGCTGTAGCCCTGAGGCACGCTCCAGCGGTACTTCAGCAGCAGCTGGTGCATCACCATGCGCACCTGCGCCTCCGCGAAGAGGCGCCCGATGCACATGTGCGGGCCGCCGCCGAACGGCACCCACGAGTGGCTGTGGCGGTCCTGCTCGGCGCGTCCGTCGGCGAAGCGGTCGGGATCCCAGCTGTACGGGTCGCTCCACCAATCGCTCATGTGGTGGGTGTGGATCGGCGAGACCACCACCATCGAGCCCGCCGCGATCTCGTAGCCGCCGAAGGCGAAGGGCGCCGTCGCGATACGCGGGATCACCGGCAGCGGCGGGTAGCGGCGCAGCGTCTCGCGCATCGCGCGCGTCAGGCTCTCGAGGCCGTCCACGCCATCGAAGCCGGGCTGCTCCTCACCGAGCGCGACGCTCTCCGCGCGCACGCGCTCCTGCCACTCGGGATGGCGCGCCAGCTCGTAGGTGAGCGAGCTGAGCGTGCTCGTGGTCGTGTCGTGCGCGGCCATCATCAGGAAGATCATGTGGTCGAGCACGTCCGCGTCGGCGAAGACGTCGCCCTCCTCGGTGCGCGCGCGGCACAGGCGGCTGAACATGTCGCCGCCCTGATCGGCGCGCTTCTTCTCGAGCAGGCTCTTCAGGAACTCGAGCATGAACTCGCGTCCCTTCAGCCCGTTGTAGAACTCGAGGCCCGGGATGCGCAGGCGCACGCGCGACATCGACGCCGCGACCATGTCCTCGAACGCGCGGTTCATGCGGCGCGCCGAGGGGCCGAGGTCGACGCCGACGAAGATCGACGACGCGAGATCGAGGGTGAGTCCCTTGAAGGCGTCGAACGCGCGGATCGGCGCGCCCGTGCCGCCCCACTCGGAGATGCCCCCCGCGATCCGCGGCGCCATGCGCTCGGCGTACTCGCGCAGCACCGGCCGCGTGAAGGCCTCGTGCATGATCTTGCGGTGGTGCTTGTGCTCCTGGCCGTCCCGCAGCAGCAGGCCGTTCGGGAAGATGCGCCCCATGATCTGCATCCACGGCTGGCGCGCGGAGAAGATCTGCTCGCGGTCGAGCAGCACGAGCCGGTTCGCGTCCGGACCGAACAGGTTCACCAGCTTCATCGGGCCGGCGGTCTGCAGCACCACGTGGCCGTGGCGCTCGAACATGTCGCGCAGGTTGCTCAGCATGTCGACGCGGCCGGCGCCGGTGGAGAGCAGGGTGCGGAGCATGCTCATCAGACCGCCGCGCGGGATCTCGGAAAAGGGCTTCAGGGCGGGGGCGGCGGGGCCGGGACTTCGCTCGTCGCTCATCAGAGCTCCTTCCGAGAGCGCATCGGCGCGTCGGGCGGATAGCCGTAGCGTCGAGCCGGCCGCTTCGCGAGCATGCCATGCCCCGAGCTGAGAAGGAGAGAGGAATGGGCGAGCGGGAGAACCGGCAGGTCGTCGACCGCATGTGGCAGGCGCTCTACCGCAAGGACTGGGACGGCGTGGCCGCCTGCATCGCCGAGGACGGCTTCTACGAGGACGTGCCGACCCCCGACACGGGCGCGGTCGGGCCCGTCAACGTGGTCAAGCGCCTGCGCTCGGGGCTCGATGCGGTCGAGCGCTTCGAGCACGTGATTCACCGGGTAGTAGCGGAAGGCGATTCGGTGCTGATCGAGCACACCGAGACGTGGCACTTCCCGACCGGCGAGAAGCTCGTCAACGACTTCGTCACAGTGCACGAGGTGCGCGGCGGCAAGATCCGCCTGTGGCGCGACTACTGGGACATCAACCGCATGATGGCCCAGGCGCCGAAGTGGTGGATCGAGAGCCTCGCGAAGCACGACGC
>DASUFZ010000132.1:0-52006 GCA_036274295.1 Myxococcota bacterium
GTGCAGGCCCTGGGCTACGCGCTGACCGACGCTGCGCTCGAGCGCGCGTTCGAGCGCTTCCAGCGGCTGGCGGATCGCAAGGCGATGGTGGACGACGGGGATCTGAAGGAGATCTGCGAGGCGAGCGTGGCGGCGGCGTGAGGCACGAGTCAGCGGCCGCCCGGCACCTCGGCCGGGTCGAGCAGACCGTGGCGGCGCCAGCCGGCGCGGAGGAGCCACGTGTGCGGAGGTGCGACGGGCGGGGGAGGAAGAGAAGAGGCCGGATGGAATCTTCGATTCCATCCGGAGAAGAAGAGCCCTGACGATGCAGGATCGACGGCTGCCGCAGGCAGCCGGCGTCCGAGCTTGGCGAGGTGACGCCGCGCATTGAGCAGGCAGTACGCCAACGCGTTCCTGACTTCGCGCGGGGTTCGGAGGATGTGCAGGTGGTACCGATCCGAAAGCACGGACCCGCGGCGTTCGAAGATCCGGTTCACGGCGCGTGCAACGCGCGCGGCGACGGATTTCATTCCGCAGGCAAGATCCCGCTGGCTCGTCGCTTCGCTTCGACGATGGCGTGGAGGTGATCGTTTTGGATCGAATACTGAACGAGCCGGAACCGTCCGCGATCACACGCCGCAACGAAGCTGCGCTCCAGTTCGCGCACGAGTCTCACAGTGCGCAGCGAAGGCAGCCCGCGCCGGACGTTCAAGGTGACGTGGCACGGGAAACAGCGCGCGAGAGGCACGCGTGGCCGATGCGCATTGCGCGCGTTCGCACCGGGCTTGCGCCCGGCACCCGCGCGTCTTCCGCCCCAGCGAGGTGTCTCCCTCAGATCCAGATCGAGCTGTCGGATTTTCCCTGCCATGACCGGCACTGTGACATGCAGGTGTGACAGGGGCGGTCACGCGCGCGACTTGAATTGCGCGATGTTCTCGGAGATGCTGCGAATGAATGATGGGTGGTGTGACGAAATGATCGATTGGCAGGCCATGCTGCTTGTTCCCGCTCGGTCAGCGCCAGGCGCATATGGGCAGTTCGAAGTGCTCGGCAGCGACCTCGTGAGCTTCGGGCCCAACGCCTTCGCACTTCTCGGGGAATGGGGGATGCCGAACGGCGAGCATGTCGTCACAACACTTTGCTGGGCGCCCGATGAGGGTGCTGCGCGAAGGGCGGTCCTACGAGATGGAAGCAGCGACAGCGGCGCGGTCGTGAGTCCCCCGGAGGCCCTGCTCGCCGCTCCTGGGGCGATCACCTATGGACAGATCGAGTCCATTGCCGAGGGCGAAGGGCACGATCATGGTTTCCTGTTCGCACGCGCTGGCATGTGCGTAGGGCACTACCTGTCGATCAAGCGATTCACGTACCTGTTCCGCAGCGGTGCGCTCGAACCGAACGAGCGACTCTACGCCGTTCTGATCGACCCGGATCCGGACTTCTGGGAGTACACGGCGGCGGGGGTCGACCTTGCCGCTCTTGCTCACGCGCTCGCCGGCAATCTTCCTGACATCACCGTCGATGCTCGCGGCCTTCGTGCGCGGTTCGAGTCGACCGATCTCGAAGTCGAGCTCGCGGTCTTGGCCAATGGCTGCTGCGACCTGGTCTCGTTCTCACCAGGAGATCTCGAGCCTCTGCATCGCCACTACGAGTTCAGGAGCACAGAGCATGCGCTTGCGATTCTGCAGCAGGAGCTTCGTGCGCTCGCCGAGGCTCGTAGCCCAGCAAGCCGCTGAAGGTTCGCCCCCCGAAGGATCTACCCCCGCGGATCGGGTCTCCGCACCGCCGTGACCAGCACGTGCCACGCTGTCCGGTAGATCTCGCGCTCGTCGATCTTCGAGACGCCGTGGGTGCGCTGCTCGAAGAGGATGGGGATCTCGGCGATGCGGAAGCCCGCGTGGTGGACGCGGTAGACCATCTCCTCGAGGAACGAGTAGCCGGAGCCGCGCACCGTGAAGGGGTTCACGGTCTCGAGCACCTGACGCCGGTAGCAGCGGAAGCCGGCGGTGCAGTCGTGCGTGGGGACGCGCAGCAGCAGGCGCGTGTAGGCGTTCGCGAAACGCGAGAGCAGCAGGCGCCGCTTCGGCCAGTTGGCGACGCCGCCGCCCGCGACGTAACGCGAGCCGATCACGAGGTCGGCCTGCGCGGCCGTCTCGAGCATCTTCGGCAGGTAGCGCGGGTTGTGGCTGCCGTCGCAGTCCATGGTCAGCACCAGCGCGTAGTCGCGCTCGAGCGCGTAGCGGAAGCCCGCGAGGTAGGCGCTGCCGAGGCCGAGCTTGCCGGCGCGGCGCAGCAGGTGCAGCCGCGGCTCGCTCTTGGCGGCCTCTGCGACGAGATCGCCGGTGCCGTCCGGGCTGCCGTCGTCGACGACGAGCACCTCGATGCGCGGGTCCTGCGCGAGCACGCCGCTCGAGATCGAGAGCACGTTCCCCGCCTCGTTGTAGGTCGGCAGGATCACCAGCGCGCGCATCAAGGGGGCGCAGAATAACAGAGGGTTCGCTGGGTTATGCTGCGATCCGTCGGAGCGCGCCCGCCTCATGATCATCATCACCTTGCCGGCCTTCAACGAAGAGGCGGGGCTCCCGGAGCTGCTGCTGCGCGTGAAGGAAGCCATGGAGGAGAACGGCTTCGACTACCGCGTGATCGTGGTGAACGACGGCAGCACGGACGGCACCGCCAGCGCCGTCGACGCGTTGCGCGGGAAGCTGCCGGTAGAACGCATCGATCATGCGCAGAACCGCGGGCTCGGCGAGGCGGTGCGCACGGGGCTCCTCGCCGCGCTCGAGCGGGCCGACGACCGCGACGTCATCGTGACGATGGACTCCGACAACACGCACACGCCCGGGCTGATCGCGGGCATGGTGAACGGGATCCGCGAGGGCAACGACGTGATGATCGCCTCGCGCTTCCAGCCGGGCGCGCGCGTGATGGGCGTCCCGCTCTACCGGAACCTGCTCTCGCGCGCGGCGAGCGTGCTCTTGCGCGTGACCTTCCCGACGCCCGGCGTGCGCGATTTCACCTCCGGCTATCGCGCCTACCGCGCGGGGCTGCTGCGCCGCGCCTTCGACGCCTATGGCGAGGCCCTCGTCGCCGAGAGCGGCTTCGCCTGCATGATCGACATCCTGCTGAAGCTGCGCAGCCTCGGCGCGATCATGAACGAGCGACCGCTGATCCTCCGCTACGACTTCAAGTACGGGATCTCGAAGATGAAGGTGGCGAGGACCGCGGGGAACACGCTCGCGCTGCTGGCGCGCAGGCGCTTCGGGCGGGACTGATGCGCGAGCAGGACGCGGAGCGCGTCACCGACTACTTCTCGCGGCCCGGCACCGTCGCCGAGTGGTGGCACCCCGACGAGGGCCCGCTCGCATTCCACTACGCGGCCGAGCTCCAGGTGCTCGAGGACGCGCTGCCGGTGGATCCCGCCTGGCGCGTGCTCGACGTCGGCACCGGGCCCGGGCGCTTCGGCCTGTGGTTCGCCGCGAAGGGCTGCCAGGTCATCGGCGTCGACCTCAACCCCGAGATGCAGGAGCGCGCGCGGGAGATCGCAAGGCGACGCGGGCTCGAGTCGCGCTTCGAGGTGCGGCCGGGGCGCGCGGAGGATCTGCGCGAGTTCGCGCCGGCGAGCTTCGACGCCGTGCTGTGCATGGAGCTCTTCGACCACCTGCCGGATCTCTCCGCCGCGCTCGCGGCCATGCGGCGCGTGCTGCGCGACGACGGCCGCTTCCTCTTCACCTACGTCGCGCGCGAGTCGCTCTACGGCATGCTCGGCGACGTCTACCGGCGCGTGCGCGCGTGGACGGCGCCGTCCGACCTGATGATCTCGCGCACGTACGGCTTCGCCGAGGTGGAACGCGCCCTGCGCGGCGCCGGCTTCGCCCTGGAGGCGCACTTCGGCGTCGGCGCGCTGTGCATCTCGGCGCAGACGCGCTTCTTCGGCGAGAGCGCGCTCCAGCGCGCAGCCGTGGCGCTTGCGCGCGCGGAGTCGCGCCGCTGGCCGTACCACGAGGGCGCCTTCCTGGCGCGGCGCGGCGCGCACGTCGTCGGCATCGCGAGGCCGCTGCGGGGCGCGCCGTGAAGGTCTGCGTCTCCGTCGACATGGACAACTACCGCGAGTACCGCCGGCTGGTGGACCGCGGGGGCGAGGAGTCGACGCGCTCCTTCTACGACGACGCGCTGCCGCGCTTCCTCGACGCCTTCGACCGCCATGGCGTGCGCGGGACCTTCTTCATGGTGGGCTGCGACGCGCTGCGCCCCGAGCACCGCGCGAGCGTGAAGGAGGTCGTGCGCCGCGGCCACGAGCTCGGCAACCACTCCTGGTCGCACCCCTACAACCTGCGCGGCATGTCGCGCGCGGAGAAGGAGGAGGAGATCGCGCGCGCGGAGCTCGCCATCGCCGATCTCGTCGGCGAGCGGCCCGTCGGCTTCCGCTGCCCGTCCGGCGAGCTCGACTCCGAGATCTTCTCGATCCTCGAGGAGCGCGGCTACCTCTACGACTCGAGCGTCTACCCGACCTGGTTCCTCTGGCTCTTCATGGTGTACGGGAAGCTCTTCGTGCGGCATGCGGACTACCAGCTCGGGCAGCCGCAGGTCGCCTTCGCGCCGCGCCATCCGTACTGGCCGGCGGCTTCGCGCGTGCACCGCGAGCGCCGGCCCGGCGAGGCGCGCGGCCCGCGCGTGCTCGAGATCCCGCACTCGGTGACGTTCGCGGGCTTGCCGCTCTACGCGACCCTGTTCCGCCTGCTGCCGCCGTCCGCATTCGCGCTGGCGCTTCGAGGGCAGGGGCGGCAGCCGCTGCGCATGCTCTTCCACCTGCTCGACCTGGCGGATCTGCGCGGCAGCGCGCTCGAAGAAGCGCTCGGGCGCACGCCGGGCGTCGGCGTCGCCTTCGAGCGGCGTGAGCGCTTCGTCGACGCCGCGCTGGCTGCGCTCGTCGCGCGCGGCAGCGCGGTGCCGCTGCGCGAGCTGGCCCAGGAGGTCCACGCGCAGCCGCGGGCGGACGCGGCATGAGCACGCCGCGTCCGGACGATCTGCGCGACGTCGCCCGGCTCCCCGCCACGCCGCTCGCGAAGCTGCTCGGCCGCGCGGAGGAGTGGATCTACGAGGCCAATGCGCGCGACCTGGCGATCTTCCGCCTCTACGACTTCGGCAACGCGGTGTGGGCGCGCATCCGATTCGCGGGCGTGCGCCGGCGCGCAGAGCGCTTCCGCGCAGAGCTGCGCGGGCGCGACGGCGCGCGCGCCGTCATGCGCTGGCTCGCGCCGTCGGACGAGGATGCGCTGGTCAAGCTCTGGGGCGAGTTCGACTTCCGCTTCCTACCGCCGCACGCGCTCGACCGCGCGACGGCTGCGCGCGTGCTGACGGCGCCGCACTGCCTGACCCTCGGCGTCGACGACGAGGAGGGGCGCCTGGTCGGCTACTCGCTGATCCGCCTCTTCTTCCCGCGCCGCGCGGTGATGGGGCTGTGGCTGCTGCGCAAGGTCCACACGCAGGGCTTCGGCAACGCGGCCGCCTTCGCGACGACCCTCCTGACGCGCGCCGAGGGCCTGCCGAACTTCGTGACGATTCCGCGCGAGAATGTGCCGTCGCTCGCGACCGTGCTCTCGTGCGGCTGGCAGCTGCTCCGCACCAACCGCGGCTTCCACGTGTTGGTTCACGACGGCACCACGGGGCCGGCGCCCGGCACCCTCGCGGCCGTGCTGCCCTACGCACCCGCCGGATCGCGCGCGAGCGCGTAGAGGCGGTTCTCGAGCCCCGTCACGCGCGCGAACGCGAACATGCCGAGCAGCGCGGCGCGGTTCAGCGGCGTGAGCGTGAGGCGGCGGAGATCCGTCAGCTCGCGACGCATCTGCACGAGCGCGAGGCCCGCGCGCGTGAGCGCATCCTCGAGCGTCTTCGGCGAGAAGTAGAGGAAGTGCTGCTCGATGTAGAACTTCTCGAGCGGCCAGGTCACGCGGCCGAACGACGCGCGATAGAGCGCGCCGGCGACCACGTCGAGCACGCTGCGCTGGTTCGGCGTCGAGATGCCGATCACGCCGCCGGGCGCGAGCACGCCGCGCGCGGCGCGCAGGAGACCCACGGGATCGCGCGCGTGCTCGATGATGTCCCACCCGGTGACGGCGTCGAACTGCATGCCCTGCGCGGCGAAGGCGCCGAACTCGCCGTTCGAGACGTCGAGCCCGAAGTGGCTGCGCGCGTGGGCGATGGCCTCGGCGCAGTCGTCGACGCCGTGCGGCTCCCAGCCGCGCCGGCGCGCGACCGCGAGGAAGAGTCCCGTGCCGCAGCCGATGTCGAGAAGACGCCCCGGCTTGCGGACGGCCTCGATGCCGTCGAGCCACTGCTCGTAGAGCTGCACCAGCGGATTGTCGGGACGGTCCTCGTAGGTGAAGGCGTAGTAGCTGCGCAGCTCCGGCACCGAGCCCTCGCCCTCGGTGTAGAGGCGGCGGAACATCTCGCGCACCTCGCCGTCGTCGAGCTGCGGCCACAGGTAGACGAGCGCGCAGTCCTGGCAGTCGTAGACGCGGAAGCGCGTGATGCGGTAGCGGAGCTCCGCGCGGGAGCATCCGCAGACGGGGCAGCGTGCTTCGGCGTCGGGCTTCAAGGTCGCCGAGACTGCCACACGCGCGAGGCTCATGCCCCGAGCCAATCGCGCGCGCGCGCGCCGAGGAGGCGTCGCCCGAGCGCGACGAAGGCGAGCGAGCCGACGAGCCCGGCGGCGAAGGGCAGCAGCACCGAGCCCGCGGCGCGCGGGTGCGCCTCGAAGGCTTCCTGCGCCGCGTAGAGGAAGAAGAGGTGGTAGAGATAGACGGCGTAGGTCGCGTCGGAGAGCGCGCGCAGCCAGCGCGGCGAGCGGCCGAGGAAGCCCGCCGCGACGCCGATCCACGCGAGGATCGCGTAGACCGCGAGCCAGCTCGCCGTGCGCGCGGCGACGCGCGGAAGCCCCGCGCTCTCGCCGCCGAGCCACGTGAGCAGGACGACCGCGCCCGTGAGCGCGGCGAGGACCGCTGCGCGCCGCGGCGCGACCTGTCGCTCGAGCCGTGCGCGCTCGCCGCGCAGGCACCAGCCGATCGCGAAGTACGCCCACCAGAGGAGCGGGTTGCGCAGGTGCCAGTAGAAATCCTGCGGCCAGAGCTCCGCGGCCTCCACGCACCACTGCGCGGCGAGCAGCGCGGCCGTCGCGGCAAGGAGCGCGGAGCGCGGCAGCCGCGCGAACGCGGGCGAGACGGCCACGAGCCCCGCGATCACGAAGACGTAGTAGTAGGGCCCGAACGACGACGCGAAGAGCAGGTCCTTCCACAGGCTGCCCGTCGGCGACGCGACGCCGTGCGCGGCGTGCCAGAGCTGCGCGCAGAGCGACGCGATCAGGTACGGCACGAGGATGCGGCGCAGGCGGCGGCGCGTGATGGCGAGATCGGCCGGGCCCGCGGCGTAGAGGAAGCCGCTCGCGAGCAGGAATCCCGGTACGCCGAAGCGCGTCACCTGCTGGAACCAGCGCTCGAGCGGCGTGGCGGCGGGATCCCAGGGCGGCGGCAGCGCGTGGATCAGGACGATGGTGGCGATGCCGGCTGCCTTGATGGCGTCGATGCCGGTGAAGCGCTGCCCGCGCTCGTTCATCGTGGGCGGCGGCAGAGCGCGATCCAGTCGATGGCGTCGTCGCGCGCCGCCTCGACGGGGAAGTCGGCGACGCTCGCATCGGGCGCGCCCTCGTCCGCCGCGGTGCGGCGGCGCACGAGCAGGGCGAAGGCGGCGAAGAGCCAGAGCACGAGCGCGCGGGGCATGCGCTCGCGCAGCCGCAGCGGGTCGAGCTTCATGATGCGCTGGATGCGCGCCGAGCGCGCCGCCATGTAGGCGCGCACCGGCGGGCTCATGCCGACGCCGAGCACCTCGACCTCGGCGAAGCCCTCGCGCAGGCACGCGGCCAGCTCGTCCGCGCGGTACTCGTGCACGTGGTACGGGTTCACGCCGTCGGACATGCGGATGTTGGGCGTCGTCACCAGCGCGACGCCGTCGGGGCGCAGGCAGCGCGCCAGCGCCTGCACGAGCACGCCCGGATCCTCGAGGTGCTCGATCACCTGGAAGGAGAGCGCGGCGTCGAAGCTCCGCTCGCGCAGCGGCAGACGGCGCAGGTCCGCGCGCAGGTAGCGGATCCCGTTCGCGCGGCTGGCGGCATCGGGCGCGACGCGGTCGACGCCGAGCAGCAGCGCGGCCGCGCTCGCGAGCGAAGCCGTGCCGTGACCGGAGCCGCAGCCGAGCTCGACGGCGCGCAGCCCGCGCAGCAGCGGCCGCGCGTATTCGTAGGCGGCGCGGTGGCGCGCCAGGTCGACGCCGAAGAGCGCGTCGCCCTCGTGGAGGCGCTCGCCGGTGAAGCGGCGCTGTGTCACAGCGCGTGTCACAGCGCGGCCTCGCGCGTCTCGCGCAGCGCCTCCCGCGTGAACTCGCGCGCGAACGCCACGCCCATCCCCGCGCGAAGGAGCAGCATGCCGGCCGAGAGTACCAGGCTCATGGCGAGGAGCGTCTCGGGCGGCGCGTAGGCCTTGAAGAGATAGAGGAAGGCGGCCTGGCTGGTGCCGAGCCCCGCGACCGCGATCGGGATGGCGGCGACGAGCGCGACGATCAGCACGCCGGCGACGAGCTCGGGGATCGGCACGGAGATGCGGAAGGCGACGAAGGCGGCGCCGCAGATGGCGACGAAGGTGATCGAGAAGGTGATGCGCAGGGCCAGCAGGCGCGCGAGATCCGAGAGCGGCACGGTGCGCAGCGCGTCGAAGGCCGAGAGGCTGCGGATGCGATCCAGCGGTCCGAGCGAGCGCGGCATGCGCAGCAGCGCCAGCCCGGCGAACAGGGCGAACAGCGCGGCGACGGCGAGGCTCGCGTGGAAGTCGGGCGCGCCGTTCGCGACCTGCGCGGCGCCGAAGGCGGCGAAGCCGAGCACCACGGCGAGGTCGGTCATCGAGATCAGGATCACGAGGCTCGCGGAGCGGGTCAGCGGCAGCTCGGTCTGGCGCCGCAGCAGCACGGTGAGCGCGGCCGCGCCGAGCGCGTAGTTGACGATGGCGAGCAGATAGCTCGCGCACTTGATGCGCGCGGCGGTCCAGCGGCCGAGGCCGATCCGCGTGTGGACGAGGATCGAGAGCGAGGTGGCCTCGAGCCACAAGGTCACCGCGCCGTAGACGAGAAGAGCGGGGACGAGCACGAGGGCGACGCGCGGCGAGATCGAGGCGGCGACGGCGCCGAGGTCGACGCCGCGCAGCAGCCACACGAGCACGGCGGCGCTGACGACGAGCGGGACGACGCGCTGGAGCGTGCGCTTCACGACGGCACCGGGATCGGTGCGGGCGCCGGAATCGGCGTCGCGCGCCAGGGAATGCCGGGCGACTCGAAGCGCACGAAGACGCCGTGGAAGAGCGTGCCGGCGACGATGCAGAGCGCGAGCGCCGCGAGCGCGGCGCCGATCCAGGCGGCCTGCCAGCGGCCGCGCCGGATCCAGCGACACAGGACTTCGCTCGTGTAGACGCCGAAGGGCACGCACACCCCGAGCAGGCTCGTGCCCTTCACCACCGCGAACCACGGATTCGCCCAGGTGTAGGCGGCGAAGCCGGCCAGCGAGAGCGCGACCAGCGCGAGCAGCGGAGCGTCGGCGTCGCCCTCTCCGCGCGCGAGGCGTCGCGCGCCCGTGTAGAGGCCGGCGAGGAAGGCGGCGCTCGGCAGCAGCGCGAGCACGAGCGTCACCTCGCCGAGCCGGCTGACCGCCAGCGAACGGGTCGGCAGGAAGAAGCGGTGCGCGTCGAACCACAGCGAGGCGTAGGTCGTCCCCCAGACGGAGCGCAGTAGAGAGGGATTCAGCACCTGCGGGTCGGTGAAGGTCGCGAGCGGGAAGCGCACGTAGTCGGCGAGACCGCGCTCGCCGGGCGGCATGCCGAGCATCAGATGGTGGGCCGGCAGGGCGTGCGGCTGGAAGTAGCCGTACTCGATCCGGTTGCGCGCGAAGAACCAGCCGCCGACCCCCGCCGCGACGATGCAGCAGAGCGCGCCGCGCGCGAGCGCGGCGCGTTGCCTGCGCGCGTCGAGCAGGTACGCGACGGCGCAGGCGGGCGCCGCCAGCACGCCGGAGAGCTTCGTCAGCAGCGCGAGACCGGCGGCGACGCCGGCGGCGAGCGCGCGCCGAAGGGCAGGGCGACCGCTCTCGCGCGCGCGCGCCGGATCCGCTACGAGGAAGATCGCGAGCGACGCGAAGAACGCCGCGAGCATCTCCTTGTTCACCATCGCGCTCATGTGGATGTGCGCCGGCAGATACAGCACGAGCCCGGCGGCGAGCCAGGCGCGCGCGGGATCGGCGGGCGCGAGCTTGCGCACGAGCCGCGCGGCGAGCGCCGCGATGCCGAGGCCGAGCAGCAGGTTCAGCCAGGGCACGAGCGGCGGCGCGTTCGCGATCCGCATGAGCGCGGCTGCCAGCGCGTAGTAGAGAGGCGGATCCGCCGTCGACCAGCCGGCGTCGGGCGCGGGCAGGTGCCAGACCTTCCGCAGCGCGTCGATGTACTGCCAGCTGAAGGCCGCATCGAAGCCCCACTCGGGCGGATACGTCAACGCATTGTGGACGCGCAGCCCGAGCGCGACGGGAAAGGCGACCCAGGCGGCGAGCAGCGCGAGCGGGCGCACGCCTAACGATCCCGCAGCGCGAGGAACAGCGCCGCCTCCATCTGGTCGGCGGCGTGATCCCAGTCGAAGCGCCGCGCGAAGGCGACCGCCGCCTCCGACATGCGCGAGGCCAGCGCGTCGTCGGCGAAGAGCGCGCCGATGCGGTCGGTGAAGCCGTCGACGTCGCCGACCGGCACGAGGAAGCCCGTCTCACCGTGGCGCACCGAATCGCGCAGGCCGGGCGCGTCGCTGGCGACGTTGGGCGTGCCGAGCGCGTTCGACTCGATCACCGTGAGCCCCCAGCCCTCCTTGGCCGACGCGCAGGCGCACACGCGCGACGACGCCAGCAGCAGGTCGCGCGCCGCGTCGTCGAGGAAGCCCGTGAAGCGCACCTGCGATGCCACGCCGAGCTCATCGGCCAGACGCTCGAGCCGGACGCGGTCCGCACCCTGTCCGACGACGGCGAGCTCGGCGTCCGGAAAGCGCGGCAGGAGCTTCGCGAGCGCGCGCAGCAGCACGTCGACGTTCTTGTAGCGCTCGAGCCGCCCGACGTAGGTGATGCGCCGCGCGCGCGCCGGGAGCGGCAGCGCCGGCTGCGCCGGCCAGCGGATGCCCGGGTGGTGGACCTCGATGTGCGAAGGGTCGACGCCGCGCGCCGCGAGGTCGTCGCGCGTGCTCTCGGAGATCACGGCGAAGCGCGCGTTGCGGAAGACGCGCGGCACGAGCTTCTCGACCGCGTACACCGTCGTCGCCACCGGCCACGAGACCTGGAGGAAGGCCGCCTCGCCGAAGAGGTGGTGGCAGAGGCCGAGCACCGGCACCCGCGCGTAGAGCGGCGAGAGGAAGGGCAGCTTGTTCAGACACTCGACCACGACGTCGAAGCGGCCCGCGCGCGTCGTGCGCGCGCAGGTCCAGAGCGCGCGCGGGTAGTAGACGGGCAGGGCGCCGAGCCGCCACACCTCGATGCCGTCGACCTTCTCCTGCTCGGGCGCGCCGGGAAACGAGCTCGAGGCTTGCACCACCTCGTGACCGCGCGCCGCCAGCCGCGAGAAGATCTCGGCGACGTGGACCTCGGCGCCGCCCGCCTTCGGATGCTTCGGATCGCGCTCGTTCAGGATCAGCGCGCGCCACCGGCTCGCGCTCACACGCGACCGAGCCAGTCCGCGACGCGCAGCCAGCAGGCCATCCACAAGGTCTCGAGCCCGATGCGCGCGGTGAGCTTCGAGGCGCCGCGCGTGCGGTCCAGGAAGAAGAAGGGGATCTCGACGATGTGCGCGCCGTGGCGGAGCAGCCGGTACTCGAGCTCGATCTGGAAGGCGTAGCCGTTCGAGCGGCTGCGCTCGACGCCGCTGCGCAGCAGGATCTCGCGTCGCGCGCAGCGGAAGCCCGCGGTGGTGTCGGTGAGCGGCATGCCGGTCACCTTGCGCACGTAGAGGTTGCCGAAGTAGCTGAGCAGGATGCGCTCGATCGGCCAGTTCACCACGGTGATGCCGGTCAGGTAGCGCGAGCCCTGCACGACGTCGCAGTGCTCGATCTCCTCGAGCATGCGCGGCAGGGTCTCGGGCGGATGCGAGAAATCGGCGTCCATCTGCACGACCACGTCGGCGCCGAGCTCGAGCGCCTTGCGGAAGCCGGCGCGGTAGGCCGGACCGAGGCCCTCCTTGCGCTCGCGGTGCAGCACGTGCACGCGCGCTTCCTTGCGCGCGAGATCGTCGGCCAGCTTGCCGGTGCCGTCCGGCGAATTGTCGTCGACGACCAGCACCTCGATGCGCGCGTCCTGCTCGAGGACGCGCGGCACGATGAGCGGCAGGTTGTCGCACTCGTTGTAGGTGGGGATGACGACGATGCAGCGGCTCAAGGGGCGCCTCGCGCGCAGCCTACTCGGCGGCGCTGTCGATGGGCAAGCGCTCGGGATGCCTACAGGAAGCCATCGGGCGGCACGCGCGCCGGCAGCAGGCGGATGCCGATCGGGCCGCGCGGCAGCACGACGCGCACGTCCCCGCCCTCGCGCCGCACGACCAGCTCGGTCTGCGCCCCCTGGTCTCCCTGGACGGTGGCGCCGAGCAGGGCCTGGCCCTCGAAGATCCGGCGGCCGTCGTAGGAGATCACCACGTCGCCGTCGCGCAGGCCGGCGCGCTCCGCGGCCGACCCGTGCAACACACCGGCAACCTGGACCCGGTTGTTCTGCCCGGAGCCGTAGAGCACGGCATCGAAGTCGCGCTCGCCGAGGTCCGCCCGGAGCGCCTCCGTGAGCTGGCGCTGCTCGAGCACGAAGCGCGGCGTGCTGCGCCAGCCCTCGCGGCGCGCTCGGTCGTTCAGATAGAGCTGCGCGAGCTCGTAGGCCTCGTAGCGCTCCTGCAGCCGCCGCACCTCGTCCTCGGTGTAGCCGCGTTCCTGGAGCGCGTCGGCGTCGAGAGGCTGCGCGGAGGTCGCCGGCGCCGGGGCCGCGGCGACGGGCGCCTGTTCCGCCGTCGTGTCGGCATCGGGCTCCTTTGCGAGCTTCTCGTAGGCGTTCTGTGCGAGCTCCTCGTAGGCGCTGCGCCAGCGCGCGACTTCCGCCTCCAGCGCTGCGATGCGCGCGTCTGCAGTTGCCGGCTCGTTGCCGGTCGGCGCGGGCGCGCTCGGCGCGGACGACTCGGGCGCGAGGCGCACGCCCACCGCGGCGCCGACGACGAGTCCGAGGGCGACGCCGAGAGATGCAGCGAGGAGGGGCGCGCGCGGGGCCGCCATCGGGCAAGGCTTGCAGAGCGGCGCAGGCCCGACCACTTCGGTGGTCTATGCTCGGGCCCGCTCGAGCCCGGGGGGCCGCCCGCTTGCAGATGCGCAGCGCGCAGCGCACAGCCGCCGCATCGTTGCGTCACCCGCAGCGCGCCTGGCTGGTGGCGGGAATCGGCGCGGCGGCGCTCGCGGCCGGCGTGCGCCTGTGGAACGCGCTCGCCGGCCCGCTCGGCTGGGGCTACGACGCGTGGGGCCACCTCGCGTACGTGCTCTACGTCGATCTCTACCGCGCGCTGCCGCACGCGGATCAGGGCTGGTCGTATTTCCATCCGCCGCTCCACTACCTGCTGGCGCAGCCGCTCGCCTGGGCGCGCAGCGGCGACGTGCTGCTGCGCGGCATGCCCCTGCTGGCGTCGGCCGCGAGCCTCGGCACGGCCTGGCTGGCGGCGCGCGTGCAACGCGGCGCGGTGCCCGAGCGACGCGACCTCGCCTGGCTCGCCTTCGGCGCCGTCGCGTTCCTGCCGGCGCAGCTCGCGGCGAGCGCGATGCCGGGCAACGAGCTGACCGCGGCGTTCTTCGTGTCGCTCGCCGTCGCGCACTTCGCCGCGCATGCGCAGGGTCACGGCGCGGGCTGCTCGCCGGCTCCCGCGCGACGCGACTTCCTGACCGGCGCGCTGCTCGGCCTCGCGCTGCTGGCGAAGTACAGCGCCTGGGTGGCGGTGGCGGCGGTCGGCGCGTCGCTCGTGACGTTCGCGCTGCTCGCGCCTTCGGCGCGCGGCGCCGCGCTGCTCACCGCGCTGCGCCGCGGCGCGGTCGCCGCGCTCGCGCTGCTCCTCGTCGCCGGGCCCTTCTACGCGCGCAACCTGCGCGACGAGGGCCGCTGGATGCCGACCAGCCGCGATGACGCCTTCGTGCGCGCGGCCGAGTCCGCGCAGCCGCCGGGCATCCGCCACCTCGCCGACTACGTGCGCTTCCCGCTGCGCGTATTCAGCGACGCCAACCCGCTCGCGCCGCACCTGCTCGACTCGGTGTGGGCGTCGCTCTATGCCAATGCATGGCTCGACTCGCATCGCGAGACGGATCGCGACCGCGTGCTCTGGCTCGAGCGCGGCACCCCGCCCGCCGCGCAGGCGATGCTCGTGCTCGGCCTGCTGCCGACGGGACTCGCGCTGGCTGGCGCTGCGCTCGCGCTGCGCGACGTCGGCGGGGGCCGGCGGCGCGCGATCTACGTCCCGCTCCTCTGGCTCGGCGCCGGCATGCTCGCCGCGCAGGCGCTCTTCGCGTGGCGCGTGCCGACCTGGGCCGCGCTCAAGGCGGGCTACCTGCTGCCCGCGTCGCTCGCCTTCGCCGTCTTCCTCGCGCGCGGCGTCGAGGCGCTGGCGCCGCGCGCGCGCGCGGCGGCGCTGGCCGGGCTCGGCGTCGCGGCGTTCGGCGCGTCGCTGCTCGCGCTCGAGGGCGTCGGCGTGCCGCGCCGGGTCGACGCGCCGACCGCCGGCGCCGCGCACTTCTACTTCGGCGAGTACGAAGCGGCGCGCGACGTCTACGCGGCGCTGCTCGAGCGCTCGTACTGGCCGGTGCCATGGCTCGACAACCTGGCGGCGACCCGGCTGGCGTCGGGCGACGCCGCGCCGGCGCGCGCGCTCTACGAGCGCGCCGTCGTGATCGACACCTCGGTGGGGCGCGAGTCGACGCACGGTGACCTGCTGGCGTACCGGCGCGGCCAGCTCGCGGTCGCGACGGCGCTGGCGGGCGATCCCGACACCGCGCTCGCGGGGCTCGAGGCGCTGCTCGCGCGCTTCCCGCTGCCGGAGCTGCGCGCGAACCGCGGGGCCTTGCTCGCGGCGAAGGGACGCCACAGCGAGGCCGAGGCGGATCTGCGCGCTGCGCTGACGGCCGACGCAGAGATGTGGCCCGTGTGGGAGAATCTCGCGCGCGTGCTGCGCAACGAGGGCCGCGACGCCGAAGCGCGCGGCGCGCTGGCCTCGGCCGTGCGCGCGGCCTGCGTGGCTCCGCGCGGCGTTCCCCGCGCGATGGGATCCGGCGAGAACGTCGAGTGGGGCGTCGGCCGGCGCTGGCTGCTGCGCCTCGACGCCGACGGCGGCGCCCCGCGCGTCGTGCTGCCGTCGGAGTACCGCGGCGCCTGCGCGCGTCTGGCAGGAGAGGGCGCGTGAAGGCGCGCGAGGCCCTCGCCGTCGCGGCGCTCGCGCTGCTGCCGATCGCGCCGTTCGCGGGCGCGGCCTTCGGCATCGACGAGCCGGTCTTCCTGGCGGTGGCGAAGCGCATCCTGGCGGCGCCGCTCGATCCCTTCGGCTTCCAGATGGTCTGGGACGCGACGGGGGCCAGCGACGCCGCGCGCTTCAACCTGAACCCGCCGCTGCTCTCCTACTGGCTGGCGCCGTGGCTCGCCGCCTTCGGCGAGAGCGAGACGTGGCTGCACGTCGCGGTGTGGCCGTTCGCGTGCCTCGCGGCGTTCGCGTTCCATGCGATCGCGACGCGTGCGGGTGTCGCGGCGCTGCCGGCGACCGCGCTCTTCGTCGCCGCTCCGGCCTTCGTGGTGCTGGCGACGACCTTCCAGCTCGACGTCGCCGTCTCGGCCTGGCTCGTGCTCGCGGTGGCGCTGCTGCTGCGCGCGCGCGCCAGCGGGTCCGCGCGCGACGAGCTCGGCGCGGGCTGCGCCGCCGCCGCGGCCGGGCTGACGAAGTACGTGGGCCTCGCCGCGCTGCCGCTGCTGGCCGCCGGGCTCGTGCTGCTGCCGGGCGCGCGCCGCCCGCGGCTCGGGAGCTGGCTGCGCGTCGTCGGCGTGCCGGTGCTCGCGTTCGCGCTCTGGGGCGCGTTCACGCGCGCGCGTTACGGCTTCGTCCACTACGCCGCGGGCTTCGAGATCGTCGGACAGCGCGGCACGAAGGCCGCGGAGCTCGCGAGCCACGCAGCGTCGCTGCCGATCTGGTATGGCGGCGCACTGCTCTTCCCGCTGCTCGTGTGGGCGCTCTGCGTGCGGCGCGGGCGCCGGCTCGAGCTCGCGGTGCTCTGCGGCTTCCTCGGCGTCGCGGCCGCGCTCTACGTGCTGCCGCACGGCGAGCCGTTGCGGCGCGTGCCGCTCGACCTCGGCAACGGCGTCCTCGCCGCGCTCTTCTTCGCGGCAGGGCTCTTCGGTGTCGGCCTGGCGCTCGCGCGCGGCGCGTCGCCGCGCAGCGCGCCGCTCGACCGCTTCCTCGCGCTGTGGGCGGGGGGCTTCGCATGCTTCTCGCTCTTCGTGAACTGGCACGTCAACGCGGCCGACGCGCTGCTGATCGCGCCGCCGCTTCTGCTCCTGCTGCTGCGCGACCCCGAGCTCGCGCCGTCGCCGCGCGTGCAGTGGATCGGCGCCGGGCTCGCGCTCGCGCTCTCCGTGGGCCTCGCGGCGGCGGACGTCGCGCAGCGGAATGCCTACCGCGATGCGGCCCGCGAGATCGCCACGGCGATCGGCGACGCGCCCGGCGCGCGCTGGCAGGTCGGGCAGTGGGGCTTCCAGCATTACATGGAGCGCGAGGGCTTCCGGCCCGTGCTGTCGGCCACGGCGCGCACGCCGGGCTCGCCGCTCGCGCCCGGCGATTGGGTGGCGTCCGCGCGCAACGTCTCGCAGCTCGACCTGGCGGGCTACATGGCGCGCTTTCGCATCGAGCCGGTGCGGAGCTTCGGGTCGGAATGTGCGCTGCCGCTGCGCACGACCAATCCGGATGCCGGAGCCGGCTTCTACACCCACCACGGCGGCTACGTGCCCTTCGCCTTCAGCCGCGCGCCGCTCGACGACGTCGGGCTCGGGCGCGTGATCGCCGTGCCGGGCGAGTAGCGGGGTCGGTTCGCCCCGAGAAGGGCTGCGCATTCGCTGGCAATGCGGAATCGAGGCGCCTAAGATGCGCCCCGCCTCGCCGCCCGGCCCATTCGAGCGGGGTCGATCGCGTCGCCGATCGAACCGCGCCGCTGGCGCACCCACTCCCAGACAATGCGCGGACCGCCTCTCGGTCCTCCCGCGGAGAGACCTCCATGCTCCAGATGGCCCTGGCCCTGCTTGCCTCCCTCGCTGCGATCGCCGTCGCGATCGGGCTGTACCGCAAGGTGGTGGCGGCGCCGGCCACGAACCCGCGCGCCGCCGAGATCGCGAGCGCGATCCGCGCGGGCGCCGAGGCGTTCCTCTCGCGCCAGTACCGCACCGTCGCCATCGTGGGCGTGCCCATCCTCCTCATCATCTGGCTCTTCCTCGGCAAGTGGTACGCGCTCGGCTTCGTGGTCGGCTCGCTGGCGAGCGCCGCGGCCGGCTTCATCGGCATGAACGTGTCCGTGCGCGCGAACCTGCGCGTCGCGGAGGCGGCCCGCTCCGGCTTCGGCCGCGCCTTCGATCTGGCCTTCCAGGGCGGCGCGGTGACGGGCCTGATGGTGGTCGGCGCGGGCCTCTTCTCGCTGGCGGCGATCGTCTGGTGCATGCACGCCGCGGGCAAGCACGAGCCCGACGCGCTGGTCGGCCTGGCCTTCGGCGGCTCGCTCATCTCGGTCTTCGCGCGCCTCGGCGGCGGCATCTTCACGAAGGGCGCCGACGTCGGCGCCGACCTCGTCGGCAAGGTCGAGGCGAACATCCCGGAGGACGATCCGCGCAACCCGGCCGTGATCGCCGACAACGTCGGCGACAACGTCGGCGACTGCGCCGGCATGGCGGCCGACCTGTTCGAGACCTACGCCGTCACCGCTGCCGCCGTGATGCTGCTCGCGCACATCATCTTCCCCGGCAACACGGGCATGTTCCTGTATCCGCTGCTGATCGGCGTCGCGGGCATCGTCGGCAGCATCGTCGCGCTGCCCTTCGTGAAGATCGACGAGCCCGCGCCGGGCGATCGCCCGGCGGTCATGCGCGCCATGTACCTCGGACTCGGCATCGCGACCGTCGTGATGGTCGGCGTCACGCTCGTCTTCAACCTCTTCGTCGGCGTCTTCGGCGAGTTCCCGGCGGCCGATGCGTCGGGCCATGCCATCGGCGGCTTCCGGCTGCTCTGGTGCGCCATCGTCGGCGGGCTGGTGACGGCGGCCATGATGTGGATCACCGACGTCTACACCGGCGACGGCTCGCGCTTCGTCGAGCGGATCGCGCGCGCGAGCCAGGGCGGTCACGGGACGAACGTGATCAGCGGCCTCGCCGTCGGCATGCAGGCGACGGCCGCACCGGTCATCGTGATCGTGCTCGCGATGATCGCGACGTACTATGCGGCGGGCCTCTTCGGCGTCGGCATCGCCGCGATGGCGATGCTCTCGCTGGCCGGCATCGTGGTCTCGATCGACGCCTACGGCCCCATCACCGACAACGCGGGCGGCATCGCGGAGATGGCCGAGCTCGGCGACGACGTGCGCCGCGTGACCGACCCGCTCGACGCCTTCGGCAACACCACCAAGGCGGTGACCAAGGGCTACGCGATCGCCTCCGCGGGGCTCGCGGCGCTCGTGCTCTTCGCGACCTACATCGAGGACCTGAAGCGCCTCTCGGGTCTCGAGGTGGCCTTCGATCTGAGCGGCACCGGCGTGCTGATCGGCCTCTTCCTCGGCGCGATGGTCCCGTTCGTGTTCGCGTCCTTCGCGATGAGCGCCGTCTCGCAGGCGGGAACCGCCGTCGTGGAGGAGGTGCGCCGCCAGTTCCGCGAGATCCCCGGCATCATGGAGGGCACCGGCAAGCCCGACTATCGCACCTGCGTCGACATCGTCACGCAGGCGGCGCTGCGGCTGATGATCGCCCCGGCGCTGATCCCGGCGGTCATCCCGATCGTCGTGGGCCTCGTCTTCGGGCCCCAGGCGCTCGGCGGGCTGCTGATCGGCTCGATCGTGTCGGGCGTCTGCGTGGCGCTCTCGATGACGACCGGCGGCGCGGCCTGGGACAACGCCAAGAAGTTCATCGAGGCGGGTCAGTTCGGCGGCAAGGGCTCGGACGCGCACAAGGCGGCGGTCACCGGCGACACCGTGGGCGACCCCTACAAGGACACGGCCGGCCCGGCCATCAACCCGATGCTGAAGCTGATCAACGTCGTGGCGCTCCTCGTCATCCCGTTCCTGGCGTAAAGCGCGCGCTTGCTCCTGCCGAAATAGTCCAATAATCTCGCGCGATTCCGCGACTGGCCCAGCGCGCACGCGCTGTGCCGACGCGGGCTTCCGCTGGCCGACCTGGCCGGCGCATCGGAGCCACGCATGACCGGACCTGTACGCCACCACTTCGACAAGCTGCGGCGGCTGCCGCCCTACGTGCTCGCCGAGGTGATCGACCTGATGAAGTCGGCGCGCCGCGCCGGCCACGACGTCATCGACCTCGGCATGGGCAATCCCGACATGCCGACACCGAAGCACGTCGTGGAGAAGATCTGCGAGGCCGCGCACAACCCGCGCAACCACCGCTACTCCGCGTCGCGCGGCATCCCGAACCTGCGCGCGGCCATCTGCGAGTGGTACCAGCGCCGCCACGGCGTGACGCTCGATCCGGACAGCGAGGCCATCGCCGTCATGGGCGCGAAGGAGGGCCTCTCGCACTTCGTGCTGATGACGATCGGCCCGGGCGACGTCGTGCTGTGTCCGGACCCGGCGTACCCGATCCACCAGTACTCGGTGATCATCGCCGGCGGCGACCTGCGCCACGTGCCGCTCACGCCCGACGGCGACCTGATCGCCAACCTCGAGCGCGCGATCCAGCGCACCTGGCCGAAGCCGAAGATGCTGATCCTCTCCTTCCCGCACAATCCGACGACGCAGGTGGTGGACCGCGCCTTCTTCGAGCGCATCGTCGCCTTCGCGCGCGAGCACGACCTGATGGTGCTCCACGATTTCGCCTACGCGGAGATCTGCTTCGACGGCTACAAGGCGCCGAGCATCCTCGAGGTGCCGGGCGCCAAGGACGTCGCGATCGAGTTCCTCTCGCTCTCGAAGAGCCACGCGATGGCCGGCTGGCGCGTCGGCTTCGCGTGCGGGAACCGCGAGATGATCCATGCGCTCGCGCGCATCAAGAGCTACCTCGACTACGGCATGCCGCAGTCGATCCAGATCGGCTCGATCGTGGCGCTGCGCGGCCCGCAGGACGTGGTCCAGGAGAACTGCGACGAGTACCGCGAGCGCCGCGACACCCTGATCGACGGCCTCGGCGCGCCGGGCGAAGGCTCCTGGAAGATCGAGAAGCCGCTCGGGACCATGTTCGTCTGGGCTCAGATTCCCGAGGCGCTGCGCGGACTCGGCTCGATGGAGTTCAGCAAACGCCTGATCCGGGAGGCGGAGGTCGCGGTCTCGCCGGGCGTCGGCTTCGGCCAGACGGGCGAGGGCTACGTGCGCTTCGCCCTGGTCGAGAACAAGCACCGCATCCGCCAGGCCGTCCGCCAGATCCGCCGCTTCCTGCGCGACGCCAACGCGGGCGCGGGCTAGGAGCGAGACGTGGCGCGCGGTGCCGTCGGCATCGGTCTGATCGGGCTCGGCACCATCGGCACGGGCGTGGTGAAGGTGCTCGCCCGCAACGCCCACGTGATCGAGCAGCGGCTCGGCATCCCGCTGCGCATGGTGCGCATCGCGGATCTCGACACGTCGCGCGACCGCGGCGTCGACCTCGACGGCATCAAGTTCGACGCCGACGCCGAGGCGCTGATCGCCGACCCGCGCGTCGAGATCGTGATCGAGCTGATCGGCGGCACCGGCGCGGCGCGCAACCTGATTCTCGCGGCGATCGAGCGCGGCAAGCACGTCGTCACCGCGAACAAGGCGCTGCTCGCGCACCACGGCGGCGAGATCTTCGACGCGGCCTCGCGCAAGGGCGTCGACGTCGCCTTCGAGGCGAGCGTCGGCGGCGGCATCCCGATCCTGCGCGCGATCCGCGAGGGCCTGGTCGCCAACCGCATCGAGAGCGTGCGCGGCATCGTCAACGGCACCACGAACTACGTGCTCTGCGAGATGGAGCGGGGCGGCGAGGACCAGGCGGTCGTCGTCGAGCGCGCGCAGGAGCTCGGCTACGCCGAGGCGGATCCCTCCTTCGACCTCGACGGCATCGACGCCGCCCACAAGCTGGCGCTGCTGGCGGCCATGGCCTTCGGCGTGCAGCTGACGCCCAAGCAGATCCCGACCGAGGGCATCCGCGGGCTCACCCCGATCGATTTCGACGCCGCGCGCGAGTTCGGCTTCCGCATCAAGCTGCTCGCGATCGCGCGCGCGCACCGCAGTGCTTCGGGCGGCGAGCGCATCGAGGCGCGCGTGCAGCCCACCCTGCTGCCCGAGCGCAGCATGCTCGCGGGCGTCGACGGCGCGATGAACGCGGTCGCCGTCACGGGCGACGCCGTCGGCCCCACGCTCTTCTACGGCGCCGGCGCGGGCGAGATGCCGACCGCCTCGGCCGTCGTGTCGGACCTGGTCGAGCTCGCGCGCGAGATCCGCCGCGGCGCGGCGCGCCGCGTGGCGCCGCTCTCCTACCTGCCCGAGGCGCTGCACGAGCTGCCGCTCGTCTCGCAGGACGAGGTGTTCGGGCGCTCCTACCTGCGCTTCACCGCGCAGGACCGCCCCGGCGTGCTCGGCCGCATCGCGGGCGTGCTCGGCGAGCACGCGATCGGCATCGAGTCGGTGCTCCAGAAGGGCCGTCACGATACGGCGTCGGTGCCGGTGCTGATGCTCACGCACCCGGCCAGCGAGGCCGCCGTGCGCGCGGCGCTCTCGCAGATCGATCGCATGCCCGACGTGACGGCACCTACGCGGCAGATCCGCATCGAGGAGGGGTGATGGCGTCCTCCAGCAAGCCCAGCTACCGCGCCTGGTTCCGCAGCATCCACGACCACAACGAGACGTACGCCCTCGACGAGGTCGTCTACACCGCGCGCGACGGCGCGCTGCTCGAGGTCGTCCACGATCTCGACGAGCTGAAGAAGGTCCCGGGCTCGCAGTGGAAGCGCCTCTTCGACGAGCGCAGCCACACCAGCGCGTGGCCCTACGGCTCGGGCGTGTGGGGCAAGAAGGAGTGGGTGCTGCCGGGCGTCGACAACGAGAACGTCGTGTCGACCTACGAGGGCAACTCGAACCTCTTCTGGGCCGACCGCTACGGCCGTCAGCTCGGCCTCGAGGACCTCTGGATCAAGCAGTGCGGCAACTCGCACACCGGATCGTTCAAGGACCTCGGCATGACGGTCCTCGTCTCGATGGTGAAGGAGATGATGGCGCGCGGGAAGCGCATCCCCGCGGTGGCGTGCGCGTCGACCGGCGACACCTCGGCGGCGCTCTCGGCCTACGCCGCGGCGGCCGGCATCCCGGCCGTCGTCTTCCTGCCGCGCGGCAAGGTCTCGATCGCGCAGCTGATCCAGCCGGTCGCGAACGGCGCGATCGTCTTCGCGCTCGACACCGACTTCGACGGCTGTATGGAGATCGTGAAGAAGATCGCCGAGCGCGAGGGCATCTACCTGGCGAACTCGATGAACAGCCTGCGCATCGAGGGCCAGAAGACCGTCGGCATCGAGATCGTGCAGCAGTTCGACTGGGAGGTGCCCGACTGGATCGTCATTCCGGGCGGCAACCTCGGCAACGTCTCGGCGCTCGCGAAGGGCCTCGACATGCTGGTCGAGCTCGGGCTCGTCACGCGACGCCCGCGCATCGTCTGCGCGCAGGCCGAAGCGGCGAACCCGCTCTACCTCGCCTACCAGCGCGGCTTCGAGACCTTCGAGCCGATTGCGGCGCGGCCGACCCTGGCGAGCGCGATCCAGATCGGCAACCCGGTCTCGATCGAGAAGGCGATCGACGCCATCCAGCGCTACGACGGCATCGTCGAGCAGGCGACGGAGACGGAGATCGCGGAGTCGTGCGCGCGCGCCGACCGCACGGGCCTCTTCAACTGCCCGCACACGGGCGTCGCGCTCGCGGCGACGGAGAAGCTGGTGAAGCGCGGCGACATCCGGAAGCGCGACCGCGTGGTCGTGCTCTCCACCGCGCACGGGCTCAAGTTCATCGACTTCAAGGTGAAGTACCACGAGATGCGGCTCGAGGGCATCGAGTCGGCGCTGCCGAATCCGCCGCTCGAGCTGCCGGCGCGCTACGAGAGCGTGCGCGACGAGATGCTGCGCCAGATCGAACGGCGCGCCGCCCGGACATAGGAGCTTCCGCTGTTCACCGGGATCGTCGAGTGCGTGGGGCGGGTCGCGGGCATCGCCCGCGAGGGCGACCTCGCGCGCATCGCGATCGACGCGCCGGAGATCGCGGACGGCGTGCGCATCGGCGACAGCGTGTCCGTCTCGGGCGGCTGCCTCACCGTGACGCGGCTCGAGAGCGGGCGCTTCCACTTCGAGGCCGTGCGCGAGACCCTGGAGCGCACCGCGCTCGGCGAGCTGCGCGAGGGCTCGCACGTCAACCTCGAGCGCGCGCTGCGCGCCGACGCGCGTCTCGACGGCCACATCGTGCAGGGCCACGTCGACGGCACGGGCCGCGTGCGCGCCGTCGAGCGCCGCGGCGACGACGTGCGCTTCGCCGTGGACTGCGCGCCGGATCTCCGCGACGCCCTGATCGAGAAGGGCTCCGTCGCGATCGACGGGGTCTCGCTGACGGTGGTGAGCGTCGACGATCGCGGCTTCGACGTCGCGCTGATCCCGCACACGCTCGCCGTCACCACGCTCGGCGAGCGCCGTCCGGGCGACCGCGTGAACCTCGAGGCGGACGTGCTCGGGAAGTACGTGCGCCGCTACGTCGAGCGCGTGCTCGGCCGCGAGGGACGCTCGGCCTGATCGCGCGGATCGCCAGGGCCGTCGCGGTGCTCGCGCTGCTCGGGCTCGTCCTGCCGCTGCTGGCGCTGTGCCTGCGTCCGCTCGCCACCGACGACACCTGGTGGCACCTCGCGATGGGCGCGCTCTACGCGAGCGGGAACCTCTGGCCGACGGAGGATCCACTCCTCCACACGACGGTGCTGCGCCCGCCCGTGCCGCACGAGTGGCTCTTCCAGGTGGGGCTGCACGCGCTGCACGTCGCGGCGGGCTTCCAGGGCCTGCGCGTCCTGCACGGCGCGCTGGCGGCGGGGATCCTCGCGGGCGCGTTCGCGCTCTTCCGGCGCGCGAGCCGCGACGTCGCGGCCGCCGCGCTGGCGACCGCCGTCTTCGCGTGCCTCGCGTGGTTCCGGCTGATCCAGCTGCGCCCCGACCTCGTCTCGGTGGCCGCCGCGCTCGTCCTCTACGCGCTCGTGCTCGCACCTGAGCGTCCGGGGTTGCGGCGCTCGCTCGCGGCGCTCGCGCTGCTGCTCGTCTGGTGCAACGCGCACTCGCTCTTCCTGATCGGGCTGGCGCTGCTGCTCGCCGGCGCAGCCGGTGCGCTCTTCGAGTTCCTGTGCGCGCGCGCAGCGGGGCTCGCGGAGGCGGCCCGTGCGTCGCTGCGGCGCGCGGGCGTGCTCGCGGCGCTCTGCGCGGCGGGTGCGCTCGTCACGCTCCTCAACCCGCGCGGGATCGAGCAGCACCTCACCTTCGCGACGGAATCCGACGTCGGCTCGATCTGGAAGATCCGCGACGACTTCGGGCGCTGGAATCCCTTCGCGCCGACCCACGACCTCACGGCCTTCTCGCCGCTCTCCTTTGCGCTGGCGGATCTCCTGTTCGGCGCCGCGCTCGTCGTGGCCGCCTGGCAGCTCGTGCGCTTCGCGCGGCGCCGCGATGCGGCGTCGCTCGCGCGCGTCGACGGCGTTCACGCAGCGCTCGCCGGCGCGGCGCTCGTCGCCTGCCTCGTCGCGCTGCGCTTCCACTGGCTCGCGTTCCTGCCGCTCCTCTATCTGCTGCGGCGCTGGCGCGAGCGCGAGCGGAGGCTTTCGGCGGCGGATCTCGGCTTCGCCGTCGCGACCGCGCTGCTGGCCGTCGCGATGCCGCGCGCGAACGGCTTCGGGAGCCTCTTCGACGAGGTCGCGCGCGAGCCCGAGGGCTGGCGCGGCGGCGCGATGGACGAGCGCTACTGCGGCCCGGGCATGCGCTTCCTCGCCGACGCGGGCATCGAGGGGCGCCTCTACCAGCCCTTCAACGAGGGCGGCTATCTCGGCTACTTCCTCGCGCCGCGGCTCCGCACCTTCATCGACGGCCGTCTCGATCACGTGCCGGCCGAGGTGCTGGACGATTATTTGACGATCCGGCGCACCAGCCGCGACGGGCCGAGCGCGCGCCTGCGCGACCGCCTCGACCGCTGGGGCGTCGACGTCTTCTTCGCCGACACCTTCCCCGAGAGCCTGTACCCCGAGCGCGCGTCCGGGTTCCAGCTGCGCCGGCTGCCCGAGTGGCTGCCGATCTACGTCTCGCGCAACTGCACCGTGTACCTGCGCCGCAGCCCGGCCAACCGCGAGAACCTCGAGCGCGTCGTCGACTACTACGCCGCGCGCGGCGTGCGCTTCGATCCCTCTCGTGGCTTCGAGGCGGCGCGCGCGCTGCGCGAGGCTGCGGCGTGGGCCGCCGAGCAGCGCATCGCGCTCGCCGACGAAGAGCGCTTCGAGGCGCAGCGCAGCGGCGCCGATCCCGCGCTGCGGCGCGCCGCGCTGGCGGAGCTTGCGGGACACGCCTGGCGCATCGGCGACTACCCGCGCGCGCTGGCGCTCGACGAGGCGTGGCTCGCCGAAGATCCCGCGGCCTTCGCGCCGGCGTGGCAGCGCGTCGACGCGCTGCTCTCGCTCGGGCGTCCGCACGCGGCGCTCGCCGCCGCGCAGGCGCTCGCGGAGGCGCATCCCGACCGCATCGAGTCCGAGCGCTGGCTCGCGCGCGCAGAGCGCGCGGCGGCGCGGGCCGCGCCCGCGTCACCCTAGTCGGCGAGCAGCGCGAACATGTCCGCCTCGTGCGTGCGCGCGTCGGCGCGGCCCATCTCGACGAGGCGCTCCGTGAAGCGCTTGTCGAAGAACACGTAGGAGAGGAGGTCCGCCTCGTCCTCCGGGCCGCCGCGCGCGAGCAGGCGCGCCAGCATGTCGTGCAGGAGCCCGACCTCGCGCACCAGCGCGCCCGCGCGGTGGACGTCCGCGGCGATGCGCCCGATGTCCTCGCTCGGCCGGATCACGCAGGAGCGCAGCTTCCGGAAGCCGACGCCGCGCTGCTCGCGCACCGCCACGTTGATGCGGTCGAGGAATTCGTCGCCGTAGACCTTCGTGCCGCGCTCGATCATCGCGTTGATCAGCTCGGCGCGGTGCAGCTCGACCTCGAGCTGATCGAGCGTGAGCGCGTCGAGAACCTTGCCGAGCAGGAAGCTCGGCTGCGTGATGACCTCGTCGGGGTAGTTCGGGGTCGGGCGCAGGGCCTCGTGCTGCCGCGTCGCGACGACGAGCACGCGGTCGGCGCCGAGGCGCAGCGCCGGCGAGAGCGGGGTGTTCATGCGCAGGCCGCCGTCGACGTAGTAGCGGTCGTCGACCTGCACGGCCGGGAAGAGAAAGGGGATCGCGGCGGAGGCGCGCACGTGGCGCTCGGTGATGGAGGACGCGATCGCCGCGGCGCTCGGGTCGTACTGCCAGGGCGAGGGATCGGAGAGCGCGCCATCCATGAAGACGGTCACGTGTCCGCTGCGGATCTCGGTGCAGGAGACGCACAGCGCGCCGACGGCGCCGCTCGCGAGGTTGCCGGGCAGGGCGTCCCAGGGGATGCGCGTCGCCACCAGGTGCTCGAGGGGGCGGACGTCGACGATGCCGCCGAGGACGGCGCCGCGGCGCGGCGCCTTCATGAGGCCGAGCGCGCGCATCGGCAGGCGCACGAGATCGCCGACGGAGAGCTGGAATACCGTGTCGGCGCGCATCAGCTTCCAGATGCCGGCGATGCGGCCCGCGCGCTCGACGGGATCCCAGTGCGCGCTGGCGGCGCCGTAGGCGGCGTGGATCGCGCCGACCGACGTGCCCGAGAAGAGATCGAGCCGCCGGCCCGCCGGCAGGCGCGGCAGCACGTGCTCGAAAAGATGGGCGAGCACGCCCGCCTCGTAGGCGCCGCGCGCGCCGCCGCCCGCGAGCACGAGCGCGCTGCGCGGCGCGGTCCGGCCCGAACTAGGGTCGGGCGGCGTTCTCCGCTCCGGCCAGCTTGCCGAGGCGCGCGATCGTCTCGCGCGCCTCCTGCATGGTGCGCTGGATGATCTCCGCGCAGCTCGGGATGTCCTTGATGGCGCCGGCGCCCTGGCCGCACGGCATGCAGGCGCGCGCGGCGTCGATCTCGTCGCCCGGCCCGCCGAGCAGCACCATGTTCTCGCCGGAGATGCGCATCTGCTCGGGGAAGGGCTTGATGTCCTGCGGGCGGCGCTCCCAGTCGTCGGTCCAGGCGTTGCGGATCACGCGCATGGGCTTGCCGGAGTAGGACTTGGTGACGCGCGTCTCGGACGCGTCGATCTCGGTGATGCGCTTCTTGTAGCTCTCGTGCGCGCGCGCCTCGTGCGACGCGATGAAGCGCGTGCCCATCCAGACGCCCTGCGCCCCGAAGGCCAGCGCGGCGGCGAGGCCGCGACCGTCGACGATCGAGCCGGCCGCCAGCACGGGGATGCTCACCGCGTCGACGATCTGCGGGATCAGCGCCATGCCGGCGATCTGGCCCGTGTGGCCGCCCGCCTCGGTCCCCTGCGCGACGACCACGTCGCAGCCCGCCTGCTCGGCGGCCACCGCATGGCTGACCTTGCCGCACATGCTCCAGACCTGGAGGCCGGCGTCGTGACACTTCTCGATGATCGGCCCCGGCACGCCGAGGCCCGCCACGAAGACGCGCGCGCCCTCCGCGATGATCACGTCGATCGCGCGCATCATGCTGTCGGGCAGCGCGGCGAGCAGGTCGACGCCGAAGGGGCGGTCGGTCAGCTTGCGCACCTTGCGCATCTCCTCGCGGATGCGCTCGGGGCCTTCGGCCGCCATGCCGAGCGTGCCGAAGCCGCCGGCCTCGGAGACGGCGGCGCACACGTCGGCGTACGCGACGCCGCCCATGCCGGCCAGGAAGATGGGGTACTCGATGCCGAGCGATTCACAGATGGGGGTGCGTAGGTCCATGGGCGCGCATTGTACGCGCCGTCCCCGACGCGCGCCGCCGGACCTACGAGCCGTAACGCGCGAGCAGCAGGCTCGCGATCCCGAGGAAGGAGGCGAACGAGAAGACGTCGGTGAAGGTCGTGACGATGACGCCGGCGCCGAGCGCCGGGTCCATGTGCAGCGCCTTCAGCGCCAGCGGCACGGCCGCGCCGACGAGCCCCGCGACGGCCATGGCGATGCCCATGGCGAGGAAGAGCGCAAGGCCGACGAGGGGCGTCCCGTGCCACAGCACGGCGAGGCCTGCGCTCGCCGCGCCCGTCAGCGCGCCGAGCGCGAGCCCGACGGCGAGCTCCTTGCCGGCCGCGCGCGCGCCGCTCGAGAACTCGATCTCGCCGAGCGCGATGCTGCGCGTGATCACCGTCAGCGCCTGGATGCCGCCGTTGCCCGCCATGCCGGCGACCACGGGCATGAAGACGGCGAGCGCCACGACCTTCTCGATCGTCGCCTCGAAGAGCCCGACGACCCAGGCGGCCAGGAAGCAGGTCGCCAGGTTCACGAGCATCCAGGGCATGCGCTTGCGGATCGACGTGCGCGCGGGCGAGAAGACGCGGTCCTCCTCCGAGAGCCCGGCGAGGTGATACATGTCCTGTGTCGCCTCTTCCGTGATCACGTCGATCACGTCGTCCACCGTGATCACGCCGAGCATGCGCCCGTCCACGTCCACCACGGGGATGGCGAGCAGGTCGTAGCGGCGCACGAGCGCCGCCACCTCCTCCTGGTCCGCCTCGGCGCGCACGTGCACCGGGTCGCGGATCATCAGCTCGGACACGGGGCGCAGCGGCGGCGCCGCCACCAGCCGGCGGATCGGCACGACGCCGCGCAGGCAGCGCTCGGCGTCGACCACGTAGAGGTAGAGGATGGAGGGGGCGCCGTCGCCGGCGGCGCGCAGCTGATCGATCGCCTCCTGCGCCGTCATCTTCTCGTCGAGCGCAACGAAGTTCGTCGTCATCGCGCGCCCGGCGCTCGACTCCGGGTAGAGCTCCGCCTTCTGGATCTCCTCGCGCCGCGAGACCGGCAGGCGCGCCAGCACCTCGTCGCGGCGCTCCTCCGGCAGCCAGCGCACCAGCTCGATCAGGTCGTCGATCTCGAGACGACCGAGCACCTCCGCCAGGCGCTGGTCCGCCACGGCGTCGAACGCGCGCGGCAGCAGCTCCGGCGGCAGCTCGCGCAGGACGAGGGCGGCGCGGCGCTGGCGGATCAGCAGCTCGAGCACGCTGCGCATCTCGTCCTCGGTGAGGTCGGAGAGCAGCGGCGCGATGTCGGCCGGCGGCAGCTTCGCCAGCAGCCGCTCGGCGCGCGCCAGCACGCCGCTCGCCATCAGGCGGCGCAGGGTGCGGACGGTGAAGTTGGGAGTGGCCATCGACACAGGTCCTATCGCCCTCGCTTCGGTCTAGGATGAGGCGCGATGTCGCGCTGGCAACTCGTCGTCGTACCGCACACGCACTGGGACCGCGAGTGGTACCGCTCGCACGAGGCGTTCCGCTACCGGCTGGTGCGCATGCTCGACGGTCTGCTCGACCTGCTGGAGCGCGATCCGAGCTATCTCCACTTCACGCTCGACGGCCAGACCATCGCGGTCGACGACTATCTCGAGGTGCGTCCCGAGGCGCGCTCGCGCATCGAGTCGCTGGTGCGCGCCGGACGCCTCCAGGTCGGTCCGTGGTTCGTGCTGCCGGACGAGTGGCTGGTCTCGGGCGAGGCGCTGATCCGCAACCTGCGACGCGGGCTCGCGGAGGCGGAGCGCCTCGGCGGCGCCATGCCGGTCGGCTACGTGCCCGACCAGTTCGGGCACGTCGGCCAGCTCCCGCAGATCCTGGCCGGATTCGGCCTCTCGTCGGCGGTGCTGTGGCGCGGCGTCGGCGCGGACGTCCAGCAGAACCTCTTCGCGTGGGAGGCGCCGGACGGGACGCGCCTTCCGACCGTGTGGCTCGTCAACGGCTACGGCAATGGCATGCACCTGCCCGAGGTGCCGACGGCGCTCGCGGCGCGACTCCAGGGCGAGCTCCAGGCGCAGGCGCCGAAGAGTCCCGTGCACTGCGTCCTGATCATGAACGGCGGCGATCACCTCGTCCCGCAGGCGGGTCTCGCGGCGGCGCTCGCTGGCACGCGGGCGCTGCTCGACGACGCGGACGTCGAGCTCGGCACCCTGCCGGCCTACCTCGAGCGCGTGCACAAGGAGCTCGCGGCGTCCGGCGTCGCGCTCGCTCGTCACCGGGGCGAGCTCCGTTCGGGCCTGCACGCGCCGATCCTCGCCGGCTGCGCGTCGGCGCGGCTGCGGCAGAAGCGCGCCGACTTCCTGAACGACCGCTTGCTCACGCGCTACCTCGAGCCGCTCGCGGCCTGGTGGGCGGCGCGGGGCGGCGATCCGGATCTCGGCGCGCTCGATCTCGCCTGGCGGATCGCGCTCGAGAACCACCCGCACGACTCGATCTGCGGCTGCTCGATCGACGCGGTGCACGACGAGATGGATGCGCGCTTCGCGCGCGTCGCCGACTGGGCGGGCGCGCACCTGGCGCACGTGTGCGCGGGGCTCGGCCGCGAGATCGAGGCGCCGCCGGGAGCGGGCCGCGCCGTGGCGGCGTGGAATCCGCACGGCGAGGGCCCCGCCGTGGCCGAGGGGACGCTCGAGCTGCCGCTCGACCTGCGCCAGGCGGGCGAGGCGCTGACACTCCACGCCGTCGACCGGCGCGGGCACTCGATCCCAGCGCATGCCGAGGTCGAAGAGCCGGGCGCCGTCTACGCGAGCTACGACCTGCCTGCCTCCGTCGCCGCCGTGCTGCTGAAGGGCTTCCCGCGCGAGTTCTTCGGGGATCCCGTGTGCGCCATCGACTGCGCCGAGAAGGCGGGGCGCGCGTGCGTCGACGTCTGGCTCGGCGGCACACCGCCTGCGGAGTTCGACTTCGATGCGGCGCGTGCCGACGCGCACGCGTGGCTCGCCGCGCGCGGCGACGCGCCGGCGCGCTTCTGCCCGCGCCGGCTGCCGCGCCTGCGCGTCCAGCTTCCGGGGCGATACCCGGGCGCCGGGCTGCGCGCGCTGCGGCTCGTCGCGACCGGGCTCGAAGCGGAGCGCGAGAGCGCGCTGCGCTGTGAGCCGCACAGCGGCGGCGCGCGCCTCGAGAACGAGACCTGGCGGGTCGACGTCGCGGCGGATGGCCGCGTGCGTCTCGAGCACCGCCCGACGGGTCTCGCGCAGGAAGATGCGCTGCGCGTCGTCAGCGAGGCGGACCGCGGCGACACCTACACGTTCGACCCGCTGCCCGGCGGCGAGCGGATCGAGCGGCCGGAGGACGTGCGCGTCTCGCCGGCGCCGCGCTCGGCGGCGTTCGCGGGCATCCGCATCGACGCGCGCTACCGCGTGCCCGCCGCGCTGGCGGCCGATCGCCGCGCGCGCAGCGATCGCCGCGTCGACCTGCACGTGCGCATCCTGCTCGGGCTCTTCGCCGGCGTGGACCGGCTCGAGATCCGCAGCGAAGTCGACAACACGGCCTGTGATCAGCGCCTGCGCCTGCACGTGCGCGCGCCGTTCGAGGCCGAGCGCTTCGCCGTGGAGTCGGCCTTCGAGATCGCCGAGCGCAAGGTCGCGCCGGCGCCCGACGCCTTCGGCAGCGCGCAGCCATCCGAGTTCCCGGACGGCGCCACGCCGCAGCGTCGGTTCGCGTTGCTCGAAGCGGGCGCGCTCGCCTGCGTGCTCGCCAATCGCGGCTCCGCGGAGGTCGAGGCGGTGCCCGAGGCGGGCGCCACCGCGCTGGCCGTGACCCTGGTGCGCGCGGTCGGCTGGCTCTCGCGCGACGACCTGGCGCGTCGGCCGGGCCCGGCCGGCCCGCCGCTGCCGACGCCGGGCGCGCAGTGCCCGGGCCGCCACGTCGCGGAGCTCGGGCTCTGGCTCGGCCGTCGCGACGACCCGGAGCGCGTCACCGCCGCGCTGCGCTTCGCGGATCCGCCGCTGCTCTTCGCGGGCGGGAGCCCGCGCGGCGCTCTGCGCGACGGTGCGCGTCTCGTGGAGTGGGACGACCCGGCGGTCGTCCTGTGCGCGCTCGAGCCGCGCGAAGCCGGCGTCACGTGGCTGCGTCTGCTCAACGCGTCGGACGCGACGCGAAGCGTGCAGGTGCGCTGGAACGGGGAAGGGCGTCTCTCGCAGATCGACCTGCGCGGCCGGCCGGTCGGCGCCGGCGATGGCGCCACGCAGAATCTGCGGCTCGCGCTGCGCCCCTGGCAGCTCGCGTCGCTGCGGGCCGGCTGACCAAGTCCTCGGATTTCGCGGGTAAAGACCGTCACACGCCATCCCGATGAGAGCGGAGCCGGGCAGGGCCGGCACCGCACGGGTGGGGACGGTGACGGAGCAGAAGCTGCGCTTCACGAGGGGAGCCGCTTGCGCGGCGGCATGTGCGATCGTCGCGTTCGGCGCATGTGCCATCGTCGCGTCCGGCGCGGCCGCGCAGTCGCCCGAGAGCATCGGCATGGCGGGGCCGCACTTCGAGCCGAGCCGGCGCGCCGTGCTGGAAGAGGATTGGGCGCGGCGTCTCGCGAAGGCGCTCGCGCTCGAGGAGGGCCTGCCCTCCGAGGCGAAGCCCGAGGACTACTACGGACTCCTGTGTCCCGAGCAGGCGGTGCGCGACCTCGGGGAGGACGGCTCGGGCGGCGCGCTGCGCATCGCCCATCCGCTTCCGCCGCGCGGACCCGCGGAGCCCGTGCGCGTCGTGCTGGAGGCGCCCGCGACGGCGCTCTACGCGATCCAGATCGAGGGCGTCGGACTCCAGCGCTGGAGCGTCGACGGCCGCCTGATCGGACATCTCGACGCGACGCCGCTCGGCGTCGCGCAGGCGCCGCGGCTGCTGGCGCTGCGGGCCGGCTCGCACGAATTCACCGGCATCCTGGTGCGCGACGCGCGCGCCGAGCGCATCGAGCTCGCCGCGCATCGCCCGCTCTGCATCGCGCCCGCGGACGGCTGGCGCACCGGGCGCCCGCTGCTGCACGGCGCGAAGGCGCGCACGAGCGTGCGCGCCCTCGGCCTCGAGCGCTTCCTGCCGGCCGAGGCCACCGTCGTCGAGCTCGAGGGCGAGAGCTTCGATTCGGCGTCGCACTGGGGCACCCGCACCGAGGAGGCCGCGGGCGCGCGCGGCCGCACGGAATGGGCGACGGCGGGCAACAGCCCCGCGGAGTTCTCCTACCGGGTCCACCTGCCGGAGCCCGGACTCTTCTCGGTGGAGGCGCGCCTCTCCGGCGAAGGGCCGCAGCTCTGGTCGGTCGACACCAGCCTGCGCTCTCGCGTCGACCTGACCGGCTGGCACCGGCTCGGCTGGCAGCACGTCCTCACCACGCCGCTGCCGGCGGGCGAGCACGTGATCCGCGCGCTGATCCCGGCGGGCGCGGCCATCGACCGCATCCGCGTGATCGCGCACAGCGCGACCGATCCCGACTACGTCGAGGTGCTCGAGCAGATGGGCTTCCGCGAGGGCCACGTACACGCTGCGGTTTCGCGAGGCGAGGTCGACGCGACGCTCCACGACCCGGCCTTCGCCATGCTGGCGGGCGACTTCCTCGGCCGCGCCGCGGGCAGCGGCGAGGCGCCCATGCCCGCGATCCCGCGCGAGCTGCCGCCGCTCTACCGGCGTCCCATCTCGCCCGTGCTGCCGGGGCAGCTGTGATGCGGTCGCTGCGCGCACTGCTCCTGATCCCGCTGGCGGCGTCCGTCGCGCGCGCAGACGAAGGCGCCGAGCGCGCCTTCACGTGGCGTCCGTCGTTCGAGACGCGCTCCGTGGTGACCGACAACGCTTTCCTCACCTCGAGCCACAAGGACACCGACCTCGGCATCTGGATGGAGCCGCGGCTCGAGCTCGACTACCGCGTCCCCGCGCTCCAGCTCGGCGCCGACCTCGGCGCCCAGGTGCCGCGCTACGTGGATCACACCTCGCTGAACGACGCGTACTGGCGGACGAACGTCTACGGCGAGGCGGGGCTCTGGCCCGGCCTCAGCGTCCGCCTGTCCGACGCCTACACGCCGGAGCCGATCGCGCTCGGGATGCCCGACGACTCGACCACGAATCTGGCGCAGACGAACCGCGCACAGGGCGAGATCCGGTACTGGCGCGAGCTGCCGGGCGGCCGCGAGATGACGCTCGGCATCCTCGGCGCGCGCTTCGACGGTCAGAAGGTCGCGGCGCTCGTGCCCGGGCCGGACGGCGACGCCGTCGCAGACCAGAACTTCCGGCCGGATTTCAGCGAGGGCGGCGGCTTCGCCGAGTTCCGCAATCCGTTCGGCGAAGACCACGCGCTGCTCGTGCGCGGTGGTACGCGCTACCGCAGCTTCGACTCGCTCTCGGAGGGCGAGTACCTGGATGCCGAGGGGACGGTCGGGCTGGAGAGCCGCCTCCCGGGTGGCTTCGATCTCGCGCTCGCGGGCGGCTTCGGCTGGCTCGATCCGCGCGCCGGCAGCGGCGAGCCGCAGGCGCTCGGGCGCGCGGAGCTCGGCTGGCGCCACGAGAGCGGCCTGCGCGTCCAGCTCGGCTTCCACCACGCGATCGCGTCGGACCTGGTCGGGAACGACTTCATCGACACGACCGGCCGCTTGACCCTGGAGAAGTATTTCGGACTCCAGACGTCGGCCACCGTCACCGCCTTCGTGTCCGAGCTCGACGCGCAGTCGGCACACCCGGGCAACAATCTGTTCGGCGGTGCCGAGGTGGTGGTGCGCCGCCAGCTGTCGCGCGAATTCCAGATCTCCGTGGCGTATCGCTACTGGGAGAACGACGGCGGCTTCGAGACCGACGACTTCCGCGCGAACCAGGTCTCGATGGGCATCTCGTACCGACACTGATCGGGAGAGCGGGGCTCGCTCCCAGAACCCCGTTCGAATCGAGTCGAGGCGCTTTGGGCCTCGTGCTGTGGAATCACCCCGATCGATCCGGTGTCGAATCGAGTGTGTGAAGCGCGAAGGTTCGAGCGCTGCGCGCGTTCCCGCTCTTGCACGCTGCGCTATGGTGACTCGAGAAAATCGCCGTTCAGTGTGCGAAGCACTCGCTTTTCAATCGTTTTACCGTCACGAGATGCGTACGATGACCGAGCGCCGTGACGCGCGTGGGAGGGGCCGATGAAATCGCTGATCATGGCGATCGTGCAGGCTCTCGTCGACAAGCCGGATGAGGTTCAGATCAAGGAGGTGATCGGGGAGCATGCCCACGTGCTCGAGCTCCGGGTCGCCAAAGAGGATCTCGGCAAGGTGATCGGAAAGGGCGGGGCACATGCGTCGGCCATCCGCACCTTGATGGCCGCAGCGAGTGGCAAGGAGAAGAAGCGCTACATCCTCGAGATCATCGAGTACTAGCGCGACGTAGCAGGGGCTGATGTCGCGCCCCGGAGCAGGAGCCCGTTCCCCCCGTGCCGAAGCTCGATGCGGCATTCCACGTCGGCGCACAGCTCGACGCGCGCGCCGCGCATCCCGAGATCGCCGAACGCATCGCGATCCGCAGCGGCGATCTCGTCTGGACCTACCGCGCATTTCGCGACGAGTCCGTGCGCGTCGCGCATCTGCTGCTGCGCCGGCTCGGCCGTCGCGACGACGCGCATCCCGCGCACGTCGCGATGCTCATGGAGAACCGCCCCGACCTGCTCGCGCTCTACGCGGGCTGCGCCTATACGGGCTCGACTCTCTTCGGCGTGAACACCGGTCTACGCGGCGACACCCTGGCCGGTGTGCTGAACCAGTCGCGCGCGCGCGTGCTCGTGGTGGACGAGACGCTCTGGCCGGAAATCGAACGCCTCCGCGGGAAGCTCCAGCACCTCGCGCCCGAGAACGTGCTGGTCGTGCGCACGCGCAGCGCGCTCTCGCTCGGCGACCACGACTACCACGAATGCCTGACGCGCGAGGTCGCGAAGCCCGGCACGTCGCTCGACACGCCGTCGGTCGACGTGCGCCCCGAGAACAACCTGATGGTGATCTACACCTCGGGCACGACGGGGCTGCCGAAGGGCATCAACAACAACCACCTGAAGGTGCTGATCATCGGACGCGTGGTGTCCGGGCAGCTCCAGCTGGGCGACGACGCGGTCGGCTACGCGTGCATGCCGCTCTTCCACTCGAACGCGATGTTCCTCGGCTTCCATCCGACCTTCGAAGTCGGCGGGACCCTCGCGATGCGCGAACGCTTCAGCGCCACCGGCTACGTGCCCGACGTGCTGCGCTACGGCGTGACCTACTGGAACTACGTCGGCGAGCCCGTGCACTACATCCTCGAAGCGATCGAGAGGCAGTACGGGGGCGACGAGGAGCGCATCCGCCGCGAGATCACGGAGGATCCGCGCAACCGGTTGCGCTACGCGCTCGGGAACGGCGCGTCGCCGCCCGACATCGACCGCTTCGTGCGCTGGCTGGGGCTCGAGGACATGTTCGAGCTCTACGGGTCGACCGAGGCGGCGATCAGCACGTTCCGCCGGCACAGCGATCCGCGCGGCTCGGTCGGCGAGGTCAACGACCCCGCCGTGAAGATCCTCGACGAGAGCGGCCGCGAGTGCGCGCCTGCGCGCGTCGATGGCGACGGCAAGCTGCTCAACTACGCCGAAGCGGTCGGCGAGATCTGCCGCGTCGCGCCGGACACGTCGCTCTTCCAGGGCTACTTCGACAACGCCGACGCGAACGCGAAGAAGTACCGAGACGGCGTGTACCACTCGGGCGATCTCGGGCACATCCTCGTGCACGAGGGCCGCCGCCTGCTCTTCTTCGACGGCCGCACCGACGACTGGATCCGCAAGGACGGGGAGAACTTCTCCGCGCAGCAGGTCGCGCGGCTCCTGCAGGAGCATCCCGACGTCAGCCTGGCGGCCGCCTACGGCGTCCCGTGTCCGGTGTCGGACGAGTGGGTCATGGCCGCGCTGCTGCTGCGCGAGGGCGCGGCGTTCGATCCGGCCGAATTCTTCCGCTTCTGCGAGGACCGCGTCGCGAACGGCGGAATGGATCGCAAGTGGATCCCGGACTTCGTGCGCATCGTGCGCGATTTCGAGTTCACGCAGACGCAGAAGATCCTCGTGCGGAACCTGAAGCGTCTCCACTTCGACCGTCGCCGCCTCGCCGACGAGCCGATCTTCTGGCGCCGCCGAGGCGACGATCGCTTCCACCCGTTCGCGAGCGGGGACTACGAGACCTTGCGCCGGGAGTTCGAGCGCAGCGAGCGGCTCGACCTGCTGGAGCACTGAGCGGGGAATCCGCAGGCGGTGCGCGCAATTCGCGCACCGGAGTGACGAAACGCGTCACTTTCCGCGGTGCGGCGGCATGCGCAACGAGGCGCATGCGGCGCCGATGCGACGCGGACTTGCGTGCGCGGATGCCGGTGACGCAATGCCGGCACGCCACTTGCGAAGGCAGGTGCGCGCCGCCTCTTCCGAGGCGAACGCAGCGGAGCCCCCATGGAGTCCCCCCACAGCGCAGACGACCACTACCGCCTCGGGCGCAGCGCGCTCGACGCCGGCGAGATGCAGCAGGCCGTCGTCCACCTGCAGACCGCGTATCGCCTCGATGCGGCGACGCCGCTGTATCGCTCGTACTACGGACTGGCGCTCGGCCTGGTCGAGCGGCGCCTCGAGCGCGCGATCACGCTCTGCCGGTCCGCGGCCACCGAGGAGTTCTTCAACCCCGTCCACTTCCACAATCTCGCGCGCGTGCACCTCGCGTGCGGATTCAAGGCGGAGGCGATCCGCTATCTGCGGCGCGGGCTGATGATCGACCCCGGCAATGCCGAGATCGCCGCAGAAATGCGTCGGATGGGCATCCGCCGACGGCCGGCGCTCGGCTTCCTGCGCCGCCGTAATCCGTTCAACCGCCTGCTCGGTCGCCTGCTCGCGCGTGTGCAGCTGCGGAGCGAAACCGAGACGACGCCGACGGCCGTGAGCGCCTAGGCCGAACGACCGCGAAGCGGTCGCTAGCGCTTCCGCTTGTGCCGGGCGCGCTTCAACAGCTTGCGCTTCTTGTGCTTGCGCATCTTCTTGCGCCGCTTCTTGATGACGCTGCCCACGCGTGAGCCTCACTTGCGGTTGTGTCGCGCGATCGCGACCCCGCGGGTGGAAAGAGGCGGGGACGGTTACTTCGTTGCGCTCGCGAAGTCAACTCTTGCGCAGTGTTGCAGCCGTTCCGTGCGGGTTGCGCAGTGAAGAAGATGTCGCTCGTGAACTCGCGCGCGCGTCCGTTTCGGATGGCTGCACGCAATTGCGCGTGCCATCGCATTGATTTTTTTGGCGCTTGTACCTTGACGACCGCGAAACGCTGGTGTTAGCGTGACTCGCAACAGTGGCTCTAGTGCCGCGGATTTGATTGAGATCAGAGGGCAGATTGCCTTCAAGTCGTGCAGAGGGGCCTCCGATAGGGGGCGAGAGCAAGGCCGTGGGATTCGCCTCGGCTCTGGAGCAGTGCGCTGCTCAGCTCCGTTCCGCATGCACGAACCCACGGCGCTCGAGCACACAGACAGGGGGGTAACCCAAAAATGGCAGCTCGACGCAAGAAGGCCGCTCGTAAGAAGGGTCGCAAGAAGGCCACCGCGAAGAAGGCTACGCGGAAGAAGGCCCGCCGGAAGAAGGCGTAGCGACTCTCGAGAGATCGGCCTTCAAGGAAGGTCGGAGGACCCCGGCCGGCTTCACGCCGGCCGGGGTTTCCTTCTCCAGGGGCCTGCCCTAGGTTCCCGCGCTCTCTGAACCGCGGAGCATCACGCATGGCGCGCATCACGATCGAAGACTGCACCGAGAAGGTCCCGAACCGCTTCCACCTGGTGCAGATGGCCTCGATCCGCACCAAGCAGCTGAAGAAGGGCGCCAAGTCGCTCGTCCAGGCGGACGACAACAAGGAAGTCGTGATCTCGCTGCGCGAGATCGCCGCCGGCTACATCAGCCCCGATTACCCCGACGCCGCGTCGGAGTCCGACGCCGAGTAGCTACGCGAGCGCGACGGGGATCTCGAAGGTCACCGTCGTCCCGCGTCCGACGTCGCTCTTGAGCGACACCTCGCCCTCGAGCAGGACCACGAGGTCGCGCACCAGAGTCAGGCCGAGGCCCGCGCCGCGGTACTTCTGGGACGACGGCTCGTCTACCTGGAAGAACTCGTCGAAGACGAGCTTCTGGTCGTCCGCGCAGATGCCGACGCCGGTGTCGCCGACGCTGCACGTGAGCTTCCCATCGAGCACCGACAGGTGGATGTCGATCTTGCCGGCGGCGGTGAACTTCGCGGCGTTGTCGAGCAGCAGGAAGAGGATCTGGTTCACCTTCGCCAGATCGGTGCGGACCCGCGGCAGCGGCTCGTCGAAGCGGGGCTCGATCCGCAGCGCCTTGTCGCCGAGCACGTCCTGGATGCTGAAGATCGCCTCGTCGACGAGCTCGCGCAGGTTGACGTCCTGGATCTCCACCGGCAGCTCGCCCTGCTTGATCTTCCACAGGTCGAGGATGTTCTGGAGCGTGCGCAGGAACGAAGTGCCCTCGTCGAGCGCCGAGCGCAGGGCCGACTTGGAGGCGTCCGAGAGCGCCTCGTTCTCGGTCGTGAGCACCGAGATGATGGCCTCGATGATGCTGCCGAGCGGCGTGCGGAGCTCGCGCGACATCTTCTCGATGAAGTCGTTCTTCAGCCGCTCGATCTTCCCGAGCTTCTCGTTCGAGCGCAGCAGCTCGATGTCCTGGGCGAACAGGGCCTCGGAGAGCTTGAGGACCTCCTCGCTCTTGTCCTCCTGCTGCGCGTCGCGGTGACCGTTCGCGCGCAGCGCATGGCACTCCCTCGCGACGCGTTCGTGGTCGAAGCGCAGCGCGAGGACCTCGGCCAGCTCGGCGACGACGCGCGTGCGCGTCGCGTCGAGCGAGCCGGGCGCGCCGACCGCCAGCGCGCCGTGCAGGTGACCTTCGAAGCGCAGCGGGTGGATGACCATGCCGCCGGCTGCGCGCGGGCCGAGCGCGGGGATGTGCACGAGGCCGCGCTCGGCGTCCGAGCGCACGACGTCGCGCACGTGCGGGAGGACGGCGCCCGCCGCCTCGCGCGCGTCGTCGGCGGCCGCGAAGCCCGACGCCGCCCGCAGGCGCAGGTCGAGGGCGTCGCCGCCGGCCGCGAAGACGAGGGCTACGCCGCCGCTCGCGGCGTCCGCCGCGCGGGAGGCGGCGTTGCGCAGGGCTGCCGCGAGGTCATTGGTTCGTTCGGCTGATTCGCCGCGCACGCGCGCCGCCCCTGCCTAGAAACGTTCGTCCGACTCGAGCTCCATCGGACCGCTGATGCGATCCGGCGTCGATACGGCGTCGGGATCGTTGCCTTCCATGGCGAGCTTGGTCCGGAAGTCGGTCGGATTGGAGGCGGCGGCCAGCGCCGTCTCCACGGAAATCTTGTTGGCGCGCAGCAGGTCGAGCAGGTGCTGGTCGAAGGTCTGCATGTTCTCCGGCCGGCCCTTGGCCACGAAGTCGTGGATCTCGTGCGTCTTGCCGGGGTCCTTGATGCACTCCTGGATGCTGCGGGTCGAGCGCATGATCTCGACCGCCGGCACGCGCCCGGTCTGCTTCTTGTTCGGCAGCAGGCGCAGCGACACGATGGCGCGCAGGTTGTCGGCGAGGCGCGCGCGCACCGCCAGCTGCTCTTCCGTGGGGAAGAACGACACCAGCCGGTTGATCGTCGAGGAGACGTCGGAGGTGTGGATCGACGAGAACACCATGTGGCCGGTCTCGGCGGCCTTGAGCGACGTGTCCACCGTCTTCAGGTCGCGCATCTCGCCGACCATGATGACGTCCGGGTCCTGGCGCAGCGCGGCGTGCAGGGCGTCGGGGAAGTCCGCCGTGTCGGTGCCGATCTCGCGCTGCGTGATGATGCTCTTGTCGTGCTTGAAGACGAACTCGATCGGATCCTCGATGGTCACGATCTTCGCCTTCCGCACGCGGTTGACTTCCTCGATCATGGTCGCGAGCGTCGTGCTCTTGCCCATGCCCGTCGCGCCCGTGATGAGCACGTAGCCGCGCCGCATCTGCGCGAGGTCGCGCAGCACGCTCGGCAGGTTCAGCTCCTCGAAGGTGCGGATCTGCGGCGGGATCACGCGCAGCACGATGTTGAAGCAGCGCCGCTGTCGCGAGATGTTGACGCGGAAGCGGCCCTCGTTCGCCAGCTCGTAGGCGAGATCGAGCTCGTTGAAGTCGAGCTGCGACGTCGGAGACGCATCGCTCTCGACCAGCATGCGCGCGATCGCCTCGGTGTCGCTCGCGGAGAGCACCTTGTAGCGGAGCTCGACGAGGTCGCCGTTGAAGCGGTAGAGCGGCAGGTAGCCGACCTGGAAATGGATGTCCGACGCGCCCTTCTCGATGCCGAGCCGAAGCAGTCGGTGGAGCTTCTCGCGATCCATCGTCCCTACTTTCGAAACCCCGGGGCTCGCGGCCCGCCCGTCGCTCAGGGCGTATCGGCGATCGGAGGCCGGCCTTGACCGCGAAGCTGCGTGTCCTCCCCGAAGGGGAGACCCGGTCGATCGGCTAGACTGCGCGGCCTGATGAGACCCGGCCTCGCGCGCTTCGGAGCGACTCTCGCGCTGCTCGTCGCCGGCGCAGCGCAGGCGGATCCGCCGCCGCCGGCGCCGCCGGGCAAGGCACCGGCGGTCGGCCTGGACTCGCTGCTGAAGCTCCCGCCGGCCGGCTCGGCCGTCGGGGAGGCGCGTGTGGGCGGCGCGACGCGCCAGGAGTGGGAGCAGCGTTTCGCCACCGCTCGCGGCGACGTCGACGCGGCGCAGAAGGCCATCGACAAGGCGCAGCAGGAGCTCGGCGAGCTCGCGAAGGGAACCGAGAACTGGCAGATGTCGGCGCCCGGGGCGCAGGCCGCCAACGCGGAGAACTCGCCCGTGTCGTACCGGCTGCGCCAGGAGATCCGCAAGCAGCGCGAAGAGCTCGGCAGCGCCGAGCGGCGCCTCACCGATCTCGAGGTGGAGGCGAACCTGGCAGGGGTTCCGGAGGACTGGATCCGCCCGCCGGATGCGGCCCCTGCGAAGCCGAAGCCGGCCCCGGACCTGTGAGGTCCGCCGCGTCGAGCCAGGCGCGCGCGCCGGGCAGGAAGACGAAGGCGGGAAGCGCCAGCAGCGCCGTGATCGTGAACCACGCCGCGTAGCCGACCCGCTCGACCCACCACCCGGACGGGGCGGCCACCAGCGAGCCCGACAGCGCATAGATCGCCGTCAACAGCGCGTACTGCACCGCGGCGTGCTCCTTCTGCGTGATGCGCATCAGGTACGAGAGGAAGGCGACGCTGGCCAGCCCGGAGCAGAAGGACTCGAGCAGCGACGCCGCATACACCGGCGGGCGTCCCATGTGCGGCAGCGCCGCTGCGGCGTAGCCGAGGTTCGAGAGGAGGGCCGCCGCGCCGAGCGCGAGCAGGGCGCGCGCGATGCCGATCCTCGCGACGACCAGGCCGCCGACACCCGCGCCGGCGATCGTCGCGAGGACGCCGAGCGTGTTGGAGACGAGCCCGATCTCCTCGTCCGTGAAGCCGCGGTCGACCCAGAACGGCTTCACCATCGGACCCATCGCGCGGTCGCCCACGCGGTAGAGCAGGATGAAGAGCAGCACCGACACGCCGCCCGGCCGGTCGAGCCAGCGGCGCAGCACCGGGAAGAGGGCTTCGCGGCGGGTCGAGTCGGGAACGGGCAGGCGCGGGCAGACCTGCACCGTCAGCGCCATGACGACGAAGGCGCCCGCGGCGACCGCGAAGGTTCCCGGCCAGCCGATCCAGCGCGGCAGGAAGAGCAGGGCGCCGCCCGAGGCGATCAGCCCGACGCGATACGCGATCACGCGCACCGAATTGACGGGGCCCTCCTCGCCGCGCGGCACCAGCGCGATCGTGTAGGCGTCGATCGCGATGTCCTGGGTCGCGGACGCGACGCAGAAGGCGCCGATCGCGAGCCAGAGCGCGCCGCCGAGCGAGAGCGGATCGCCCGCGCCGAGGGCGGCGAGGCACGCGCTCATCATGAGCAGCGCGCCGGTGATCCAGCGCCGCCGCTCGCCGTAGCGGTCGACGAGCGGCGACCACAACACCTTCAGCGCCCATGCGATCGAGAGCGACGAGAGCAGCCCGATCGCGGTCGTCGAGAGCGCGTGACGACGCAGGAAGACGGGCAGGACATCGGCATAGATGCCCATCGGAAAGCCCTCGACCACGTAGAGCAACGCGACGATCGAGAGCGTGCGAAGCGCCGTTCCCCTCACCCGTCGCGCAGTATGGCCGCGCTAACTTGCAGCGCCATGCCCCTGGCCGCGCTCCCCCGCGACGACGACGCGCTGCTCGCGCGCACCGGGATCGACCCGCTGCCGCCCGCGCGCGAGGGACTGTTCCGCAACGGCGGCTGGCTGCGCCGGATCCACGCCGAATCCGCGCTGATCCTCGGCGGCGGGCGCGCACTGCTCCTCGAGGTCGCGCATCCGCTCGTCGCCGCCGGCGTCGCGGAGCACTCGAGCTTCCGCACCGATCCGTTCGGACGCCTCCAGCGGACGCTCGCCGCCATGCACGCGATCGCCTTCGGCGACCGCGCGGCCGCGCTCGCCGCGGCGCGCTCCGTCGAGCGGGCGCACGCGCGCGTGCGCGGGGCGCTCGCCGCCGACGCCGGGCGCTATGCGGCCGGAACGCCCTACGACGGCCGCGAGGTCGACCTGATGATCTGGGTGTGGGCGACGCTCGTCGACACGGCCGTGTGTGGGTACGAGGGGTTCGTCGAGCCGCTCTCGCCCGAGGCGCGCGACGGCTACTACGCCGAGCAGTGCGCGATCGCGCGGCTGCTCGGCGCGCCGCCCGAGGCCCTGCCGCGCGACTACGCCGCCTTTCGCGCCTGGTTCGACGGCTGCGTCGAGGGCGACACCCTGTTCGTCACGCCCGTCGCGCGCGAGATCGCCGACGCGGTGCTGACGCCGCCGCCCGGTCTCGCCGACGCGGCGCAGGTGCGCCTCATCACGGCGGCGCTGTTGCCCGAGCGGCTGCGCGACGCCTTCGGCCTCTGCTTCGAGCCGAAGCAGCGCGCGCGCTTCGACTCGCTCGTCCGCTCCGTGCGGAGCCTGCGCGCCGAGCGCGCGAGCGCCTGAAGCGCCGACCGCGCGAGCGCGTAGAGCCGTCGACGCCGAGCGGATCTTCGCTAGCTTCCGCCGCCTTCGCGACCAGGAGGGGAGCTCTTGCAGGAAGAACCGCGCGGCAAGGTCGACTTCGTGTCGATCCTCTACATCTTCGGCGGCATCCCGGTGATCGTGCTGTTCCTGTGGGTGCTCTTCGGTCTCGCGCGGGCCTGCAACATCCCCGCCTAGCTCGCGCCTGCCTGCGCGTTGCGGGTCCACGCACCGGCAGAAGAGGGCCTCGGGCTTCTGCGAGCGCAGTCGATTTCGTCTTGCTCCGCCTCTTTATCCTTTGAATCCGCCTAGTTAGGGCTAAGGGACGGCGCCGGCGCGGCCGATAGGCCCCGCATGCGCGGACGTCTGCGCGGACCGGCTCGCATCGCGGCACTGCTCGCCTGCCTCTCCCTCGGAGGCGGGTGCTCGTCGTCGCTGGGGCCGCCGATGAGCCTCTACCAGTACTTCGCCGCGCCGTCTCCGGGCGACGCGTGGAGCCTCAAGATCCGCGGCTGGCAGGAGCGCGAGCGCGTCTCGGCGCCCGACCCGAACGCCGCGTCGCACGTCGACCCCGAGCATCTCGGCGACCTGCGCGCGAAGTACGACGCCTTCCGCGACGAGGAGCGGCGCGAGCTCGCCCGCAACGTCGCGAAGTGGATCCAGGACCAGGCGCGCGATCACTACATCGCCGATGGCCCGATCGATCACTGGGCGACGTTCGAGGAGACCTTCGAGCGCAACGGCGACGACTGCGACGGTCTCGAGCTGCTCGTCTTCCACTTCCTGCGCGAGCTCGGCTTCCCGCAGGACCAGGTCTTCCGCGCGATCGTCGTGCGCCGCACCGACGGCCAGCACCACATGGTGACGCTCTGGTTCGAGAACCCGAACGATCCCTGGGTGATCGACCCGACCGGCGCGATGACGACCGGCATGCCGCACATGTCCGAGCTGCCGGACTGGGTCCCGCTGAAGGTCTTCACGGACGTCGCCGACTGGAGCGTCCGCGACGGCCGCTACGCCGCCGCGCCGCACTAGCAGCGCCCGCTAGTCCTTGTCCTGATCGACCTCGTCGTCGCCGACGGCCTCGAGCTCGAGCTCCTTGCGCTGCTGGTCGGCCTGCTGCTTGGCCTTCTCGCGCTCCTTCTCGATGTCGAGCTCGAGCTCGCGGCGCACCTTCTCGGCGGCGTCCTGCTCCGCGGTGACGCGGCGGCGCTTCAGATCGCGCAGGCACTCCTCGAGCAGGTGGTTCCGGCGCGCGGCGAGCTCCTTCGGCACCGGCGGCGACTTGGCGTTCGGCTCGAGGCGCACGTCGAAGTCCTTGTTCGCGGTCGCGCCGTCGTCGGCGATGGCCTTCACGTTCAGCAGGTTCTTGCCGTTGTCGAGGTCGATGAAGCCGGCCCAGGAGCCGTCGGCCGTGGCGCGGAAGTAGCGCGCGGGCTTCTTCGTCGTGTGGTTCTGGAGGTCCACGCTCTCCAGGTTCGCGATGTTCACTTCCTCGACGACGTCCGCGAGATCGCCCGGGTGGCGAACGGGCGTGAAGTAGCCGTCGGTGCGGCTCGCCATCTCTACCGTCGCGATCGGACCTTCGAGCGCCTCGGGGCCGACCGCGAAGGAGTGGATGCGGACGTTCTGTTTGCGCGCGCGGTTCGCCGCGCGCAGCACCGCGCGCACGTTGTCGGCCTCCGCCTCCGGTCCGTAGGGCAGGGTCGGCTGCCCGTCGGTGAAGAAGAAGACGACCTTTTCCGAGTCGGGGTCGTGGCGCGAGGCCGCACCACGGAACCCGGACAGCTCGATGGTCGCCTGGTCGACGCCGGCCGCCATGTGCGTGTTGCCCTCGGGCTCCGTCGCCAGCACCTCGTCGAGCGCCGCCTCCACGCGCTCGTACTCGTTGGTCAGCGCGACGAGCGTGTAGGCGGGCCGCGAGCGCCGGCTGGTGCCGGGCACGTCGCCCGCGAACGCCACCACACCGACGCGCGTCGTGCGCGGGCTGAGCCCGTGGAGCAGCTGCTTCGCGCCGGCGACCTCGGCGGCGAGGATCGAATCGCCGGGGTCCGTGCTGCCGGAGCCGAAGATGGTGCCGAGACCGCCGAGGCGCTGGCGCCCGACGACGCCATTGCCGTTGATGTCGGTGCCGGCCGGGTCGATCGTCGAGCGCGAGGTGTCGAGCACGATCACGACGTCGAAGCGCCGCTTGGCGCCGCGCGCGGCCTGCGCCTGGCCGGCGACGAAGACGCCGCAGGCCGAGTTGCCGACGACCGAGCCGGGCGGCGGATACTCGACCTCGACCTCCACGTTCGTCGGGTCGTCCGCGCGCTGGTCGAGCACCGGCGCGTGCGCGCGCGGGCCCGCTTGCGCGGTGCCGATCGCCGGCGGGGGCGGCGGCGGCTCGGCTCCCTTCACGTCGGAGAAGCGCGCGAAGGCGCCCTGCGCGGCGGGCAACGGCTTCGCAAGCGCCTCGACCACGCCGCCGATCGGCGCGGCGATCACGCGCGACACGCCTTCGTGCGAGACGTGCGCCTCGACGATGCCGATCACCTTCTGGTTGGAGACGCGCAGGATCGGCGCGCCGCCCCAGCCCTTCAAGGTTCCTGGCAGGTCGAGATCGATCTCGAGGCGCGTCGGCGTCGACGACACCACGCCGCCGAAGAGATTCTCCTCGTCGCGCTTGCCGCGCTCCTGCACGCCGAGGATCGCGACGCGCTCGCCGACCTTGATCGGCGCGGCATCCGCCTCGAGATGCCCGACACCCTGCGGCTCCGCGTCGAGCGCGTAGATCCAGAAGTCCTCACGCAGGCTCGCGCCCGGCGCGCTGAACGGCCGGCCGGGCGGGACGAGGAACTTCGACGAGCTGCCGACCCGCTTCAGGCTCGTGCCGAGATAGAAATCGGTGCGCCCCGCGCGCGCGACGTCGGCCGGCGTGAACGTGTGGGCAGTTCCCACCGCGGCGACGCCGCCGTCCTTCAGCGCGAGGAAGAAGATCAGGCCGCGCGCGTCGACGGCGGACTTGCCCTTGCTCGGCAGACTCGGGCGCGCGACGCGCGGCAGCGCGGCGTGGGCCAGGGCCGGAAGGGTGCAGACGAGGATGGCGAGGAGGATCCAACGACGGCGCACGCAGCCCTCGGCGCGACGATCATCCCGGCCGCGGGTGCGTGCCGGAGTCTCTCGGATCGACGCGACCGGTGTTTACCCGACAAAGCCGCGGCGCGCCGCCCCGGCAAGCAGGCCGAGGTTGCATCCAGTGGGTCTGGCAAATAAGGTCGGCCCTTCGGGGGCTTCGATGCAGCAGCGGACCGCGGCGCTCGCGGCATGTGTGTGCGCAGCGGCGCTCGCCGCGTCGGCAGCGGCTCCGGTGCGCGCCGAGGACGCCTTCGACACGGTCGTGCTCGACGCCGGCCACGGGGGCGAGGACGGCGGGGCGCGCGGCCCCGGCGGCACCTACGAGAAGGATCTCGTCCTGCGCGTCGCCCGCGCGCTCGGCGAGAAGCTGAGCGCGCGCGGGCTGCGCGTCGTCCACACGCGCACGCGCGACGTCTTCGTGCCGCTCGAGCAGCGCACCGCGATCGCCAACGACGCGCGCGGCGATCTCTTCGTCTCCATCCACGCCAACGCGGCCGAGGACCCGGCCAGCCGCGGCACCGAGACCTTCTTCCTCGCGCTCTCGCCGACGGACGCCGCCGCCGAGCGCGTGGCGGCGCGCGAGAACGAGGCGTTCGGCGAGGCGGCCACCGGCATCGCGGCCGTGAACGACCCCTTCATCGCGCTGATCGGCGATCTGATCGCGACCGAGCACCTCCAGGAGTCGAGCCTGCTCGCGCACGAGATCCAGGGCCAGCTCGCGGCTGCGGCGCCGCGCTCGCGCGGCGTCAAGCAGGCGCTCTTCGTCGTGCTGACCGGCGTGCAGATGCCGGCCTCGCTCGTCGAGATCGGCTTCATCACGAGCCGCGAGGAGGAGGCGCACATGAAGAGCGCCGACGGGCTCCGCGAGATCGTCGCGGCGCTCGAGCGCGCAATCGTCGACTACGGGCGCGGCCACGCGCAGCGCCTCGGCGCCGGCACGCCGGCGAGCCCCGCGGAGGCGAAATGAGAGGCGACGGCCGCGCCGCGGACGCGCTGCGCAAGGTCGAGCTCCAGCCCGACTTCATCGAGAACCCGCTCGCGTCGGTGCTGTGCCGCTTCGGCCGCACGCTCGTGCTCTGCACCGTCTGCGAGGAGGCGTCGGTGCCGCGCTTCCTCCAGGGCCGCGGCCAGGGCTGGATCAGCGCGGAGTACGCGATGCTGCCCGGCTCGACCGACACGCGCAGCGAGCGCGAGTCGACGCGCGGGCGCGCGTCGGGGCGGAGCCTCGAGATCCAGCGTCTGATCGGACGCAGCCTGCGCGCGGTGGCAGATCTCGGCGCGCTCGGCGAGCGCACCCTGTGGATCGACTGCGACGTGCTGCAGGCCGACGGTGGCACGCGCTGCGCGTCGATCACGGGCGCCTACGTGGCGCTCGCCCTCGCCGACCGCCGTCTCGTCGCGCGCGGCGCCATCGCGCGCTCCGCGCTGCGCGACAGCGTCGCCGCGGTGTCGGTCGGCATCGTCGGCGGCGAGATCGTGCTCGATCTCCCGTACGCAGAGGACTCGCGCGCCGAGGTCGACATGAACGTGGTCGCGACCGGCAGCGGGCGGCTCGTCGAGGTGCAGGGCACCGGCGAGAGCGGCGTGTTCAGCGCCGAGCAGCTCTCGGCCATGACCGCTCTCGCGCTGCGCGGGACGGCGGAGCTCACTGCGCGCCAGGCCGAGGCGATCGCGCGCGTGAGAGCGTGAGCGCGTTGCTGGTCGCGACCGGCAACGCGGGCAAGCTGCGCGAGCTGCGCGCGCTGCTCGGGGACCTGCCGGTCACGCTCCACTCGCTGCGCGACTTCCCGCGCGTCGCGCTGCCCGAGGAGGGCGACGACTACACGGAGAACGCGCTGGCCAAGGCGCGCGTCGCGGCCGCGCGGTCGGGAATGCCCGCGCTCGGCGACGACTCGGGCCTCGAGGTCGAGGGCCTCGGCGGCGCGCCGGGGCCGCACTCGGCGCGCTACGGCGGTCCCGGCCTCGACGACGCCGGCCGCGTCGCGCATCTGCTCGCGGCGCTGCGCGGCCGCACGGGCGAGGCGCGGCGCGCGCGCTTCGTGTGCGTCGCGGCGCTGGCGCTCCCCGACGGCCGCGCCTGGACGGCGCGCGGCGAATGCCCGGGCACGATCCTGGAGGCGCCGCGCGGGGACGGCGGCTTCGGCTACGACCCGGTGTTCTGGTCGAGCGAGCTCGGCGCGGGCATGGCCGAGCTCCCCGAAGAGCAGAAGAACGAGATCTCGCATCGCGGCCGCGCGCTGCGCGGGCTGCGCGCGCGCATCCTCGAGCAGGTGCTCAGGCCCAGCGGCTGAGGCGCTCTTCGGGCGTCGGCAGCTCGGCATCGAAGCGCCCGACCTTGCGGATCAGGCGGCGCCATTCGCGCTCCGAGAGGGCGAGCCTGCGCTCGGCCAGGAAGCCCGGCAGCGCGCCGTCGCAGAAGGCGAGGGCGTCCGTGCGCGAGAGCGCCTCCGGATCCATGTCCTCCTCGCGCAGGCGCAGCCACAGCGCGTAGCGCGAGATGCGCGCGTCGACGGCGACCGAGATCTCGACCAGCAGGTGCTCGAAGCGGCGGCGCGACGCGATCACGGGGGGACTCCAGGAGATCACGGGGGACTCCAGCAGATCAGTGGCCGGCGGCGCGCGTCGCGTGACGCCGGACGCGTGCGCCCGTATGGTCCGCGCCCGTGAGCGCCAGCGAGGTCGTGCTGATCCGCCACGCCGAGTCGGTCTGGAACGCCGAGGGGCGCTGGCAGGGGCAGGAAGACCCGCCGCTCTCCGCGCGCGGCCTCGCGCAGGCCGACTTGCTCGCAGAATCGCTGCGCGACGCCGGGGTGTTGCGCATCGTGACCAGCGACCTGCGCCGCGCGCGCGCCACCGCCGAGACGCTCGCGCGCGCCCTCGGACTCGAGCCGATCGCCGATCCGCGCTTGCGCGAGCTCGACGTCGGCCGCTGGGGCGGCCGCACGCGGGAGGAGATCACGCGCGTGGACGCCGAGCTGCTGGCACGCTTCGACGGCGGCGATCTCGAGGCCTGCGCGGGCGGCGCCGAGAGCCTGGCGCGGCTGGCGCAGCGGGCGCGCGCAGCGCTGGCGGACTGGGTGGCGACGTCGCCGCAGCCGGTGATCGCCGTCGTGACGCATCTCGGCTGGCTGCGCACCGTCTGGCCGGGCGCGGACTTCGCCCACGCGGAGTGGCGGATCGCGCGGTCGGAGAGCCTGTTACGCGAGGACGGCTCGGCCTAATGCCGCGAGAGATCGAGGAAGTCGAATCCCTGCTCGCGGTCGGGGCGCCTCGGCTCGTGGGCGAGCCGATCGAGGAGCGATCGTGGAGCGAGGAGAAGACGGTCTGGTCGATCGGCCACGACCACGTCGTCCGACGCGCGAATGCCGCGTGGGTCCGGCCGCTCTTCCTGCGAGAGCATCGGCTGCTCCATTACCTGCACGGTCGCGTCTCGCTCGGCATTCCCGCACCCGTGTTCGTCGAGCCCGGCGGGGCGTTCGACGTCCTCCGCAAGGCCCCTGGCGAGCCCATCCTCTACACCGACTGGGAGCGCCTGGACCCGGCGTCGCAGGAGCGGGTCGCGCGCCAGTTCGGGCGCTTCCTCGCCGAGCTCCACGCGGCGCTTCCCTTCGCGACCGCGAGCGCGCTCGGCTTCGAGCGCGGGTTCTGGCCTCCGTCTGCGCGCTGGGTCGAGGAGCGCCTTCGCGAGCGCCTCGACACCCCCGCGCGTCGCAGTCTCCTCGTCGATCTGCTCCGGATCGCACCCAGCCTCCACGCGGAGGCGCTCGAGCCGGTCCTGCTCCACGACGATTTCTCCCACCACAACGCGGGCTTCGCGGATGCGGGCAGGCGGGTCGTCGGCGCCTTCGACTTCACCCAGGCGCGGATCGGAGATCCACACCGGGACCTCCGCTACGCGTACACCTTCGAGCCCTTTGCGGAGGCGATGATCCGGGAGTACGAGGTGAAGCGCGGCGTAGGGCTGGATCGCAACCGCCTACGCGCCCTGCACACCTGGTCCGCGCTCGGATTCCTCGCGTGGGAGCTCTGCGAGGGAGATCCGGCGCGAATCCCCATGCGCTGGGGCTGGGTCGATCTCGTCGCGGCGTGGCCCCGCGACTTCCTGCGCCTCGCTTCCCGCTAGTTAGGAGAGTCGATGCCGCTCGCGCGGCGCTGGCGTCGGGCCGTCCACAGCATGAGGCGCTCCCACAGCCCCGGGGCGAAGCGCTTCGCGGAGTACATCAGCCAGGCCTCGGACGTGATCGGCGCGAGGCCGCGGTTGCGCTCGATGGCGTGCAGCACGCCCAGCGCGACCTTCGCCGGCGTGTAGGCGCGGCGCTGGTGCGTGTCGACCATGCGCTTGCGCACGTCTTCGCTGGCGGCGGCGCCGACCAGCTTCGCCGTGCGCGTGATCGGCGTGTCGATGATGCCGGGGCAGATGCAGGTGACGCCGATGCCGTGCGGCGCGAGCTCCTGCCGCAGCGACTCGGAGAGCCCGACGACGCCGAACTTCGTGGT